>JAOABO010000032.1 GCA_026418315.1 Bacteroidia bacterium
TATTAACCCTAATGTCAAGTATGGCATAACGGGCAATTGGTAGATAATATCAAAAGTAAACCTATCTACATAAAAAACATTTTTTCTATTGTATACATTGGTAGCACCTGCATTGAGTTCTAATTTTGTTTTTTCAGATAGATTGTAAAAATATCTGAAGCCAATATCTAAACGATGATAATCTATCAATCTGCCCGAATTCAATGCTCCTGGAATGTAGCCAAGATTAGCATTAGAGTTGATGTAATTGTAGTTAATACTATTATTAAATTGTATGTTCGGATAAAAACCCTGAGTAGGCGTGAATGGATAGGGTGAACCAAAGTTCCACCTGATATTCAATTCGTATTGTTTTTTGTTACCAAAATTATAGGAAGCCACTATATTGACATTGTGCCGTCTGTCAAAAATTGGTGGATACTGAATTACTTCTCCTGTACTGGCATTACCAGCCCATCGGTTAGTCCGCATATATGAATACACTATCCACAAATATAATTTTTTACTTTCGTATTTGAGTGTAAAATCTAAGCCCATGGCATCTCCCTGCTCAATAATGTACACTTTTTTGTAGATATCAGGTATGTTTTGGTTGATTTGGTTATCGTCATACAATTTATCTCTGTTTACATTAATAATGGTATTAAAAAATTTATAATACCCTTCTACATTCACTTCAAAAAATTTCAGGAAATCATATTCTACTCCGGCTACAGCATGCCATGCTTTTTGTACAGAAGAAGTAGTTGTTTTTTTATTTTTGTTTTTATCTAAATAGGTGTTTGGGAACTGATCGCTATCAGGTCCATGAATATAACCATAAAATAAATTTACCACATCTCTGTCTGAATTAGCGCTAAATAAAGATTGTGAATACAGCCCTCCTGCAGCTTTCATTCTGAAGGTATTGGTAATATTGTATTTGATTCCAATTCTTGGTTCGGGAGAAAATATGCCCAATGTGGCGTAATATTGTGCTCTGAAACCCGGCTCTATCACTAAATGCTTGTTTAATAAAATCCATCTGAACTTGGCGTAAGCACCAAGATTAGCCGTAGATCGTTGTTCCTGAATGGGTGAAAAATTTGGATTCTGAATTTCATAATCAGTATTTAAAACATTGATATCAATCCCCAATCTAACATCATTTCTACCTATGTACTTTACAAAATTAAATCCGGCATCAAAATTACCTACTTCACTGGTTTTTATATTCCCTGAAATGGTATTGTTGGTATATTTAATCTTGTAATTAGAATAATTGACAAAGCCATCCATAATTAAATTGGATGACGGTGGAATGATATAAAAATTGGTTCCCCCACCCACGCTTTTCCAAGTAAAAGTAGCAATATTTTTAAAATCTGCCTTGTCATTAAAATTAAAGCCGAAAAAATTTATTTTAGATCCTGACTGAGTATTAAAAGATGTTTTGGCAAAGAGGTCTGTAAAATAATACGGTAAGCCATTGGTTTTATTATTTGTAAAATCGTTTGCATACTTATACAATGCAGGTGATGTTTGAGGCAAATAAGAGTGTTTAAAAGACAACACATAAGACGCACCTGCTTTATTGCTATCTTGCTTGATAATAGGTCCTTCTAATGATAATTTGGCAGAAAAAGTAGATGCCTGTATTTTACCTGAAATGTTCTTTTTGTTACCGTCTTTTGTGCGAATGTCCATAATGGCAGAATTTCTTCCTCCGTACTCTACATTAAAACCCGCTGAATACACATCTGCCTGCTTAATAATATCGTTATCAAATACGGAAAATAGTCCCAAAGAGTGAAAGGGATTAAAAATAGTCATACCATCTAAAAGAATTTTATTTTGAACAGGCAATCCTCCACGGATGTAGATTTGACCTCCCTGGTCTCCTGTAGAAACCACACCTGGCAATACTTGTAAATATTGTGCTATATCGGGCTCACCAATACTTGGTAATTTATTGATAACAATTGGATCTATTTTAGTAACAGAAATATTTACTTTTTCTGTTTTATCTGATTTATTGGCAGAAATTTCTACTTCCTGAAGGCGTATGCTTTTTCTTTCACCAAAGTATTTTTTACTGATTACAACATTATCTTTTATTTGAATAATATCCTGAAGAGTATCAAATTCAAGAGATGTAATTACCAAAGTATGAATACCAACAGGAATTTTTGAAAGCATAAAATATCCATTAGCATCAGTAGAAGTTCCAATGGTTGTTCCCTTGATATACACATTACAAAAAGCAGCAGATTCTCCTGTAGCTTTAATATACACCACTCCTTTTACACCACCATATTGAGAAAAAACAAGTTGTAAGTTGATAAAAGCAAAAAATAGTATAGCGAAGTACTTGACATGATTTTTATTTTTCATTATTTCTAAATTAGAAGTGTGCGAATGTATGATAAGTCATAAGTATAAACAAGTATCAATAAAACTTTTATTTGTATGTTTATTTACCGAAATTAGAGGCAAATTTTTTCTGTGAAAAAATACCACTCCACATTCTTGAATAAAATACTGGAAATTAATATTCCAAGATATATTATTATTATATTTGATCTATGGCTTGCTTTAATATCTTTATTCATTGCTATTTTATTAAGATTTAATTTTGAAAGCATCCCTGTTGCTGATAAAAAAAATATTCCATACAATATTTTATTTACAATTACAGTAAGATTAGTGTACGAAGTAATATGGGGCGTTCACAAGGGAATGTTAAGACACAGTAGTTCAAAAGACGCCATGCGGATTTTTTATAGCGGGCTTTCAGGCACCCTGACTCTGTTTGGAATTAATTTTCTATGGCTATATTTCAATGGTTATTTTATTTATCCCACTTCTGTTATTATCATTGATTTGCTGGTATATATTTTCCTGATGGTATCAGCAAGGATACTTGTAAAAACCTTGTATATAGAGTTTAAAAATCCCTATAAAAATAAAAAACACATATTGATATACGGAGCAGGAGAATCAGGAATTATTACAAAAAGAACATTAGATAAAGATCATGCTTCTCAATACAAAGTAATTGGCTTTATAGATGATGATGAAAAAAAACAAGGGAAAAGAATTGAAAATACTATGGTGTATGCACCTGAAGACATGGATGAATTGGTTAAAGATAAAAACATAGATGCCATCATCATCAGCATACAAAATTTATCTTTTGATAAAAAACAGGAAATTGCTGAAAAAGCATTGAATCTTAATATTCAGATTTTATATGTTCCCCCTGTTTCAAAATGGATAAACGGACAGTTAAATGCTTTTCAAATAAAGTCCATCCATATTGAAGATTTGCTTGAAAGAGAACCTATTAATCTGAATAATCCGAAAGTAGAGGAAGAACTAAAAAATAAAATTATTTTGATTACCGGTGCAGCTGGTTCTATTGGAAGTGAAATAGTCAGACAGTGTGCTCACTATCAACCCAAATATCTTGTTTTACTGGATATTGCAGAAACACCGCTATATGAATTAGAACTGGAAATGAAAGAAAAATTTCCAAAACTTAATTTTGAAACTGTCATTGCTGATATAAAGAATGCCATTAGAATGAAAAGAGTTTTTGAACATTTTCGTCCGGACATTGTATTCCATGCTGCTGCTTATAAACATGTACCTGTCATGGAAGACAATCCTTCGGAAGCAATACTGAATAACGTATTAGGCACAAAATTAGTAGCTGATTTATCTGAAGAGTTCAAAGTTAAAAAAATGATTTTTATTTCTACAGACAAAGCTGTTAATCCAACTAATGTGATGGGGGCATCCAAAAGAATTGCTGAAATGTATGTACAAAGTAAAAATAAACTATCCTCTACAAAATACATTACTACCCGTTTTGGAAATGTGCTGGGCTCTAATGGTTCGGTAATTGTTCGTTTCAAAAAGCAAATAGAAAGAGGCGGACCCGTTACTGTAACACACCCCGAAATAACAAGATTTTTTATGACTATCCCGGAGGCCTGTCAATTGGTGTTAGAAGCTGCTTCTATGGGGAAAGGTGGAGAAATATTTGTTTTTGATATGGGCAAGCCAGTTAAAATTTTAGACCTTGCTATTAAAATGATTCGTTTATCCGGATTGAAAGAAAATAAGGATATTAAAATAGAGTTTACAGGCCTGAGACCTGGAGAAAAACTGTACGAAGAAGTATTGGCAGACACTGAAACTACTATTCCGACACACCATCCTAAAATTCTCATAGGAAAAGTCAGAGAATATTCTTTTGATGAAATAAAACAAGAAGTTGAGAATCTCATCAATGCTTTTAACACTCAAAATAACTTCAAAATAGTAGAACTCATGAAAAAATTAGTGCCTGAGTTTTCTAGTAACAATTCGGTGTTTGAAAAATTGGATAAAAATTAATGTTTATTATTAATCAATAACTAAACGGCAACTTCGGCTTTGATATGAGGGTGTGGATCGTACCCTTCTAATTGAAAATCTTCGTATTTAAATTCAAAAATATTTTTAATTTCAGGATTAATAATCATTTTGGGTAAAGGCCTGATGTCTCGTGAAAGTTGTAATTTTGCCTGTTCAATATGATTGAGGTATAAATGTGCATCACCTAATGTATGTATAAACTCATAAGGTTTTAAATTTGTTACCTGTGCCACCATCATTAAAAGCAAAGCATAAGAGGCAATATTAAAAGGAACACCTAAAAATATATCTGCACTTCTTTGATATAATTGGCAAGATAATTTTCCATCTGCCACATAAAATTGAAATAAAATATGACACGGCGGCAACCGCATATCCTTTATTTGCGCTACATTCCATGCACTTACAATCAAACGTCTGGAGTTTGGATTCTTTTTAATTTCATTAATTAAGTTAGATATTTGATCAATGTATTCTCCTTTGTAATCAGGCCAGCTTCTCCATTGGTAGCCATAAATAGGACCTAATTCTCCTTTTTCATCTGCCCATTCATCCCATATTGTAACTCCATTTTCTTTTAGATATTGGATGTTAGTGCTTCCTTTTAAGAACCATAACAGTTCATGGATAATAGATTTAATATGTAGTTTTTTAGTTGTAACCAAAGGAAACCCATTTTCAAGATTGAATCTCATTTGGTAACCAAATATACTGATAGTCCCTACACCAGTTCGGTCTTCTTTTTTAATTCCATTATCTAAAACATATTGTAGTAAATCATGATATTGTTTCATAAATTTAATTTAATTAAAATGTAATGTTTTGGCAGGTAAAACAGTAGCCATACACTCTCCAAATCCTACCCGAATAGGACCTTTTTGAGCATATCCTTTAATAATTACTGTATCACCATCTTGAATAAATTTTCTTTCTTCTCCATTCGATAATTTAATTGGTTGGGTACCTTTCCATGTTAATTCAAGCATACTACCATATTGATGTGGTTCAGGCCCACTAATAGTTCCGCTGGCCATCAAATCTCCAATATTGACAGGACATCCATTAATAGTATGGTGTGCCAATTGTTGTTCCATAGTCCAGTACAGATATTTATTATTGCTTTGACAAATCAAAGTTTCTGTGCCGTTTTGAGTGCGTATAAAAACTTCTAAATTAATATCTAATGATTTTCTGTTTTTTTGTTGTAAATAAGGCAAAGGAGATGGTATTTGTTCAAAATGGGGTTCTATAAAAAATGGCTCTAAAGCTTCTAAAGTAACAATCCATGGAGAAATGGTAGATGCAAAGTTTTTGGCTAAAAAAGGTCCGAGTGGCTGATATTCCCATGTTTGAATATCACGGGCACTCCAGTCATTAAAAAGCACCATTCCAAAGATATAATCCTTGGCCTGATTCACAGGAATAATCTGACCCTGTTCTGTTGATTTTCCAACTACAAACGCTGTTTCTAATTCAAAATCCAATAACTTTGTAGGGCCGAATACGGGCTTATCGGCATCAGCAGGTTTAGTTTGTCCATTAGGCCTGTAAAAAGAATGCGGACTCACAAAAATACTGGATGAGCGGCCATGATAACCTACAGGTAAATGTTTCCAATTAGGTAACAGTGCGTTGTTAGGGTCTCTGAACATTTTACCTACATTAGTAGCATGGTATTCACTGGAATAAAAGTCGGTATAATCACCAATTTGAAGTGGTAGTAATATTTTTACTTCATGAATGGGTTTCAATACTTTTGAATGCAGATGTTTTTGAGATTGTAGTGAATTATTTTCTTTCAATAATAATTCCTGTATTCTTTTTCTTACTAATGATGTAATATGTTTACCCTTTGATATAAAGTCATTCAAGTATTTATTTTCAAAAGCAGATGCCAAATGTTTGTCAATATCATCAAAAAAGCCGGCATTAGATAGTTCATAAAGATCAATCACATAATCTCCTATTCTGGTGCACGCTCTGTAAGTGATATCAACATCTGAATATATGCCAAAAGGGATATTGTAAATTGAAAAGTCAGAATGAGCAGGTATATCTATCCATGATTCAAGGTTCATATTTTTTTGTGTGCAATAATACTTAATTCAAATATATAAATGTATACCTTAGTAAAATTATAAGACTTTTAATGAATAATACATATTTTTTTTACTAATAATTTATCACTGTTATTTACCAAATAAACGAAGTACATACCTTGAGGTAACTGAGAACAGTCAACCTCAATAATATTTCTGTCAGAGGGAATATTTTGTGAATATACCATCTGCCCTATTACATCGAACATGCTTACTCTCATGTTATCATGATTATTACTTAAGAACTCAATCTTCATTTTTTCATTGATAGGATTAGGATAAACAATTATATTTTCAGGTAAAATGTTATGCTCATCTACTGACACATCGTTTCCTGTTTTAAACCACTTTGTTAAACCGAAACCATAATTTGCTAAACCTGAAAAAATAGAAGTGCCACCCGATTTCAAGTCATAACTTCCATTGCCATAATTACAACAAGCACCATCACCATACTCATCTGTAATTTCTAAACGATAGCATGTATTAGGTTGTAAGGTGAATGTTTTGGTATGTAACAAAGTCCCTGACGAGTTTAAGTTATTCCATGGGCCATCTTGTACAACAATCAATCCTGTAACATCTTCAATAATTTTCCATCGAGTATCCCATCCATATTGGTCCTGATTAAAGTTCATCTGCATATTAATACTCGGCGCTACAAGCGTAGTGGTTTGTACTATCTTTGTTATTTGATCATTTACGGGATTTTCATCAGAATTTGAATTAATTGATGCAACACCTATTTGAAAAGTATTTGAATTAACAGTTGGAACAATACTCACATTGTTGATGGAGACAAATTTCTGAGTATAAGGAGGACAATTGCCATTCCAAGTAAATTGACCGGGTGATAAATTATTCCCTGAATAAGTAAAAGAAACCTGTGCAACATTGTAGTTCCCGTTATTTACAAACCAAAATTCTATCGGTTTCATTATTCCTGAACAAACTTCATCATTGCATTTTAGGTTAGTTATTCCAATATCTTCATTATAAGAAAAATTATTTAAATAAATTGGACCATAAGCTCCGTTAATGATAGTAGAATACGTTTCTGCAACAAATGCAACCAGTTTTAATCGTCCCGGCAAACAAGAAGTAGTATTGGTTCCTCCGGATGGAAAGGTCAATGGGACAGTATATGTATGGTAAATATTTAACTTTGTACCTGCAGATGTTGGCGAAATAGGTTGTCCCCATGCAGGAGTGATAATATCTCTTAAAACATCATTATGCTTATAACTACCATCAGGGAACCAGTTAGTTGGGTTGTAATTACCATAATCGTGTTGTGGTCCAGGTACACTGTCCTCCAATAAAGCAATAGTAAGAAAATTCGTACTTGATGGGCTATTTGCAGTATAATACACTTGAGTATGAACATTGAGCACCCTAGTTTGCACATCCAATGTTGCCTGTAGAGCTACGTTGCAATAAGCCGTTTGGGTCTTAACAGAGTTTACAGCAGCACTCCATGAATAAGCAGGCATGGACATGATGCTTCCATTAAAAATCATTCTGTTAACGGAAGCACTTGGATAAGTAGCAACTCCATTAGTTGCTCTCATACCTGGTATAAGAGCAATGCTGTCACCATCTTGTGTCCTGAAATCAGGCACAAGAGGCACTTCAGGTTCAGCAAAATATCCTTCATGGATACTGATTAAAACAACATTATTGGGGTCGTTATGGTGAATAGTCGATAATACAGCGTGGCCATTTGGACAAGCACCACAATATATGCCTGTGAATTCTTCTATTACAGCTTTTTTATTCTGTAGAATTGTATCAACAGGCAATTGTGCTGTAATGTTGGAGGTTAAAGAGAACAAAAGACATATTGTTCCTAAATACTTACCAACACAAGTTTTATATTCACTCATAAACATAAATTTCTTTACAAATATAATTAAAAAATAAGTATTTTTTTTAAAGAATTCATTAATATTTATCACTATATTTGCAGCCATTCCAATGATGGTTCCGTAGCTTAACTGGATAGAGCATCTGACTACGGATCAGAAGGTTGGGGGTTCGACTCCCTCCGGAACCACTAGTTAAAACTTGATTTTTTCAATTAAATCTTCCCACTCTTTAAGGTATTTTTCGTGTTGATATTTTAGTTCGTTATATTTTTCAAAAAAATTTTTATCATTAACTAACTTGTCGTATTGTTCAGGATTAGATAATAATTCGTCCATATTTTTTATTTCTGTTTCAATGTTTTCAATTTTTTCTTCTATCTTCTTTATTTGACTTTGCAAATTTTTATTTTCTTTGTTGTTCTTCAAAGAAACATTTATTTTTTGAGATGAAGCAATGGATAAGTTTTTATCTGATTTTGATTGAATATCTAGTTCTTTTAATTGTTGTATTTTTCTTTCATTTAAAAATTCGTCAATGCTACACAAATGCTCTTTAATCTTTTTGTCTTTGAACTCAAATATTCGGTTACTTAATCCACTTAAAAAATCTCTATCATGACTTACAATAATAACAGTTCCTTCATAATTTTTGATCGCTTGTTTTAAAATTTCTTTTGATTGAATATCTAAATGGTTAGTGGGTTCATCTAATAAAAGTAAATTATATGGCTGAAGCAATAATTTGCACAAGGCCAACCTTGCTCTTTCTCCTCCGCTCAATACCTTGACTTTTTTGTGAATATCATCTCCGCTAAACAAAAATGAACCTAAAATATCTCGTATATTTTTTCTGATTTCTCCTGTTGCCAATTCATCAATGGTTTCATAAACTGTTTTTTCCAAATTTAATTTTTCTTCCTGATCTTGCTCAAAATATCCTGATATAATATTATGACCTAATTGAACTTTTCCCTCATAAGGTATTTTACCAGCAATAATTTTCATCATAGTAGATTTACCTTCTCCGTTTCTGCCTACAAAGGCAATTTTTTCGCCTCTGGTTACAATAAACTGAATATGACTCAGTATCAATTTATCGCCGTATTTTTTTTGTACATTTTCAACAGTTATGGCAATTTTTCCAGACGGAGCGGGTGAAGAAAACCTAAAACGCAAAGTTTCTGTATTCCAATCGTCAATTTCTATTTTCTCTAATTTCTCTAACTTTTTTATCAGGGACTGTGCAAATGCTGCTTTACTTGCCTTTGCACGATATTTATTAATAAGTTCTTCTGTTTTTTCAATATACTTTTGTTGATTTTTTGCTGCTGCTTCCTGTTGTTCTATTCTTTCTTTTCTTAATTCAAGATAATGCGAATAATATGTTTTATAATCATAAATTTTTCCATTTACAATTTCTATAGTGCGATTGGTTACATTATCTAAAAAACTTTTATCATGACTAATAAGAACTACACTACCATCAAATTGCTTCAAAAAATTTTCAAACCAAATAATGGCTTCTATATCTAAATGATTAGTTGGTTCATCTAACAGTAAAACATCTGGCCGCTTTAGCAGTATTTTGGCTAACTCAATTCGCATTCTCCAACCTCCACTAAATTCAGATGTTTGTCTTTGAAAATCTTTTCTTTCAAAGCCCAGTCCAAACAAAATTTTTTCAATTTCTCCCTCTCTTTTAGATGCATTTGTTATTTCTAATTTTGCATAAATATCGCTTTGTTGTTGTATCAAATTCAAATAGTCCTCGCTTTCATAATCTTTTCTGCGTTCTAACTCTTGCTGTATTTCATCAAGTTTTTTTTCTAATATTATCAAATCATCAAACGCCATAGCTGCCTCTTCAAATACCGTTCTGCCATTTTGATGAATCATATCTTGGGGCAGATAACCTATTTTTATATCTTTGGGTTTAGCAACTTCTCCATAAGACGGCGTCTGAATGCCTGCAATTATTTTCAACAAAGTACTTTTTCCCGCACCATTTTTTCCTACCAACCCTATTCTGTCTGCCCTACTTATAAGAAAACCAATGTTTTCAAGTAATAGATGACCATTATATTCTACCGAAATATTATTAAGCGAAATCATTATCTCTTTCTTTTATTAATGGAACTTGTAATTTTTTTCTTTGCACATATTGCAAATACGCGTTCAGAAAAATGGAACATAAAATAATGACAAATCCTATATAAAAACTTCCGCTCAGATATTTATTTTCTTTGTAAAATATCATTCCTAAAATGATTCCATATATACTTTCCATATTCACAGTCAAATTAATTGTATAAGGACTGATATGCCTAGTTAAATCAATGGCTACAATAAACGGTATAGTAGTACAAATGTAAGAGAGTAAACTTAATCCTATCCAATTATGAGTATCTACCTGAAAAAATTTTTTATCCCAATATCCTCCGAAGTATAAATAAATACTTAATACTATCCATCCAAAAAATAATTCGTAAGTAGAAATTTGTACAGATGGAACTTCCTTAGCTAATAAACTATTTAATACAGAAAAAATGGAAGACAATAAAGCGGCTAACAATCCTAATACCAAGCCCCACTTGTACTCAAATGATACAGAAAAAATGATGGATATACCTATCATAACCAATACCCCTAATAAAAGTTCATAAAGGCGGATTTTTCTTTTGTAAAAGATTGGTTCTATCAAAGAAGTAAAAAGTGTAGCAGATGAAAACGCAGCCATGGTAATAGATATATTGGACACTTTAATGGCTCCATAAAAACATACCCAATGAAAAGCAATTAATGTTCCAATAAACATCATGCTATACAAATGCTTTTTTTTAGGGAAAACAAATGTTTTTTTATTGATTATCATAAATGCAAACATAGCGGGAACTATCATACACATTCGCCACCAAACCAATTGCCATGCATCTAATGTAATGAATTTGCCAAGAACAGGCGTGAAACCCCAAATAAATACTATAACATGAAGGATAATATAATATCTAATCATCTCAACTGGTTTGTTATTAAAACAACATGTTGACTTACTCAAAAAACTGGTTCCATTGACATCATTTCGCAATGATACATAAATTATCAATAATCAATTACAACTTTGTAAAATGCAGGTATTTTTTTTCTCTACATTTGCACAAATTTTTTATGATTACAAAGATTTTATCTTTATTTATTATTGTTTGTTCTTTGATTGGCTTTGCTAATCCTTCTGTTATTGAAAAATATATTTTTTCTCCTTATTTGATTAAGCACTACAAACAACATTACCGATTTTTGAGTCATGCTTTTTTTCATGCTAATTTTTTACATCTCTTTCTTAATGTCTGGATTTTTTGGTCTTTTGGTACAATTCTGGAAAATTACAACTATCCTTTACTGTTTGGCGAGAAAATGGGAAAAATTTATTTTTTAATATTGTTTACAGGCGGCATTTACGCCTCCTCTATTGCAGAATATATAAAAAACAAAGACAACCCTCAATATACCTCATTAGGAGTCAGTGGAGCTGTAGAAGCTATTATATTCAGTTTCATTATTATCAATCCATTGCAATGGCTGTATTTCTTTTTTATACCTATACCTGCCTGGCTCCTTGGATTGTTATTTTTAATTTTCAGCTTTTACATGAGTAAGCGAAAATTACCATCGGATAGAATAGGACACGAAGCACATTTTTGGGGTGGTATTTTTGGAATCATTTTTACTTTTGTTATTAAGCCATCTTTGTTTTTCGCCTATCTTGATTTAATTCTATAAAAAATGAAAAGAACGCATGCGAATTTTTTGATTATTGGCTCTGGTATTGCTGGTTTATTTTATGCCTTGAAAGTAGCTAAATATGGTAAAGTTATCATCGTTACAAAAGACAAAAAAGAAGAAAGTAATACCCGTTACGCACAGGGCGGAATTGCTGCAGTATGGGATATGTCGCACGATAGTATTGAAAAGCACATTGAGGATACCATCATTGCAGGCGCTGGCCTTAATGATGAAAAGATAGTCCGAATGGTAGTTAGCGAAGGCCCCAAAAGAGTTAAAGAACTGATAGAATTAGGTGCCCGCTTTGACAAAATAGATAACGAACATTATGATTTAGCAAAAGAAGGTGGACACACTGAAAAAAGAATATTGCATTACAAAGACATTACCGGTTGGGAAATAGAAAGAACACTTTTAGAAGCCGCTCTTAAGCATCCCAATATACAAATACTTGAAAATCATTTTACAATAGATATTATTACCCAACACCATTTAGGAGAAATTGTAACTTCTCAAAGAACCGATATTGAATGCTATGGTGCGTATGTTCTCAATAAATTGAATAATGAAATTATTACTGTTTTATCAAATGTAACTGTCATAGCAACAGGTGGCATTGGTCAGGCATACGCAGTAACTACCAATCCTTCCATAGCAACAGGCGATGGAATTGCTATGTTTTACAGAGCCAAAGGATTGGTAAAAGACATGGAGTTTATTCAATTTCATCCTACCGCCTTGTATGAAGGAAAAACTAATGAACAAAGTTTTCTAATCACAGAAGCAATCAGAGGATTTGGTGCTATACTAAGAAATAAATCAGGAGAAGCTTTTATGAAAAAATACGATGAAAGAGAAGAATTAGCACCACGCGATATTGTAGCAAGAGCCATAGATAATGAAATGAAAATTCACGGAAGCGACCATGTTTATTTGGATTGCAGACACTTAGACAGAAAAGAGTTTATTGACCATTTTCCCAACATCTATAACAAATGTATGAGCATAGGCATAGACCCATTTGTAGATATGATTCCTGTTGCACCTGCCATGCATTATTTATGTGGAGGTATTCAGGTAGATAAAGATGGCAGAACTTCTATTCAAAGAGTATACGCAATAGGAGAATGTGCCTGCACAGGATTACATGGAGCTAACCGGTTAGCCAGCAATTCTTTATTAGAAGCACTTGTCTTTGCACATAATGCTGCCGAGCATAGTATAATCAGTTTTAATAATTATATTATACCGGATGGTATTCCGGACTGGAATGCAGAAGGCACATCACATCCTGAAGAAATGGTTTTAATTACACAAGCCCGAAAAGAACTTCAGCAAATTATGACTGCTTATGTAGGAATAGTACGAAGCAGTGTAAGATTAAAAAGAGCGTGGGACAGATTAGAACTATTGTACCAAGAAAATGAGGCACTATATGAAAAAACTACTGTCAATCAGCCAATATGTGAACTAAGAAATTTAATTTGCATTGCATATCTTATTACAAAACATGCTTTGAGAAGAAAAAAAAGTATTGGATTACACTATATAATAGACGAAAAATAATAGTTCCTTTATTAAAATTTCTTAAACCTACTTGACTATCATTTGACTTTAACTAAAATAAAATATGATAATATGTTGTTTAACAAAATAGATAATTCATTTAATGTTGTTAAAAGATAAGCAATAATACTTATTCTATAATCTTAATGCTATTATCATTTGCTGAATATCATCTTTGGATTTAATTTTTCCTTGTTCATCTTTTAATCACAAATTAAATATGATTTTCCCATTTTGCTTTTGTACTTTATCAAGATGTACCTTAAATACTTGAAGTTACTTTAAAGAAACATAAAATTTAAAATTTAAAAAAGTACTACTCAACTATTAGGCGAGAAAATATTTCTTAAAAATTTTACACAAATTTAATATTTATTTTTCATAATACTATTTTTTTTTGAATAATTTTTATTTAAATTTGCACCGCAAAATTTAAGTATATGAAAAAAACAGGTATAGTAACATTATTAATGATTTTGGGGAGTTTTTATACAAAATCTCAAAATAATGCCCTGTCAAATAATCCTAATCATCTTTCATTAACAAAAAAATTTATTTACTTTGACAAAAACCTTTATACTGTAAAATTTTCTAACCATACTTCTGAAAATTTCAAGTCCACAAGTGTGACTTATTGGCAACCAACCCTTGAATGGCATTATACTTATGATTCAAATACTAATTTATGGGTTTTAAGTGACTCTACAAGATATATTTATAATACTAGTCCTGCTATCGTGAACGGATTAATCAACACCGCATTTTCATATTTACTTTCACCACCACAAATATTCAAAGACACTTTTTCTTACAATAGTAATGGGAATCATATTCTCCATAAAAATATACTTTTAGGTTCAACGCCAGGTGCCTTTACAGTCAATTATGT
>JAOABO010000033.1 GCA_026418315.1 Bacteroidia bacterium
GCCGTTACCTCACCAACTAGNTAATCGGACGCACGCCCATCCCTTACCGCTTTCGCTTTAACTTAACAAAGATGCCTCCGCTAAGTATTATGGAGTATTAATTCCCGTTTCCGGGAGCTATCCTCCTGTAAAGGGTAGGTTGCGTACGCGTTACGCACCCGTCCGCCGGTCATTATAGTATTGCTACTATAACACCCCTCGGCTTGCATGTATTAGGCCTGCCGCTAGCGTTCATCCTGAGCCAGGATCAAACTCTTCATGGTATGTTTATTTTTCTCTTACCTCCCTCTCTCCTGATGTATTTCAATGTGCTCTCGTTATCTCCCGTCTTCTTCCCCCTCTTTCTCCTCCCTCCATTAAAACGGGGGTGCAAATATACAGCACCCTTCCCATCTTCTCCAAATTTTTTTCTAATTTATTTTTCAAATCATTGATTATCAATGAATTATTTTTTTTTACCCAACTACCCCCTCCATATATTTTTTGGGGTAGTGAGTATTCAGCAATAAAGATTTTTGAATGCTTATTTATACAAAGTGATTGTTTGTTGGTAAATAATATTTAATTTTGTATTTCATTATCAATTCTGTTTTTTTAAGTAATTGTAAAGATTAATGATTAATAAATGAAATAGTTTTTATTTATTTGATAAGTTTTTATTGCGATTGCTGACTAAAGTGTTTGTTTCAGAATTTAAGCACTAAGTTATTCTTTCTTTATTTATTTAATTGTGCATTAAATTGGGTGTGGAATTACATGGAATAACAATGAAAGTTGAATAAAATTTATAGAATTATATTGATGTTAAAATATTTAAATCGTAATAAAAAGTTAGAATTAAAAATTATACATTTGCAAAAAATTATTGTTTATGATATTAAAAAAATTAATTATGGGGCTTGGATTAAGTATGGTAGTTCATTCTTTTTGCAACTTGTTATTAGCACAAAATGATTTGGTGGTGTTTAGTAATGACGGAAGTAAGTTTTATCTTTATGTGAATGGAACTAAACAGAATGCAACACCAGAGTCAAATGTACGAGTAAGTAATATTAAGCAACCATGGGTAAAATTAAAGGTGGTTTTTGAAGATAACAAAAAAATTCCTGATTTAACTACCAATGTTCAATTTATGTGGGAGGCGGAGGAAAAAAAGGGGTGGGAGTTTGTTTATGAAATAATCAACAGAACAGGAAAGTATAAAATTAAACCTTACAGTGCAGCACCTATTACAAATGAAAAATCAGATGGGCAAATGGTGGTGAATTATGTTTCTGAAGATGTTCCATCAAACGTATCTTCTACCCAAGCACAAACCCCTGCTCAGGTTAGCCAAACTGTTAGTACTACAACTTTAGTAACATCAGGTGTATCTGCTAATAATCCTAACTCTGCTAATGTAAATATCAGTATAAGTCCAATGGGGGCTAATGTTCAGATACAAGAAGGTTCTGTTAGTACTTCTACCTATTCAGGGTACACTACAACTGTAGTTTCAACTACTGTTAGTTCTTCTGTTGGGTCAAATTCTTCTACCTCGTCACAACAATCTACAACATCAATTAGATGTGCTGTTAGCGATAAGGAATTTGAGTCCATAAAGAAAGATATTTCTTCTAAATCCTTTGAAAATTCTAAATTAACCTTGGCAAAACAGGTTTGTTCATCTAAATGTTTAAAAAGTGCACAAGTAAGAGATAATGAAGTTGTTTTCGTTTGAAGAAACAAGGTTAGAGTTTGCAAAATATGCATATTCTAAAGTAATAGATAAAGAAAATTATTATCAGGTAAATGATGCTTTTCAGTTTGAGAACTCTATTGAGGAATTAAATAACAGTATAGGTCAATAAACTCAGTTCAAAATTCTGTATTGAAGGCCAATGCCAAGAATTACGCCCTTTCCTTTCCATGTCGTAATGATGAGTTGATTGATTGCATCTCTGTTTGTAGTCATATCACTGTAATTAACAGCAGGAGAGCCAATGTATAAGTTGAAACCTAACCTTTTGAAATAGACCATTGGTTGAATATGTATATCAAAATAGGTTCCTTTTCCTGTAATGGTAATAGGATAGTATGGGTCGTTAGTATTGTAGGTTAAAGATGAGCCACCAAAAGAAAAACCAATAGGTAAATCAAAATGTTTGGTTCTGATTACATGTGCCCTTGCGGTTACTGCTATCTCAAATGAATTAGCTGTAGGAGTAACGCCTGTGTATTTATCTTTTTCGGTATAATAATTATTGATTTTTCCTTTAATACCAAGTCCAAACCATTTGAGAAGACCATATTCTAAAGCGAGAAAGTAGTTTTTATTTCCTGCCTGATCTTTGATTAGTGTATCAAAATTAGTATTTTTAATTTGATATTTATATTCTGTATTATATGCTTCTATTGCCGTGTTAATGGATATGAGCAATGAACCCGATGAAAAACTTTGAGAAAATGTATTGATGAAAATTTGCACTAATATAAAAGTCAAAAAGGACTTCAGCAAAAAGTTTTTTTTCATAGTTTAAACTTAAAATTTTATTCCAAATATCAAGTTAAAGCGGGCTTGTGTTAATACTCTTTCTCCTGCAATAGCTGTTTCATCTTTTTTAAGTCCTAATCCAAAAGTACCTGTGAGGGTAAAAATTTTATTAAAATGAAATAAAAATCCATTAGTGATACCGCCTGCAATGTGTTGTCCATCATAACGCAAGCCGGATACTACAGGATTTGTTACTATTTGTGGATAACCGTAAACATTTTGATACTCAGATACATATCTTCTTATTTTATAAGCAAAAATACCATACTCAAAATAAGGACCTACAAAATACGAAAATCTTTTGATGCCAAGAGGATAATAATTAAACTCAATAGCACCACCGGCTAATTTTCCATTTTGATAGATATAATAACTGGGCTGATTGTTTCCTGAATAATACAACGAAGTAGAATTATCATTTACAATAATATTGTCGGGTTCTCCTATATAGTTAAATCCTACTGAAATCGGGATCCTGAACGAGAACTGATTGTCTTTACCAAAAAATCTTTCATAAGCAATTCCTACAGAAATATAAAAAAATTGTGCAACATCGTAACCTATAATATTATTTTTTGTCTTATACAATGAATCGTCTGAATTGTCATTTTTATTATTTTCATTATTGCTAAATGGAGTGTCGTAAATTTCTATTTTTCCGTTACTGTATTGCACTTTGCTGATGCTGACTTTGTCTATGGAATAAGATGGTCCATTTGGCAAATCTTTTCTTTTGTATTTAATAATATTGTCATTTACTTCAATGATTTTTCCTTCAATGACAGCTCCGTTTTTTGCATAAATAATATCCTGCGGATATAATAATGCAGATATTGTAGTGAAGAGAAAGAAAGCCAAGAAAAAAACAGTTGTTTTCATATATAGTTTGATTTTTATTTTATTCTACATGTTTTTCAGCATGATAGGAAGAACGAACCAAAGGTCCGCTTTCTACATGTTTAAATCCTTTTTTCAGTGCATACTCTTTGAATTGCTTAAATTCATTAGGATGGATAAATCGGGCAACAGGTAAATGTTTAGCTGTAGGTTGCAGATATTGTCCTATTGTGATTACATCTACTTTTACGTTAGCCAGGTCATCTATGGTTTCGTATATTTCTTCTACTGTTTCTCCTAATCCTACCATTAATCCTGATTTTGTACGCATGCCTGCTTCTTTCAACATTCTCAATACTTCCAAACTTCTTTCGTATTTTGCCTGAATTCGTACCTGTTTGGTTAGTCGTTTTACGGTTTCTATATTATGAGATACAATATCGGGCTTGGCGTCTACTATTCTTTTTATATTTTCCCATTTTCCCTGAAAATCGGGTATAAGGCATTCAAATTTTGTATCAGGTGAAATTTCTCTGATGGCTTTAATGGTCTCTGCCCATATAATTGAACCACCGTCTTTCAAATCATCTCTATCTACAGAAGTAATCACACAGTGTTTTACGTTCATTAATTTCACAGAACGGGCTACCCGCATAGGTTCATCCCAATCTACGGGTAAGGGGCGACCGGTAGCCACAGCACAAAATCCGCATGAGCGTGTGCAGACATTGCCTAAAATCATGAATGTAGCTGTTCCGGCACCCCAACATTCGCCCATATTCGGACAATTCCCACTTTGACAAATGGTATGTAGTTTGTGTTTGTCAACAATTTCTCTTACTTTCAGGTAATTTTCTCCTAATGGTAATTTTACTTTTAACCACTCAGGTTTTTTGTATTTGGGTTTATTATCTTCAGTGATGGTAGTAGTTTCCATAAGTTTTTTTAAAACCATTTTTTGCCAAAAATAAAGGCCAGTTGTAATGTGATAATATAATTTTCTGCAGGGTTTTTTGCCATAATGGGAAGTGCCTTAAAATAATAATCGGCCACTATACCTACTTCTATTGCTTTTATTTTGTATGACGCATTACCATATTCAATGCTCATCAGGTATTTTGCGGTAATAGCGGGATATAATTTTATCTCATCAAAGCCGTATATAAATGGTCCTCTGCCTGCAATGCTATCTAGAGAAATTTTATCGGGATTGTATTTGACTATTTCTGTATTTCTAAAGCTGCCTTCTCCGAATATTTGTACATAATAAGGTTTTGCAAATGTTAAGTTGGCTTCAATAAAGTAAGTGGAACGAATCTCTACTGCCTTTCTATCGGTTCTTTTGAATAAAGTATGTTGAGTGCCTATTCCTGCTCTTAAAAGCATGGCTGTATTGAGCTTGCCATAGACAAAATTTCCTTTACTTTCTGCAGGTCCTCGTCTTTTAATTTCTTTTGGGTGTTTCATGTAAGCGCCTTCTACTTCAAAAAGTGCTTTTATTTTACCTGTTACATGCTTTCCTCTCCTGTACCCAAAGCCCCATCCGCGAGTACCTATAAATCCATGAAAGGTTTGTTCGTTTCTGTATAAAACATTTAAATCTTGTCCACTTTCAATAACTTCTAAAGCACTCTGAGAAAATAAAACAGATGAGAAAGCACACATCAAAATTATGAGAAATATTCGGGACATTGTGATAAATAGATTTTTATTTATTATATTATTTATACGACAAAATTACGAAAAAATTATGGATAAACGATATTTTTAATTATTCTACTATTTTTACATAATTTACATTTATGTCTAAACCGCATTTAAAGTGGTGTTTGGGGCATTGATTGTAGCCGTGAACTCCGCATGGGCGGCATTCCAATCCATTAACTTCTATCACTTGGCTATCTTCTGATAATGGATAGAATCCAAAATCGGTTACTGTACTACAAAAAAAGGCACTAAGGGGCTTATGGAGTGCAGATGCGATGTGTAATGGTGCACTGTCATTCACATAAATACGGACTGAATGATGAATGATATCTACTATTTCTTTTAGTTGATGTTGTCCTGCTATGTTGTGTACATTGTTTTTCTCTGATTTTATTTTAATATATTCACAAAGGTCTTTTTCAGATTTTGCACCACATAAATAAACATCAATAGTATCAGGAAATTTTTTTATTAGTTCAATCCATTTGCTTGGCGGCAGTTGCTTTGTAGCCCATACAGAGCCAGGAAACATGCACACATATTTTTTTGTTGGTAAGAAATTTTTGGGAAGTTGAGATGAAGGATACAACTTGGGTAAAAATATTTTGTTATTTTTTGTAAGTGGTTCAACTAATGTATGATAGCGATGTATTTCATGCACACCTTTTTTAAAAAAATGGGGAACGGTATGAGTATAAAATATTTTTAAAATGGATTGAAAGCCCGCCTTGAATGAAGCACCAGACAAGATAGTAAGCAAATGCGAAGACAAATAGCGGTGTAAATTGATGACCACATCAAAATGTTCTTGTCGGATTTTTTTAAGTAGTGTAAGTAGTGAAGAGTATTTATTGGTTTTATCGTGTGTCCATATAGTCAGAAAAGGGTGATGTTCAAATATATTTTCGTTTCCTTTCTTTACTAATAAAAATATTTTACTATTTGGAAATGTAGTATGCAATTCTTCTGCTACAGATGTGGCCAGCACGGCATCACCAATAAAGGCGGTTTGAATAATTAAAATTTTATTAGGCGTAAAATTCATTATTAAACAGAGATATTAAAATCGCGTAAGGTTTGGTTTAGGGAAGTTTTTAAATCGGTACTTTCTTTTCTTTTGCCTATAATTAAAGCACAGGACACTGCATATTCTCCTGCAGGGAATTTTTTATTGTAACTTCCGGGTATTACTACGCTGCGAGGTGGTACATAAGATTTGTATTCAACAGGTTGGTTGCCCGATACGTCAATAATTTTAGTAGATTGAGTAATGACTACATTGGCTCCAAGCACGGCTTCTTTTCCTATTCTTACACCTTCTACTATAATACATCTTGAGCCAATAAACGCGCCATCTTCAATAATAACAGGGGCTGCTTGTGGGGGTTCCAAAACTCCCCCAATTCCTACTCCGCCACTTAAATGTACGTTTTTTCCAATTTGAGCACAGCTTCCTACTGTAGCCCATGTATCTACCATTGTGCCGCTATCTACATAAGCTCCGATATTCACATACGATGGCATTAAAATAACTCCTTTTGCCACATAACTTCCATATCTGGCAATCGCTGAAGGAACTGCTCGTACACCTATTTCATGATAATTATTTTTGGTGGGAATTTTATCGTAAAATTGTATGTCGCCGGCTTTGATAATTTTATTTTCTGAAATTTGAAAGTAAAGCAAAATAGCTTTTTTTATCCATTCATTTACTTTCCATTCATCTTTCTCTTGTATATATTCTGCTACTCTTACTTGTCCTTTATCCAATTTGTCAATAGTTTCAAGAATAGCATTTGTTACTTCAGTGTTTTTGAGTAATTCTTTATTTTCGTAAGATTGATTGATTAAATCTATGGTATTCATATTTCAAGAAAAATTTTAGATGAAGGCGAAAGGTACAGAAAAACTTTGGATGAGAATAAGATTTCAACAACAAATAAAAGAGATGTTTTTGGGTATGTAACAAGCAGATGTTCTGACAAAGTAATTTTTATTTTTCTGTATTTAATTTTCCCTGACGAATTTTATCTACCGCAATGTACCATATATTTTTATAGTAATCTGTTCGTTCTAATATAAAGTCAGAATTGGTAAATGGATTGTTTTTGTTTTTGTAAAAATTAAACACCAAGGCATTTCTTTGCCCATTCATAGAATAAAACCATTTTTCTGAATTTTGATATTTTTCTACCGCTTCTGGTGGGCCGAATACAATGTAAATCATTCCCTTGTCAGTTTGCCAGCCATATTTGTAAGTAGTAAATTTTTCATTGGCTTCTATTACTCTTTGATAGTAATTTTTAATAATTTCTTTTGCTCTTTCCTGGCTTCCTGCTATTTGTATCCAAAAGTTATCCATGCATTTTTTTATTTCTATCATATCTGTTGATTGGTTACATCTTTCAAATTCATTTTTATTCATGATGTAACGAGTTGTGTACAACATTTCTTTAGGATTCTTGATATTTGGGAAAACTGAATCTATAGTAAATAAAGTAATTCCTTCCATTGTGTTTTGAGAAGAGTGGATATGGTAGAATCTGTTAGGTTGAGTCGTAAAGGTGTAATATTGATGATTGATAAGAGATAGAGTAAAAGAAGAGTCGGGTAAGTAGTTGAGAGTGGGTGAAAAGTTAGAAAAAGGAGGAGGAGCGGCATTGTGATGATATTGAAATACATCTACAAATAACTGCGGGTATTTTTGTCTATGATAAATTTTAATGGCTGTGTTTTCATATACATAGGGTTTTAATAGCACTTTATCATTTAAAGTGATTAAAAAATTGTTTCTTGTGTAGTCATTAGATAATTTAATGTCTGTAAAATAGGTAAATTGTTGTTTTCTATTCAGGTCAGTTACAAGAATTTTAATGTTATAGTTATCGTAAGAAACAGGTAAAAACAATTGATTAAAATAATTTGTTTGATTTTGTGGAATGTAAAATGTTTCAGAAACTGAATCTGCCTTATTTTTTGAAAGGGAATACAAATACACTTTGATTTTTATACTTGCATAGTATTGCAAGCCGGTATCAAGTCGAGCATATAATAAAGCATAAGTATTGAGTGATGTGTATAAAATTGCGGCAGTGTCAGCATTTTTGTACAGGTAAAACTGAGCATTGATATAATCTTCTGTAGCGATATTGATTTTTTTGTTTTTACTAATGTTGCGTTGTGTTGAACAACTCATTAGAAAGCAACACATGACAATTGATATATGTAAAAATAATATTAAATATTTTTTGGTATGCATCCTATAATTTAATTCGTATTATTGCTGTGCTATAAATTTACTTTATTTTATCTTAACTATAAAAGACCTGTAATTGTATGAATGTATTGAAGTTATCTAAGTGGATTTTGGTGGTAGTAATAGCCATTTTGCTTATTGTTTATCTTGGAAACTTATTGATGATGATTTTATCTGCTTACATTTTGTTTAGTATGCTTCATCCACTCAAGTTATACGCCCAACATAAAATGAAAGTCAAATCCAATACTATATCTTCGTTATTGGTTGTTATTTTTCCATTCGTTTTATTATCGTTAATTGTGATGTATATTTTTCCGGTCATTATTACACAACTTAATTCACTGACTTATTTAAGTTATCAGGATGTTTTTGAAAATATCATGAATCAATTTCCATATATTAATGAGTTGATTAATCATTTAGGGGGTAGAAAATATGTACTCATGAGTATTCAGGATGTAATGAATAGTATTATTAACATTAACATCATTGCCAAATGGTCCAGTATTTTACTCAATAATTTTTCACAGGTTGTTCTCAATTTGCTAATTACCTTTTTTATCACTTTTCATTTACTAAAAGACGAAAAATTTATGAGTCGTATTATTGACAAAATAATTTCTGAAAGCTATGATAAAGACATAGAGCAAATAAGCAGCCATATCAGAACAATATTAGGGAAGTATTTCAGAGGTTTGCTCATTGATGTGCTTATTGTTATGACAGTTAATTCTGCTATTTTGAGTATATTAGGTATAAAGAATGCTTTTTTAATTGGCATATTATCGGGTATTTTAAATATTATCCCATACATTGGGCCATTAATTACTTTGTTCATAGGATTATTTCTTGGTGTAAGCAGCAATATTATTGAAGGTCATTACGAATTAATCAGCGGAACTGTTTTAAAGACCATATTCACATTGGTTACAGTAAACATTCTGGATGGAACCATTTTGCAGCCATATATATTTTCCAGTATATTAAAAGCACATCCTCTTGAAATTTTTCTGATAATAGTTGGTGCAGGTATGATTGGCGGTATTACATGGATGATGCTAATTATTCCAATTTATGTTATTATAAAAATAATTATTCAGGAAGTATATCAATACTTAGAGAGTAAGAAACATGCCTAAAAATATTTTTGTATTCAAACCCTTTCAGATTTACCAACCCTTTGATGATGTAATGAAAGTAAGTACAGATAGTGTATTGTTGGGGTGTTTTGCAAATGCACAAAATGCACAGATGGCTCTTGATATAGGTTGCGGAACAGGATTGCTTTCACTGATGCTGGCATATAAAAATAAATCGCTTAGTATTACAGCAATAGATATTAATTTTAATGCCTGTATTTGCACACAATATAATATTAAAAATTCAACTTTTGAAAATAAAATGGAAGTGTTTCATACTTCTATTCAAGATTTTACAAAAAACAGCAAACAGAAATTTGATTTAATTATATCCAATCCACCCTATTTTTCTAACTCACTTAAAAGTTCTGTTAATCGAAAAAATATTTATCGTCATCAGGAAAGTTTAAATTACTATGACTTGTTACATTCAGTTCATTGCTTGCTAATGGAAAATGGCAGTTTTTATACTTTGGTGCCTTATTATGAACAAAAACAGGTTGAACAATTATTGAGTTTGAAAAATTTGCATATTCATTCAAAATTATCCGTATTTTCCAAGAGTAATAAAACCATTCCGTATATTTTTATTTTAGAAATAAAAAAATCAGAAGCCAATGATATTGACAATAAACATTTATTTATTTATGATGAAAAAGGTCAATATACTTTGGAATATCTTGAATTGACAAAAGATTTTTATTTGTTTTCTTAAAATACATTCTTTGCTGTTAATTATTAATTATATTTGCCAAAAAGTATAAAACATGAGAACTACTCTAATGATTGGTATTTTCTTCTTAGTCAATTCTCTAAGTGTTTTTAGCCAAAAAAAGAATCAGGTTGAGCCCATTGATACTTCAGGAAAAAAAATGTTGATTAAGGGAGTAATAGAAAAAGGTGTAGAAGCGGGGTGTATTATTTTAAAAACTAAAGATAATAAACCTTACCTTCTTTTAAACCTGAAAACAGATGTAAGTACCGGTAGTTGTATTAAAGCAACCGGATACGTTCAAAAAAACTATGTGGGAATTTGTATGCAAGGCATTGCTTTTTATGTTGTTAATTATTGCCCTTGTAATAAAAAAACCAAACCAAAATATCAACGCGAATTACCAAAAGATAAAATTCAAAAGTCAAATTAATTAATCATTAAAAATACCCTTTTTCTACTAACTGCACGGCTTTTTCTACCATGTAATCTTCGTTTTCGGGGTCATATTTTACTTTCATAGAATTACCAAAAATAAAAGCAATTGCCTGCCACATACTGGCTTCGAATCCGCCTCTCATCTCTTTCACAATTTGGTAAGTTGTTTTTCCTGTTTCTCTGTAAATTAACTTCATAAGTATTCTGCCTTGCGTAATGGATAAGTTTTTCAAATCTTCTTCAAATTTATTTCTAAGCTCTTTTTCGCATTGTTTAATAAACAGTTTTCTTTCTCTTTCAGTAGTAATTTGTGATAGTTTATTATCCATCTCTTTAAGCAGAGCAGAAGCTAAAATAGCATAAGGATATACTTTTTTTACATTATATTTTACTCGCGTCCATTCTTCAAAAGTTTTGGGAGAAGCACTTACCCTACCCCAATAGGCCCATACTTGAACTTCGGGTAAGTCAATAACAGGAAAAGTATCTGTATTTATTACAATGGCTCTTACCTGAATAGGGATGACTTGTGCTTCTTGACAAAGAGCATGAGTCATGATGAAAGACATTACTATTATTTTAAGTAATATTTTTTTCATTATTAGTTGATACCCATTTTACGAAAAAGTACCCCTATTGGTTTGTAAAAAAAATTTATTTTTTATTTTTACAAATCTAATTAACTCTTTTTTAACTTTCAATTTTATTACTTAAAACTACCTAAATCAATTTACTGCTGTATTTGGTTCTGAAATAATGCCCCCACGGCATTCATTCCGTCTATGGCAGCGCTTACAATTCCACCAGCATAGCCCGCTCCCTCTGCACACGGATAAAGATTACTAATTTGTATATGATGAAAGGTATTTTTATTTCTTGGAATACGAACCGGAGAAGATGTGCGGCTTTCAGGTGCTACTACTATGGCTTGTTCAGTAATAAATCCTTTCATTTTTTTATCAAATTGTATAAATGCTTTTTGCAGAGATTGATAGATATATTCGGGCAAACATTCTTTTAAGTGAGATGGCACTACACCTGGCCTGTAAGAACAATCGGGCACAGAATGACTTCTTTTATTATTAACAAAATCTGTTATTCTTTGAGCGGGAGCAAAGAGATTTCTTCCTCCTTTTTCAAAACATTTATTTTCTATTTCTTTTTGAAAATACATTCCAGCCAAAGGATTTTGGAATGCATGGGGTAATACTTTTTCAGTAATAGATACGACTATTCCGCTATTAGCAAATGGATTGTTTCTTTTACTTGGCGACCAGCCATTGGTTACCACTTCCTCTTTATCAGTAGCACAGGGTGCAATAATTCCTCCCGGACACATACAAAAAGAATAGGCACTAAAATTTTTCTCTGTATGAACCAGTGTATATCTGGCCGGAGGCAAGTATTGGCGTTTATTTTCCCAGTCCTGATAAGTATTACAATGATACTGAATATTATCAATCATTTCCTGTGGATGCTCTACCCTAACCCCTAAAGCAAAGGGCTTAAATTCTATTTGAATCTTTTTATTGTAAAGTAAATTGTATATTGACCTTGCACTATGACCAGTTGCTAAAACTAAATATTGACATGGAAATTCTATCAAACTATCGGATAATAGGTTCTTTATTACGATGGTCTCAATTTTACTTTTAGAAGAATTTAATTTTAAATCGACTAAGGCATGATTAAAATATATTTCTCCGCCCTGTTCAAGTATCGTATTTCTGATTTTTTCAATAATGTGGGGCAAGCGGTTGGTGCCAATGTGCGGATGTGCTTCTATCAATATATCAGGCGATGCTCCAAAATAAACAAGATAATTAAGAATCTTATTAACATCACCTCGTTTATCAGAACGGGTATAGAGTTTGCCATCACTATATGTGCCAGCACCGCCCTCACCAAAGCAATAATTTGAGTACGGGTTCACTATTCCATTTTTTGTGATAGCAGCCAAATCTCTTCTTCTTTCCTTAACATTTTTCCCTTGTTCAAAAATGATAGGTTTGACACCTAATTCTAAACATTTTAATGCAGCGAACAAACCAGCAGGTCCTGCTCCTATAATATAAACCTCAGGAATTGTCTTTTTAATATCTTTAAATTTAGGAATAAAAATTTCTGTTGAGGATAATCCTTCATCTGTTACTAGTACTTTCAACGAATACTTGATATTTTTTGTTCTGGCATCAATGTTTCGTTTTAAAACATGAAAATAAAAATTTTTTAATCCTGTTTCTTGTTCTATAACATTTCTGATATATTGAAAATCCTCTATTTTATAGAAAGGAATTTGTATCGAAACAATTTTGTTCATCAAAACAACCTACACAATTAACATAAAAATCTTAAAAATTATTTACAAGTGTACCTATGTTTTCTCCTTTAATAATTTTAAGAAGATTACCTTTTTTATTGATGTCAAACACGATAATAGGTAATTTATTTTCTTTACATAAAGTAAATGCTGTTAAATCCATTACTTGTAATTGTTTTTCATACACTTCTTCAAAAGTGATAGATTCGTATTTTACAGCGTTTTCAAATTTTTCAGGGTCAGCAGAATAAATACCATCTACTCGCGTTCCTTTAATAATTACATCGGCTTCAATTTCAATAGCCCTCAGTGTAGCAGCAGTATCTGTAGTAAAATATGGATTACCAGTACCAGCACCAAATATAACCACTCTGCTTTTTTCCAAATGTCTTACTGCTCTGCGGCGAATAAAGGGTTCGCATATTTGTTCCATTTTTATAGCACTTTGTAATCTTGTAGGAACTCCTATAGATTCTAATGTTGATTGAATAGCCATGGCATTAATAACTGTAGCCAGCATTCCCATATAATCTCCTTGTACTCTGTCTATAATATGGTTTTTTTGTGTCTGTATGCCCCTAAAAATATTTCCACCTCCTATTACTATGGCTACCTGACAACCTATTTCGTGTATAGATTTAATTTCATTAGCATATTCTAATAATTTTTTTTCATCTATTCCAAAATTTTTATCTCCCATCAAAGATTCGCCAGAGAGTTTTAATAATATTCTTTTATATTTCATAAATTAAAAGTTTTGTATGCAAAAAGAAAGGCAACATTAAGTTGCCTTTCTGTATAAATTTAATTTTTTGTATCGTCTTTTTTTGACCTTTTTGATTTTGGCTTTTGTATGTTTACTTTAATTTTATCTTGTTCTTTATTGTAATCTATTTCTATTTCATCTCCTTCTGCAATATCGCCCTGAATCATTTCTTCTGCAAGGGTGTCTTCAATATATTTTTGTATAGCTCTTTTAAGGGGTCTGGCGCCATAATTCGGGTCAAATCCTTTTTCAATAATAAATTCTTTTGCTTTATCTGTAATTTTAAGCGTATAGCCCAGGTCGCTGATTCTTTTGTAAAGGCCTTGAAGTTCTATGTCAATTATTTTTTTCATGTCTTCTTTTTCCAATGAGTTAAATATAATAACATCATCAATTCTGTTTA
Source organism: Bacteroidia bacterium (assembly GCA_026418315.1). GTDB lineage: Bacteria > Bacteroidota > Bacteroidia > B-17B0 > Aurantibacillaceae > BPGX01. Next base: position 14,115 of record JAOABO010000033.1, read on the forward strand.
AAAATTCGGGGGCAAATGCTTTACGTAGAGCGTTTTCTATTACACTTCTGTTGTGTTCTTCAACATTTTCTTTTTTTGCGCTGGTAGTAAATCCTACTCCTTGTCCAAAATCTTTTAATTGTCTGGCTCCTATGTTGGAGGTCATTATGATAACCGTATTTTTAAAGTCAATTTTTCTTCCTAAACTATCCGTGAGTTGTCCGTCGTCTAAAACTTGTAATAGCATATTGAATACATCCGGATGCGCTTTTTCTATTTCATCTAATAATACAATAG
>JAOABO010000034.1:0-2994 GCA_026418315.1 Bacteroidia bacterium
GTTTTAGGCACTATCAATCTACTCAATGCGGCTCGTCAATTACCTGATTTCCAACTATTTTATCACATTAGCACCGATGAAGTATATGGCTCTTTAGGTGAAACCGGGTATTTTACCGAAACAACTCCATACGACCCTCGCAGCCCTTACAGTGCTTCCAAGGCATCTTCTGATCATTTTGTCAGAGCATATTTTCACACTTATCATTTACCCATCAAAATTTCCAATTGTTCCAATAACTATGGTCCTTACCAATTCCCCGAAAAACTTATTCCACTTTGCATACATAATATTATTAATGAAAAACCATTACCCATTTACGGAAAAGGCGAAAATGTACGCGATTGGTTGTATGTAGAAGACCACGCCAAAGCCATTGATTTAATTTTTCATCAAGGTAAAGTTGGAGAAACTTACAACATTGGTGGAAACAGCGAGAAAAAGAACATTGAAGTAGTGCAAACACTTTGTAAAATCTTAAATAAGAAAATGAATAAGCCAGATGGCTATTATGAAAAACTCATTACATTTGTGAAAGACCGTGCAGGTCATGATTTACGCTATGCTATTGATTTTACTAAACTGAAAACACAACTACAATGGCAACCCACAGTTACTTTTGAAGAAGGTATAGAAAAAACTATAGATTGGTATTTAAAAAATCAGGATTGGCTCAAAAATGTTACATCGGGACAGTATCAAAAATACTATGAAGAACAATACATTAAAAGATAAAAGATAAAACAAACCATGAGTTTTCAATATAACATTCTTGTAACTGGTGGCGCCGGATTTATCGGTTCTCATCTTTCAGAAGCACTCTCTAATGCCCATGCTAAAGTAATTATATTAGACAACTTATCTACCGGAAACCTTAACAATATCCAACATCTTCAAAATATAGAATTTATAGAAGGAGATATCAATAATAAAAAAATTCTTAGTCAAATTCTCCCTCAAATAGATTATATTTTTCATTTGGCTGCACTGGGTTCTGTGAACAGAAGCATTGAAGACCCTTTAAGTACCCATCTTGCCAATTCAACGGGCTTTCTCACTATTTTACAATCTGCCATAGAACATGGTATTAAAGGTATTGTATATTCCTCATCCTCTTCAGTGTACGGAGATGACCAACATCTGCCAAAAACAGAAGAAAATATTGGAAAACCCTTATCACCTTATGCTGTTACTAAAATTACCAATGAATTATACGCGTATGTTTTTTGGAAACTATACCGCTTACCTATCATAGGGCTTCGCTATTTTAATGTCTTTGGACCGCGACAAAATCCCAATGGACCTTACGCTGCAGCCATCCCTATTTTCATTCAAAACATGCTGAATAATGAACCCGTTTACATACATGGAACAGGCGAACAAAAAAGGGACTTTACTTATGTAGAAAACATTGTAAATGCCAATATCCTTGCTTTAATGGCTATCATTCGTCAAAAAGAAAATACATTTGGAGAAGTATTTAATGTTGGTTGTCAGCAAAATATTAGCATCAACGAACTATTTCAGGTATTAGCAAAAAAATTAAATTACACCAAGCACCCTATTTATGCAGAACCCCGGCAAGGCGATGTTTTTCAATCCTTAGCAGACATTAGTAAAATTAAAAATCATCTTCATTATTCACCTACCATTTTTTTTGAAGAAGGCATTGATAAAACCATTGACTATTTTAAAAAAAATTATATACAAACAACAACCAATAAAATTTAAAAACTATGTACGGAACATTTCAACAACATCTTCAAAAACAATTACGAGAAATAGAAGAGAGTGGCTTATTCAAAAGAGAAAGAATCATAGCTTCTGAACAAGGCGCTGTAGTAAAACTTGCTGATGGAAGAGAAGTAATCATTATGTGCGCCAATAATTATTTAGGATTATCTTCTCACCCCAAAGTAAAAGAAGCTGCCCAAAAAACTATTGATACCCGTGGTTATGGGATGAGCAGTGTTCGTTTTATATGTGGTACACAAGACATACACAAAGAATTAGAGAAAAAAATTTCTGAATTTCTTCAAACAGAAGATACCATACTCTACGCCGCTGCTTTTGATGCCAACGGTGGAGTATTTGAACCTTTGTTGACCGAAGAAGATGCCATTATTTCAGATGAGTTAAACCATGCTTCTATCATAGATGGAGTGCGGCTTTGCAAAGCACAAAGATACCGTTACAAAAATTGCGATATGAACGATTTAGAAGAACAACTTAAAAAAGCTCAGGCACAAAGGTTTCGGATTATTGTAACAGACGGCGTGTTTAGCATGGACGGATATGTAGCCCCTTTGGATAAAATTTGTGATTTGGCTGAAAAATATAACGCTCTGGTGATGGTAGATGATAGCCACGCCACAGGATTTATAGGCAAAACAGGAAGAGGTACCATTGAACTTAAAAACGTAATGGGAAGAGTAGATATCATTACCGGCACTTTAGGAAAAGCACTGGGTGGCGCTATGGGCGGCTTCACTTCAGGAAAAAAAGAAATTATTGAAATGCTGCGTCAACGCTCTCGTCCCTACTTGTTTTCTAATTCACTTGCTCCGCACATTGTTGGTGCCAGCATTGCTGTCATTGATTTATTGAGTGAAACCACTGCATTAAGAGATAAGTTAGAATGGAACGTCAATTACTTTAAAAACGGAATAAAAAAATTAGGATTTGACATCAAAGATGGAGCAAGTGCTATTGTTCCCATCATGTTGTATGATGCAAAACTATCTCAAATATTTGCAGATAAATTATTAGATGAAGGCGTTTATGCTATAGGTTTCTTTTATCCCGTAGTTCCAAAAGGACAAGCCCGAATAAGAGTACAACTTTCTGCCGCTCATGAAAAAGAACATTTAGATAAAGCCCTATCAGCATTTGAAAAAGTCGGAAAAGAATTAGGAGTGATTAAGTAATACTACAAAAATTACTACATAAAATCATTCATCAGCATTATTTAAAGCAAAAAACCCGCTATGATAG
>JAOABO010000034.1:3004-13771 GCA_026418315.1 Bacteroidia bacterium
GGCTACAACTACGAATGATACTGTTTTTTTCATTTTTTTATTTTTTTAGTGCCGCAAATGTATGAAAATTAACTTTAATTAAACAAATTTTTTTGCATATTATTTTTAATATATGAATCTCATGCGTCAAATTTTTCTGAATTTAAGTATAAAAATACTTTCTTAATACAAGGCACTTTCACTGCTACACTACACACAGTGTCTTTTATACATAGATACTAACCACCCTTCAAAAATATTCTTGTTTAAAGATATTCAAAAATTAAAAAATAATTGCAGCAACCCATTACAAATAAAATCCACCTAACAGAAAATTAAACCCCATCTCAAGAAACAGGAAAAATAAGTTTACGGAAACTATTTTTTACTATCAAATTATAATATACTATACAACAACCTAATGTCTAAAACCAATTTCCAGAAAGAAACTAACAAAACGAATAAAATAACATACACATTATATTTTTACAATACAATAAATTTTGCCTCCATAGACAAAAAAGACCTCTAATTAAAAAAAATTTGACAAATTAAAATCTGTTCTGTAAATTTGCAGCCCTCAAAAAAAATTAAAACTTATTACCGTGAATACACTTAGTTACAAAACAAAGTATTTGAATAATGCAACTGCTCAAAAAGAATGGGTAGTAGTAGATGCCTCTAATCAAATTGTTGGGAGATTGGCATCAAAGGTCGCTTATTTATTAAGAGGTAAACATTTACCATCATTCACTCCGCATGTAGATATGGGATGCAATGTCATCATCATCAATGCAGACAAGGTTCGCTTTACCGGAAAAAAATTCACTGAAAAACAATATATCCGATACACAGGGTACCCAGGTGGTCAAAGATTTTCAACTCCCGAATTCTGGATGAAAAAGAGACCAACAGAAATTCTAAAATTGGCTATACATGGAATGTTGCCAAAAAACAGATTAGGAAGAAAGTTAAACACCAACGTGTTTATTTATAGCGGTCCTGAACACCCACATCAGGCACAAAACCCCAAACTAATTGACATCAACACAATCAAAGCATAATTAATTATGGAAGTTATCAACACAACAGGAAAAAGAAAAACATCAGTTGCCCGAATATACCTAAAGAAAGGCACTGGAAAAATTATTATCAATGATAACAGGGATTACAAAGAATACTTCCCTTCTTCTACTCTACAATACTACATTACTCAGCCATTTAAGGTAAGTGAGTTCGATAATTCTAAGTATGATATTTACGCCAATATTCAGGGAGGTGGTGTTACAGGACAGGCACAAGCACTGCGCCTTGCCATTTCTAAAGCCATCACACAAATCAATCCTGAATTGAGGCCTGCTCTTAAAAAAGAAGGATTACTTACCCGCGACCCTCGCATGGTAGAGCGTAAAAAATACGGCCGCAAAAAAGCCCGCAAAAGATTTCAATTTACAAAACGCTAATCAATTAATTATTTTATTTTTTAACTTTAAAACACCCAAAACAATATGTCTCAAATTACTTTTGAACAATTACTGGAAGCAGGAGTGCACTTTGGGCACTTAAAAAGAAGATGGAACCCCGCCTTTGCTCCATACATATACGGAGAAAAAAACGGCGTTCATATTATTGACCTCAACAAAACAATTGCCAAACTTGAAGAAGCGTGTAACGTCCTTAAAAACATGGCCAAACAAAATAAAACCATACTGTTTGTTGCCACAAAAAAACAAGCTAAAGAAATTATTGAAAACAAGGTAAAACCACTTGGCATGCCCTACACTGTAGAAAGATGGCCGGGCGGACTTCTTACTAATTTTGCTACTATTCGCAGATCAATTAAAAGAATGTACCAAATAGAAAAAATGGAAACCGATGGTACATTCGATAAAATATCTAAAAAAGAAAGATTGCTACTTACCCGAGAAAAAAATAAATTACAAAAACTATTTGGCTCTATTGCCAATATGAACAGATTGCCTTCTGCACTGTTTATTATTGATATTGTCAAAGAACACATTGCTGTAAAAGAAGCCAAAAGATTAAACATCCCCACCTTTGCAATAGTAGATACCAATTCAAACCCTAATGACGTCAACTACCCCATACCAGCTAACGACGACGCTGCCACTTCTATAGACATAATACTTACAGCAGTTTGCAACGCCATCGCTGAAGGACTCAATGAAAAAGAAAGCCCTAAAACAGACACTACAGAAAAATATACCATTGAAGAAGATACTATAAAATCTAAATATGAATTAGTTGAAACCGACGAAGAAACTGAAACTCCAAAAAAATCCAGAATAAGAAAAAGAACCATAAAAAAATAAACTTATGGCTATTACAGTAGCAGAAATTAATAAACTTAGACAACAAACCGGTGCCGGCATGATGGATTGCAAAAAGGCGCTGGAAGAAAGTAATGGCGATTTTGAAAAAGCCATAGATTATCTCAGAAAAAAAGGTGCCAAAATTGCGGCCAACAGACAAGATAGAGAAGCAAAAGAGGGCTATGTGATTACTAAAGTAAAAGGCAACAAAGCTATTCTTTTATCCATTAATTGCGAAACCGACTTTGTGGCAAAAAATCAAGATTTTCAATCTTTTGCAGAAGAAGTTGCCAATATAGCTATAGAAAAATTCCCGGCAGATACCGAATCACTTAAAAAGTTACCCTACAATTCAGACATTAATATTAGCGACAAACTAATGGAGCAAATTGCAAAAATTGGCGAAAAAATAGAAATCGGTTATTACGCTTCATTAGAAGGTCCCTTCATCACTTCATACATACATCCCGGAAACAGATTAGCTGTGATTGTTGCATTTAGCAAACCAATTAATGGCGAAGCAGCAAAAAACATTGCTATGCAAATAGCAGCAATGGCCCCTGTATCTATTGACAAATCTGATGTTCCTGCAGATGTTTTAGAAAGAGAATTAGAAATAGCCCGTGAACAAGTAAGACAAGAAGGCAAACCAGCAGATATGATTGAAAAAATTGCACAAGGCAAATTGAATAAATTCTTCAAAGAATCTACCCTACTTAATCAAGAATATATTAAAGACAATAAAATAACCGTAGCACAATATTTACAATCGGTAGATAAAGAAGCTCAAATTATTGCATTTAAAAGATATTCACTATCCTAAAAATAAAACTTATGTCATTGACCAAAGAAAAAAAACAAGAAATTATAAAAAAAATTACAGGTAACGAAAAAAACACTGGCGATACATCAGCTCAAATAGCTTTACTAACCGAGAAAATCAACCATCTTACAGAACATCTTAAAAACAACAAAAAAGATTTTGTTACACAAAGATCGCTAATTAAAACTGTAAACCAGAGAAGAAAACTACTCAACTACCTCAAAAAACACAATTTGGAAAAATACAGATCACTCATCAAAGAATTAGAAATTAGAAAATAACAAACAACGGTAGTTGAAAAAAACTACCAAATAAGCAAAGGGGGGCATCACATTTTAATTCTAATGAATTAAAATGTATGCCCTTTTTAATTAACATCAAAAAATATAAAACTATGCTCAACCCTATCACACATACATTTGATATAGGAGATGGAAGAACCATTACTTTAGAAACAGGAAAATTAGCCCGACAAGCAGACGGCGCTGTAGTTCTTAAATTCAACAACACCATGCTGCTTGCAACAGCAGTAAGCGCAAAAGAAGCAAAAGAAGGTGTGGACTTTATGCCCCTCACAGTAGATTATCAGGAAAAATTTTCAGCATCAGGAAGAATACCCGGTTCTTTCTTTAAAAGAGAAGGTAAGTTATCCGATTATGAAATATTGGTCAGCCGTCTTGTAGATAGAGCACTTCGTCCATTATTTCCCGAAGATTATCACGCCGATACACAAATTCTCATTTATCTTATTTCCAGCGATAAAAAAGACATGCCAGATGCTCTTGCAGGATTAGCCGCATCTGCTGCTATTGCTGTATCAGATATTCCCGTTACTAAAATTATGTCGGAAGTAAGAGTTGGAAAAGTAGATGGGAAACTCATTATCAATCCTGCAATAGATATAATGGAAAAATCTTCTATTGATATGATTGTAGCTGCTACCGAAACCGATATTGTAATGGTAGAAGGAGAAATGAATGAAATTTCAGAAGATGATATGCTGGAAGCCATTCAATTTGCACATCAAGCCATCAAAAACCAAATACAGAATATTAAAGAATTTGCTAAAAAAGCCAACGCTCCCTCAAAACGAGAGTATGCTCACGAAGTTCATGATGAAGAACTGAAAAAGAAAATGTATAACGACCTTTTTGATATTGTATATGAAACGGCTAAAAGCAAAAACCCCAATAAACAAGAAAGAAAAAAAGCATTTGCTAATATACTGGAAGAGTATAAAAAACAATTTTCAGAAGAAGAATTAAAAGAAAAATCTGCTCTCATTAATAAATACTATGGTCTTATTGAATACGACGCTGTAAGAAAAATGATTTTACAAGACAGATTTAGATTAGACGGAAGAGGACTATCAGAAATTCGTCCCATTTATTGCGAAGTCAATTATTTACCAATGGCACATGGCAGTGCAATTTTTACAAGAGGAGAAACCCAATCACTTACCACTGTAACGCTTGGTACACCCGATGACATTCTCATTCTTGACAAAGCAATGAAAATAGAAGAAGAAAAATTTATTTTACATTACAACTTTCCACCCTTTTCTACAGGAGAAGTTAAACCAATGAGAGGACCAGGCAGAAGAGAAATTGGGCACGGAAACCTTGCACACCGTGCATTAAAAAGAATGGTACCTCAGGATACAGGATATACTATTCGGATTGTATCCGATATTCTTGAAAGCAATGGTTCATCCAGTATGGCTACCGTATGTGCAGGTACATTGGCTTTAATGGATGCCGGAATTAAAATAAAAAAACCTGTAGCCGGCATTGCTATGGGCCTCATTACAGACGATAAAGGAAACTATGCTGTTTTATCTGATATATTAGGCGATGAAGACCACCTTGGCGATATGGACTTCAAAGTATGTGGTACCAAAGACGGCATTACCGCCGTACAAATGGACCTTAAAGTAAACGGTCTTTCTTATGATATTATGAAACAAGCCCTCTATCAGGCAAAAGAAGGCCGCCTGCACATCATGAACGAAATGCTGAAAGCTATAGCAGAACCAAGAAATGAATACAAACCACACGCTCCAAGATTTGTATCTATGGATATACCAGTAGAATACTTTGGTGCCATCATAGGAACAGGAGGAAAAGTGATTCAAGAAATTCAAAGAGAAACACAAACTACCATTCAATTAGAAGAAACCGGAGGCATCATAGGAAGAGCCAACATTTTTGGTGCTAATGAAAAATCTGTTCAAGAAGCAGTTAATAAAATCAAACTTATTATTGCCATTCCCGAAGTAGGTGAAGTGTATACTGCTCGCGTAAAAAGCATTGTGCCATACGGTGCTTTTGTAGAATTCTTACCAGGTAAAGATGCTTTACTACATATTTCTGAATATGATTGGATAAGAAGAGAAAGTTTATCAGATGTATTAAAAGAAGGTGACACCTTACAAGTGAAATTTCTTGGCATCGATCCCAAAACAGGAAAATACAAAGTATCTCGTAAAGTCCTGATTGCAAAACCAAATTAATTCTTGCAAAAAATAAAGCACGAGTACTATCACTTTAAAACAATGACAAGTTTTAAAGTACTCGTGTTTTTATGTTTTCTATGTTTAATTGCATTTAAGAATCAGAAAGCATGAGATAAAAGTTTACTTGTTTTCACACTCCTACAAAAACTTCAATATTTCTACACACACATCTTTTATTTTCTCCATATTCAAAGTATGGCCAGCATTAGGAATAATTTTGAAAATAGCATTTGGTATAGCATTTGCTACTTCTACTCCCATTGAAAGTGTAATTAAGGTATCTTTTTCTCCGTGTATTACTAATGTAGGAGTTTTAATTTTCTTTAATTCATTTCTGTAATCCAATCTGTTTTTTGTAGCTGTCATTAACTTAAACATTGCCTCTTTACTCTGGTTGCTTTCTTGTCTTAATTGTCGTAATGTTTCTACCGGTATCAATGGGTTTTTGAAATATTCTTCACTCAACACGTTAGGCAACATAATATCAAACATGAGCGGATAACCTCCTAATTCCAAAGCATTCCACCATGCGTGTTCAATCACTTCAAAATACGGTGTTTTATGAGCAAAGGTAGATAACAATATTAGTTTAGACACATAGTTTGGATAATTCACCGCCAGATGTTGTGCGACCAAACTTCCGTACGAAATTCCAATAACAATAGCACTTGAAGTATGAGTAGCATTCAAAACCTGCACCACATCTTCTGCATGCTGATCAAATGTTCTCCATTCTCCGGTTTTATCGCTTTGTCCTTGAAAAATAAAATCCATCAAAATAATTCTGTATTTTTCCTCAAAACATGGTAACATAAAGTACCAGGATACAGTAGCTTGCGATAATCCATTCAAAAAAATAATGGTTTCAAGTGCATCTTGTTTTCCTTTTAATTCGTAATAGATATTCAGCCCATCTTTGGTTTTGGCAAACATAGGATTGGTTTTACATATTTCGTCTGTACTGTCCACCTACTTCAAACAAGGCATTTGTAATTTGTCCAAGCGTACAATATTTACTCACTTCCATTAATTGTTCAAAAATATTCTTGTTTTGCGTAGCGGCTTGTTGTAACTCTTTAATTTTTTGTGGTGCAATCTCCGCATAAAATTGATGTATATTTTTCACTGTGTTGATTTGCTGCTCTTTTTCTTCGGTTGTACTGCGTATTACTTCTTTTGGAATAATGGTAGGTGACCCTTTAGAACTTAAAAAAGTATTTACGCCTATAATGGGCAGTTCTCCTGTATGCTTAAGGGTTTCATAGTATAAACTTTCTTCCTGAATTTTATTACGCTGATACATGGTTTCCATAGCCCCTAATACTCCACCGCGTTCTGTAATTCTGTCAAATTCCATTAATACGGCCTCTTCTACCAAATCAGTAAGTTCTTCAATGATAAACGAACCCTGCAGTGGATTTTCGTTTTTAGCCAACCCTAATTCTCTGTTGATAATGAGTTGAATAGCCATGGCTCTTCTTACAGATTCTTCGGTAGGAGTAGTAATAGCTTCGTCATAGGCATTGGTATGCAAGCTATTGCAATTATCATAAATGGCATATAATGCTTGCAAGGTAGTGCGTATGTCATTAAAGTCAATTTCTTGAGCGTGTAAAGAACGGCCGGAGGTTTGAATATGATACTTAAGCATTTGCGAACGTTCATTTGCGCCGTATTTGTATTTGAGTGCTTTAGCCCAAATTCTGCGGGCTACACGGCCCATAACACTGTACTCGGGGTCCATACCATTGCTAAAGAAGTAAGAAAAATTAGGTGCAAAATCATCTACTTTCATTCCTCTGCTTAAATAATATTCCAGATATGTAAATCCATTGGATAATGTAAGTGCTAATTGGGTAATTGGATTAGCACCGGCTTCTGCTATGTGATAGCCACTGATAGATACAGAATAAAAATTACGAATGTTATTTTTGATAAAATACTCCTGTACATCGCCCATTACTCTTAAAGAAAATTCAGTAGAAAAAATACAGGTGTTTTGTGCCTGATCTTCTTTCAATATATCTGCCTGTACAGTACCTCTTACCTTTGCAAGTGTATCTTTTTTAATATTATCATAAATTTCGGGCGGTAATACTTTATCTCCTGTAATTCCTATTAATAATAAGCCCAGTCCATCATTGCCATGAGGCAGAGGAGCATTGTATTTGGGGGGTGTAAGCCCTTTGGACTGATAAATATCTTTTATTTTCTTTTTCACTTCTTCTTCCAATCCATTTTGACGAATGTAAATTTCGCATTGTTGGTCAATAGCTGTGTTCATAAAAAAAGCCGTTATGGTGGGTGCGGGGCCATTAATGGTCATACTCACAGAGGTCTTTGGATCGGCCAGATTAAATCCACTGTATAATTTTTTGGCATCATCTAAGCAGCAAACCGAAACACCTGAGTTACCAATTTTTCCATAAATATCAGGTCTATAATCAGGGTCGCGTCCATAAAGGGTAACGCTATCAAAAGCCGTACTCAATCGCTTGGCTGGCATTTGATAAGAAAGATAATGAAACCGTTTGTTGGTTCTTTCGGGTCCACCTTCACCGGCAAACATTCTTGTGGGGTCTTCTTCTTCTCTTTTGAAAGGATAAATGCCTGCCGTATAAGGGAATGCACCAGGAAAATTTTCCTGCAGGTTCCACTTTAATATTTCTCCCCAGCTGCGAAACTTTGGTACGGCTACTTTTGGAATTCTGGAATGGGAAAGCGATTCATGGTAAGTGCGTACTTTTTTAATTTTATCTCTTACCTTGAATTCATAATAATCGTCCGTAAATTTTTTCTTACGATATTCCCAAGTATCCAACAGGTTTTTATTGGCTATTTCCAAAGTGTTTTCAAGCTCTTTGTATCTTTTATGTAAGCCATTTAAAATAATTTCTTTTTCTTTTTGATGAATATCTTCATCATTTTCAAACTCTTCAATAGATTGTTTCAAAGCATATAATTTTTCAGCAATGCGTGCCTGTTCTTCTGCTTTTTTGTTATAGTTTCTGATAGTATCGGCAATTTCACTTAAATAACGGGTCCTATTAGGGGGAATAATATAAATTTTCTCACTCATTTCATTGCTCGGAATAAATTTAGAAATAAGCGGTGCTCCTGTTTTTTGGTGAAGAATATCCATCAGATGCTTGTACATGGTATTCGTACCTGGGTCATTGAACTGTGAAGCAATAGTACCAAATACAGGAATTTCTTCGTCGGGAATATCAAATAGTTTTTTATTACGTTTGTATTGTTTTTTTACATCTCTTAAAGCATCTAATGCTCCGCGTTTGTCAAATTTATTAATGACAATAAGGTCAGCGAATTCCAGCATATCAATTTTTTCCAACTGCGATGCCGCACCATATTCGGGGGTCATAACATACATGCTGACATCTGCAAATTCTGTAATTTCTGTATCACTTTGTCCTATACCCGCCGTTTCAAGAATGATTAAATCAAATTGAGCAATTTTTAAAATATTCAATGCTTCCTGCACACTTTTAGATAAAGCCAGATTACTTTGGCGCGTGGCCATACTACGCATATACACACGCGGATTATTGACACTATTCATGCGTATTCTATCGCCTAATAAAGCTCCGCCTGTTTTTCGTTTACTTGGGTCTACAGAAATAATTCCTAACTTTTTATCAGGAAAATCTATGAGAAAACGGCGAACGATTTCATCAATCATAGAGGACTTCCCTGCTCCACCTGTACCGGTAATACCTAAGACGGGCGTTTTGGACTTCTGAGCCAATTCTTCGATTTTTTTAAATAGTTTGGAAATAGTTTTGTCTTCAATAAAATTTTCTGCAGCAGAAATCAATTGGGCAATAGATCTATAATTATTTTGCTTAGCTTCTTCTATTGTTTGCTCGTTCACATCTTTTCCGGTAGGAAAATCTGACTTTTCTATCACATCATTAATCATGCCTTGTAATGACATTTTTCTTCCATCATCAGGGCTGTAAATGCGCGTAATTCCATAAGTGTGTAACTCTTCTATTTCATTAGGCAATATAACGCCGCCACCGCCGCCAAAAATTTTAATATGTGAAGAATGATTATCTTTTAGTAAATCATACATATATTTGAAAAACTCCATGTGTCCGCCCTGATAACTGGTTACGGCTATGGCATTAGCGTCTTCCTGAATGGCAGTATTGACAATGTCAGCCACACTTCTATCATGCCCTAAATGAATAACTTCTGCACCGGTGCTTTGCATAATCCGACGCATAATATTGATGGCGGCATCGTGCCCATCAAATAAGGCAGCCGCAGTAACAATACGCACTTTGTTTTTGGGTACATAAGGACTAACTTCTTTGTGTATTTCAGAAGATTGTTTTTCTTTTTTTTCGGCTACTTCCATATAAGTACAGTTTTTTAATAAAAATACTTTGTGCAAAAATAATAAAAAAATACAGGCCATCATGTAACTTCATCATTTGTTTTTCGTAAATAATAAATCAAAAAATAGTGTACTATGTTCAAATTATCGCACAACTGGCTTACTGAAGGCATGATGGATGCCGAGTATAAACAGTATTTGTTATTAGCATATTTGCGGGATATTCACGAAGTATTTGAACACAGAATTTTGTATCCACCTTTTGCTGAGCTTATTCAGCACCATCGTAACTTATTAAAAATAAAACATAACTTACAAAATATTAAAGAATACCACGCAGAATTAAAAGGAATAGATTGGCAAAACATGAAGCTGATTTACACTTCTCAACCTGAAAGCGAATCCGGGCAGACACCTAACAAAACAGACATGGAAATAATTGAAGAAATTATTGACTTTAGCATACCTAAAATGGAAGATGAACTGGAACACGGTAAAAAAATTTTTGATGAAATAGAAAAAAAACTTAAATATACTACGGTAGGAATAAGCCCATTAGACAAAAGCATTGGTTATCTATTTATACAAAACTATCCGGACCATGAATTTTGTGTATATAAATACGAAATATCTTCTATCTACTCAGAAATTGATAATGAAAAGGTAGCATTCAAAGGTTTAAAAACAGAATACCTTGCCACCTATACATTGAATTTAAGTAAATCATTGACATCTATCAAACAGGAAATAATCA
>JAOABO010000035.1 GCA_026418315.1 Bacteroidia bacterium
CTGCCAGTATTCCTACCAAGGATGAATATAAAATGTATTTGAGTGTATTATTTGCAGAACTATTAGGTGTTTCATCTTTATCTGATTGCGAAGCATTGAACATTCTATACACTAATACTGACATCACTATAAGAAAGAGCAGCAGCATTACATGATTGATAGTTATGTTCATTGTTCTAAAATTCGATATAGTAAAAGGCAGCAGAGGCAGCAACCAATATTTGAATATATAAAATGAAAATATCATCGGAATACTAAAAAGTAGAGATACTTTTATATCTATATGTTTGTTCTTTAAGTGAGCGTACAAACCTGCTATTGCCGAAATACCAACTATGATAAGTGAGTAGGGGCCTGCTTCTACAGGTGGAATATTCATAAAATATACCAGAATAGGAAATGAGATAATGGCCCCTCCTGCTCCAAATAACCCTAAAACAATGCCAACCAATATTCCTAATATGTATCCTACCACTTCCATTTTTTTCTTATTCAAAACTTGTTTCAATACAACTTAAAACATTTAAGAATTTTCTGTTCTTCAGAGAATAAAACATATTTTTTCCGTCTCTCCTGCAGTTCAATACACCTCTGCCTTTCAGTATATTTAAATGATGAGAAACTACTGCTTGTTCTAAATCTAAAGCTTCTTGTAATTCGGACACATTCATTTCTTTTTCATTTTTCAATAATGCTATTATATAAAGACGAATAGGATGCGCCAACGCTTTAATTTTCTCGGAAGTTTCAATCCACTCTTTTTCCAAATAAGGGGCTTTTGTTTTTGCATTCATAAGATAATATTTTTGACTATTCAAATATACATATAAATATGTGTATATGTCAATATATTTATTTATTTTTTAGAATTTTTAAGAATTTTTTACCTAAAATGTTATCGGATTAATTTTAAGAAACAAGTTTACAATCTTTGATATTCAAACTTTGGATAGCCCTTTTCACCAGTAGTAGAATAAAAATCAATAAACCGAAGTTTGTAATAATAGTGGTTCCATCCTTTAATAATATATATTTTATTTGGATATACGATGTAAGAGGAAGAATTAAAGTCGTAAGTTTTCCAATTGTAACCAATAATGTTTGCATTTGTAGTAAGAATATATTGAATAGCTTTATTATAATTAATATTGTCAAAATCATCATTAATAGTGATTGTAGCACTTACATAAGGTCTGTTGAGCAAACATCCTGTAACCAAATAAGGTTCTGATAAAGTTTCTGTATATTGAGTAAATACAATATCCCATTGGTTTTTAGGCGGCTCACAATACACTTTTTGTTGGCTATCAAAATTAAATCCAACAAAGCGATAATTAGTATCTGTAGTAATTGTATAAGTTGTAGCAATAGTATCGGTTAATTTACAAAAAGCAAAACTAAATACGCCGTTGTTGTAGGACAAAATTTTGAGTTTTCGAAATCCTAAGTGTATGCCGTTTTCATTATATCCCCTATCTATTATGTAAACAAAATTATTTTCCCACCATTTTCCTATGGCGGTGCTATCTAAATTACCTGTTGGAGTATCATATTTTTTATTTTTTGAAAAACCATTGGTGTCTAATACTTCACTAAAATTATTTTTTTTTGTATTGCATGCAAACATAAATTTTGAAGAGTTGAGAATTACTCTTTTATCCTTGCCTTCAAAAGCGATGTCCCAAGATGTTTTATACTGTTGTTGCACAATCTGATTATTATTTAAAGAAAAAAATATTTGGTATTTGTAATTAGAAGTAAGTGGAATAGTAGCCGTAATGACATTTCCTGAATGATGCGGTGGAACAGGTAACTCTTTTTTAAGACAAGATGAGAACCATAATAAAAGAAAAATCAATGAGAAAAAAATGAACAATCGCTGATACATACTTTAAATGTTTAATATCAATTGTATAAAATAAGTTCTGCCTGTGCCCAGCAAAGTTTGAGATGAAGAGTGAGCACCATTAGAAGCAGAAGCATTCAATATAGTTAAGTTAAACAAATTTTTAATGCCCAATGTAATTTGTAATTTATCTTTCCATAAATTCTTATAAATATTCATATCCATCCAATAATAATCTTTCATATATGTGAGGGAAGATGCGTTATCTGAATTGATTTTTACATAAGGCATTTTACCCGTATATTTTGAAAAAACATTGAACCCTGTGTTCCATTTTTTGTACAGATATTGTATGTTACAAATAATTTCGGGATAACAATAAAAAGCACTGTTAGCATTGATATTGAACTTTTTTCCAATAAAAGAAACTTTTGAAGATATTGATAATTGTCTGTACACAAAGGTATTTCCAATATTAGCACCAGTGGTTTGAATTCTATCCACATTGATGTAAGAATATTGAACAGCATTAATCATACCAAGTGTAATGACATTTCTCACATCGTTGTAAAAAGCGGTTCCTTCTAAAGTATAAGAAAATTTGTTTTTGCGGTATTGCAGGTGATAGTTCAAATTCCAAAAGTCGGATACTTCGGGTTTTAAATGCGAGTTGCCAATGATATTATGATTGATGTCCACAAAATTTAAAAACAATTCCTTTAATGATGGTGTACGAAAACCCTTGGCATAAGAGAAACGCAAAGATGAATGCTTTGATTCGGCTAAACTATCTTGTAAAGAAACATTAGAAAAGTTGTACAATAGGTGTATAGAGGGAATAAGTGGTGTGTGATACAAAGAATTGTAAGAAAAACGAATAGCGGGCTTAATAGTAAAATTATTTTTGATAGTAGCAGAATAACTGAAAAATCCTGCAATATCAGTTTGTTCGGCAGCTTTGTTTTTAATGATAGAACTTCGGGCTTTTTCGTGATACATATCATAACCCATTTCTGCGGTATGATTAAGCAAAATTTTTTTAGAAATGCTGGAGCGGCTCATATACATAGTATAGCGGCTGGTATCTTGGTCGCCACTGTTAGTGGTGAGTTGTTGATCTAATGTGGTGAGGTCTTTGTAATAGGCATTTTTGATTCGTAAATAATCTGTTCGTGCGGCTACAGCATCTAAATAATAATCGTTTATTAAAAATCCTTTTAGAGTACTTCTTTGTGTATTGCGCATTGTTCTGTAAATATTATCAATTGCTGTTTCATAATAAGGAGCAAAGGGCTTTCCTCGGTCTGTAATGATTTCATAAAAACCATCAGCATAAAGTCCGAGAGTAAGTTTTTGAAATACAATGTCATCGTTTATGGTAGCATAATATTGTTCGCGGGGCTTCCAAAGTTTATTCCGAAGAGTATCTGCTACTTTTATTTTTTCAAATGAAAACGGTTTTTCATCAGGTCGCCATCCATCGAAAAAATTTCTGCCTAATGTGATATTAAAATGATGCTTGTTGTATTGGAATAATGTTGTATTGTTGATGTTGTAAGTACCATTGCTTTCATAATAAGAAAGAAATTTATCAGAAAATTTTTTATCTTTATTTTTTTTAGTGATGATATTAATTACCCCACCCATAGCGTCAGTACCGTATTTGACGGCCATAGGTCCTTCAATAATTTCAATTTTTTGTATATTATTCAGGTTGATTTGGGATAAATCAATATTCCCATTCAATCGGCCTATCATCGGCACACCATCTATGAGTATTTTTACCGCTTGTCCTGATAAGCCCAATAAATTGATGCCTGTTCCTAAAATCGGATCGTTACTCAGTTGCACATTATTTTCATTCAATAATACATCTTTTAAATTTTGGGCACCCATTGACTGAATTTTTTGTTCAGAAATGGTTTTGACTACGAATACACTCTGTTGTTTTTCCATTGGGATGGGTTCACCGGTAACCACAATTTCATCAAGAAATTGAGAAAGTTTTTGAAGTGCAACAAAATAAACAGATGATTGAGTAAATGAAATTGTTTCATCCTTGAGATGATAGTTAAAAGCATATACTTGTGCAAAAATATGATCGTGCTGGATTACTTCATCAGGTAAAGTAATGCATCCTTTTTCATCGGTTGTTTTTTGAAAAATCAATTTTTTGTCTGTATTGTAAATACTAATGCGAGCAAAGGGCACGGGTGTATTCGTATGTTTGTCTATTACACAAATGTTTTGTGCCGGCAACTTCATTATAATACAAATAAGTAAAAAGATTTTTTTTTTCATTTCTGGAAAAAGATAAAGTAAATAAGAAAAATAAAAGGTAATATTGTACCAGCTATAACATACCATTTTCCCTTTTGAAATAAACTATTTTTGTTTTTTTGCTTGAGCATGAATAACCCTGTAACTGTAACAATAATAAGCAAGGTGGCAAAAATATCTGATATCCATTTCCATCCTTTTATAGAATTACGATGAAAAAGATTGCTATGGTAAATAATGGGCCTTTTACTGAGCTGCTCATATATTCCTTTTCTTTCTTTTATATAAATGTGCAGAGTAGCATTATCGTAATATATTTTAATTTGGTCGGCGGTTGGTTTGTCCCATACTTTTATTTTACTCTCATGAATAAGAGCAGAGATTTGCTGCGCTGTGTAATTGTCGCAATTTTCCAATTGATATTGATGAGGTATAATAAGGGTGTCTCTTTGAATAATAAAGTCCGGATTAAAGTCATCTATATGGTTAAGAGCAATGCCCGAAATGCAATAAACAATTATCAGCACAGAGATAAAGTAACCAATATCTCTGTGCCAATCAATGATGATATTTCTTATTCTGAAGCGGCTTTGCATACATTATATGGATGCTGATGAATTGATTTTTTGAACAAATTCTTTGGTAATTTGTTTAATCCAATTTTCTACATGAGCATCCGGTAGAATAGCATCTGGTTTGTATTTTACGCGGGTAGTGTATTCTTTTACTTTTTCTATGCCCCCACCAATGATTTTAATCTGAAACATTTCATCATGAGCGACAAGAACAGGAATTACAATAGCCACATGAGATTGTTCAAGGGCTTTGTTTACTGCTTTGGTAGTTTCTTCGGGATTGTATTTTACCAAATGTCCGCACCATCCATATTCATAGTGCTTGATTCCTAATTGGTCATTCACATATTTACCTACTTCCGCAAATAAATTTTCCCATTCTTTCAAATACCGTTCATCACCATAACCAATAAGCACAATGCTCTCTTTATCAGGATTGGTAGAAAGCACACGGGCTCTGCTCAATACATTTTTTTTGAGGATATCTGTAAAATCAAGTAATGGTGTAATGTGCACTTTGGCTTTTGGTGTGTATCTTTCTATTTTTTCCATTTTCAAAAGTTCCATAGATTCTGGATTTTCTTTCATACCAACAATAGTTGGAATGTCTTCAAATGTATGTGGTGAAACCGTTAGAAAAACAGGCACAATGATGATGTCTGATACTCCTAAACTATCCATCTGTTTAAGTCGCGTGGCTATAGAGGGCTCTGTGTATTCCATAAAAGCGGTTTTTACATCGGATACATTGGTATATCTCAACAAACTATCTTTCACTCTTTTTTCTAAATCCAAGAGGGCATTTCGCCATGTTTCTGACCTTGAACCATGGTTGACCAACAGAATACCAATTTTTTTCGATTGCTGCTTGTTTAATGACTTATCTTCTGCTTTACTTGAACAAGAAGAGACAAAAAGTGTGCTGATTAGTATCAATGAGACATTGATGATGATGGCTGCTATGGTTATCCAATAGAACTTTTTCATAGGTTTAAATTTTTAGTTTTTGATAAATTTTTGAGTATGAAATTGTTGTTGTGTTTGAATGCTAATAAAATAAATTCCTGTTTTCCAATCTGTTACATCGAATATATAATCGGTAAATTTATTTTCCAATATAATGTTCTTTTTCAAAATTATTTTGCCTAATGCATCTATTACCTGTATAGTTGCATAATCTTGGCTATTATCATCGATTATTAGATGTAGCAGATCAGTGGTAGGATTGGGATAAATTACAAAAGACGCTGTATTAAAAAATTGTTGAACACTTGCAGTGCTTATTTTTTCCTTTGTGAAAATATAGTTACCATTAGCACTACCGCCAAAGCCCGCAAATACTACTTTCCAAATATCTCCTTGTTTGCTTTTTACAAAATATACTAATGAATCTTCAATCACCCATGTGCCGGTGTAGTTTTTCCAATCGTAACCAATTGTATTGATGGCTGTTTGGAAGATATGGTTGTACCACTGATTATAAGTAGACGTATTGACAGGATGAACTTTTGCTACACTAACTCCTTTGTTGCCCAATACCCCTGTTACAGTATAAGGTGTAGGAATGAAAGCCGTATATTGTTTGAACACAATATCCCAATTAGCACTCAACGGCTCTCTATCTAAAGTAATATTGTTTTGAATAGAATAGTACACCAATGTTTTAGTATTGTATGAAGATTTAGCTACACTGGTATTTACAAGATTGCTGCCATTCAGGTCGGCATATTGAAAGTAGTAGGTGCCACCAGATAATTTTTTAATCCACATTTTTTTATAGGTGTTATTAGATAACTTAATGATATATATAGAATCGCCTGTTACTTCGTGAGTAATGTTGTTGTAAATTCCCCAACCCAGGTCGTAAGGATTGGAAGAAACAGGAACATTAAAAGCACCCACAGACCATGAAGTGTCGGAATTATAGCGGGCTTTCCATGTAGAGATACCCGTGGTATCTATGCTATTCCAAGCCGAAGTATCTCCGTGAGGATAACACCAAAGTTTAGTCCCAATAACAGAGTTGATGTGAATAGCAGCACCCATACCCGATGTTTCAAAAGCTATATCCCAATTGTTTTTCGGTGCAGAGCCCTGCTCGTCGTTTTGCAAACTATACCATTTTTCGTTAGCATAACCTGCACCAATAGAAACCGTGTCTTGAATAACTTGTGCTTGTGATAATACAGCACTGACCATTAATCCGATAATAATTGTTTGTGTTTTCATAGTGTTTTAGTTTAGAATTATTCTAAATAATTTTTTGCTGCAAAGATGAAGAAAGAATAGAGTAACCGACAATACCTAAATGTGGGTAAATTTTGTTTGAATAGAAAATACTGTGTAATTTTAAACTTTAAGTATTATTTTTCTACTAAAACTGAATATACAACCTTACATTTAATTGTCTGTTTGTCAGATAGTTAGGCACAGCATAGGTTCGGTTGGTTACATCTTTGAGCCAAGTGTAAGATACTGTGTTATTAACACTCAATAAATTAAATACTTCCAGAAATAACCAAGCATTTTCTATATGATTCAATACATTTTTAGTTTTCTTTTCTCTGTTTGGTTTTACAAGTTGATAGGCAAAACCCACATCTACTCTTCTATAAAACGGCATTCTGTTGGTTTGCTCCCAACGTTTATGATTGGGTGGTCCAAAAGGCAATCCGGTACCAAAAACCATGTTTAAGTTCATTTTAAAATCGGGGAATTTGGGTAAATAATCCTGAAAAAATAAATTCACTGTAACTAATTTATCTGTTGGACGGGGAATGTAACCCGGATCTACTTTTACACTATCTGTGGCTTTACTATCAAAAGTGTAACCGGGAATAATTACTTGTCCATCTTTATTGTAATAGATATAATGGATGTAATCGGGGCTTTTTTCCATTGTTCTTAAAATACCAACAGATAGCCAGCTTTCCATATTTTTCACAAATTCACCTGTCATTCTGAAGTCCGCACCTGTTGCATAGCCCATTGCATTATTATTGGCAAAATATCTGATTCGTACATTATCAATCTCATAAGGAATAATTTGATTTAATTGTTTGTAATACGCCGCCATACTCATTTTGAAAGGTCTATTCCATAAGTTTAAATCTTTATCTGCAGATAAAACAAAGTGAACGGACTGTTGAGCTTTCACATGAAGATGTAAATTGCCTTGAATATCTCTTAATTCTCTATAAAAAGGCGGTTGATAATAATAGCCGGTTGAAAATTTGTACAACCATTTGCTATCCAACGATGGCTTAAATGCAATGGTAGTTCTTGGCGAAAAAACATATTGATGATTGACTGTCCAGTAATTACCCCGAATACCAAAAGTTACATACCACTTTTGATTATCGGAAGAGTTTTCCCAATTAATTTGATGATAATGCATAAAACGAAAAGATTGTAAGTGATTAGTAGTTTTATACACATCGTTCAGCAAAATTTTATCTGTATAATAAGGAATGCTGTATCCGGCAGAGTCATTGTACCGCCATTCGTTTAATTTATCATTTATTTGCTCGTATTGAAAACGAATGCCGTTTAATATCTGTATTTTATTTGTATAATCGTATGTGCTTTTGATTTCCGAACATGCTACTTGTGCATTGAGTTTATTCCGTCCATTTTCAATATAGGTGCCTACACCTCTATTAAATGCCACCTGTGCAAAATTTTCACTTGCAGGGTCGGCTTCTAATTGGTCAATATAATATTGTCCTTGAATAGTATAAAGTTCTTGCTCATGTGTAAAGTAATGAGAATTAATCCATTTGAATTTTAATTTACTTGTTGGCTTGAATATCAAACTCACTGCATTGACAAAAGTTTGATAGTGCATTTTAGATTGTCCGTCAAAATAAACAGACAAACGAACAGCATTATTTACTGTGCCAAAATCGGTTTGACGAGATGAAGGAATCACCAAAAATAAATTATCAGAATAAATACTTAATACCTCTGCTGAAAAAATGGGAGAAACCTGAAAGCTTAAAAATAATTGTGCATCCCAAAAGGTAGGTCTGTAATCACCTTTGGTATCAAGAGTTTTAAGAAGATATTGATTACTTTTGTAACGAGCACCAAAAGACCATCCTATTAAGTGATTTTTACTAATACCTTCCAAATGTAGATTATTTACCAACAGTCCGGCAGATGCGCTACCTTTGAACTGTGTGGGTTTTCGGTATTGAATATCTAAAACTGAAGACATTTTATCGCCATACTTAGCTTCAAAACCACCGGCTGAGAATTGCATGCTTTGTACCATTTCCGGATTGGGTAAACTTAAGCCCTCCTGCATTCCACTTCTTACAAGAAAGGGGCGGTAGATTTCTATATCATTAATGTATGTAAGGTTTTCGTCAAAATTTCCGCCTCTTACAGAATAGCCGGAAGATAGTTCATTATTACTTGTTACACCCATTTGTGTTTTAACGAGATCTTCTATATTACCTGTTGTAGAGGGTAATTTGTAAAACATTTGGGGTTCTATTTTATAAATTTCTGATGGATGATTTTGATAAACAATTTCCACATCGCTTAAAATATTGGAAGGTAATAAAGTAATATTCATTTGATATATTTCATTTTCTTTTAGATTGATTGAGCGAGTATATTTTTTATAGTTAATGCTGTAAAAAACGATGGTCACTTTTTTATTTGCCGGTACACTAAGAACATATTCGCCTTTGATGCTGGAAGACGTTTGAAAACCTGGATTTTCAAGCACAGCAATTTGAACATCAGGAATAAGATTATTAGCTGTGTCTTTTACAACACCTTTAATAGTAGCTACCTGAGAAAAATAAAAATCAGAGAAAAAAATTATAATCAATAAACACTTTGTATAGGAAAAATACGACATCTTGGGCACAAATAAAGGAAAATAATAAAACGAAATAGAATAGAAATTATTTTGTGAGCAAAAATGTATTTTTTCTTAAAGTAACCACTCAAAGATTCAAAACATCTTTCATTGTAAAAATCCCTTTTTTATCCTTTAAAAATTCTGCAGCAAGAACTGCTCCTAAAGCAAAACCTTTTCTTGAATAAGCATGATGTGTAATTTCTATGGCATCTACATCACTTTGATAACAAACAGAATGAAAGCCCTTTTCATCTCCTGCTCTATGGACATCTATGTATAAATCATTTTTATGAAGATTCAAATTCCAGTTTTTTTTATTTGGGTACTGTTTAATTATCTGTTCAGCAATACTGATGGCCGTTCCGCTTGGGGCATCTTTTTTTTGTGTGTGATGTACTTCCAGCATTTGTACATCGTATGAATTATACTTATTCATCAACTGAGCCACCAACTCATTAATCTTAAAAAACAAATTAACACCAATACTAAAATTAGTAGCATACAAAAGAGAACCATTTTTTTGTAAACACTTATTTTGAATGTCGTCAAAATGCTGATACCACCCGGTAGTTCCTACTACAACCGGAACGTTGGCATCAAAGCATTGAAGTATATTGTCATACGCACTGCCGGGATGAGTAAATTCAATGGCCACATCAGTTTTGGAATGACGTAAAGCAACAGAATCCCATTTGTCTTTGGACGTTAAACGTAAAACGACATGATGTTTTCTTTCTAGTGCAATGGTTTCAATCATTTTACCCATTTTTCCATAACCAATCAATGCAAGATTCATATTTACTATAATTTTAATTTTTTAGAATATCTGAGTGCAGGTTTTTCTACCCAAAGATAATAAAAGTATGCTGACACTACACAAATCACTGTAGAAAAAACAACAAGAAAAAATTTTTCATACCAGTATGTTGTATATTTTACTAAAATATTTGCAACCGTAACGCCAGTAAATACATGTGTAAGGTAAAGTGAGTAGGATATTTCTCCAAAAAAGTTCAAGTACTTGTTTGAATAGTAAGGAAAGTAATGTATTAATAACAATACGATTACTTGAATGAAAACATCTATTGCATCATAAGTTAAAAAATTCACTATAACAGAGATGCACGCAGTAATTAAGAATTCTTTATCAGAAATTTTTTGATTAATCCACAAAACATAAATTATTCCGGGCAAAAAATAAAAACTCCAAAAGAAAAACAAATGAACTGAGGAAAAATAACCCTTGAGTAAATATATAAGCAAGAAAGATATATAAACCAATAGTCGAAAAAGAAACTTTTGGGTTGCTAAAGAAAAAACAATACCTAAGAAAAAATAGTAACCTACTTCTATAGAGAGCGACCAATAAATATTATTTAACCATATTGTATCTTTAAAATAAAGGACTAAATAAAACAAATTCAAAATTAAATCCTTAAAGGATGGTAAGTAATTAGATGAAAAAAAAAGAGTTCTAAAATGCCAATAAAAAAACAAAATAATAGCGGATACAAAAAATGGAGGATAAATACGAATGAACCGTTTTTTTTTAGGTATTCAAAAAAGTGATGGATTTGATAATTTGTTTTAATAAGCATTAAAGGAATAACCACTGAAGATATGGTAAAAAAAACTTGCACACCTTTTTGTCCATAATCAAAAACATATCTAAAAAAACTATTGTCCAAAATGCCACTAATTGTTATAAGTATATGATACAACAAAACTGATAGTGCAGCCACTGCTCTTAAGGAAATAATAACAGGAACAGTAGAATAACTATTCTGTTTTATGCCAATTTTATATTCCATATACTAATAGCCCTTTTTACAATTTCTTCTCCATAAGCCAAACTTGCTGTAGCTGCTGGGGACGGTGAATTGATAACATGCAATACCCTGCCATTGGACTGCATGTAAAAATCATCCAACATATTACCATTCTCATCTAAAGCCATTGCCCTTATACCACAACGAGAAGGAACTATTTCATCTATCGTTAATGACGGGATTAGTTTTTGTAATCGTTTCAAAAAAAATGATTTACTAAATGCCCCGCGATACTCATCAATACCAAACTTCCAATGCTTTGCAAAAAATTTCCAAGTGCCTTTAAAAGTAAATGCCTCCAAAGTGTCTTTCCAACTAAAAGCAGTCCTTGAATATCCTTCTCGTGCAAATACAAACACGGCATTTGGTCCACATTCAATACCACCATGTATCATTCTTGTAAAGTGCACGCCCAAAAAGGGAAATTGTGGGTTTGGAACCGGATAAATTAAGTTTTTCACTTTATGTTGAGCTTGAGGGGCAAGGTCATAATAATCTCCTCTAAAGCCCACAATAGCCACTTTGTTTTGTGTTATTTTCTTTCCCGCTAATCTATCTGCCTGTAAGCCCCCGCACACAATCACATGCTTGGCTGTAATCTTATTGTGATTAGTAATGATGGTTACCTCTTCATTCTCCTGAATAATCTGCTGAACTTCAGTGTTTAATAATATTTCATTATGGTTGTTTTTATGTTTCATCAATTCAGCCATTTTTCTTGCTGCAGCAGGAAAGTCAATAATTCCTGTTACGGGTACCCATATTGCCTGAATACCTTCACAATACGGCTCTATTTCTTTTATTTTTTTACTATCTATCATTTCAATGCCTTCTACTTCATTTGCTAACCCGTTTTGAAACACTTTATTTAATTGTGGTAATTCTTTATCATGAGTTGCAACAATAACTTTTCCACACACATCGTGTGGCACTTTATGTTCTTTTGCAAATGTTACTAACTCTCGTCTTCCTTTTACACAATTGATTGCTTTATATGAACCTGGTTTGTAATAAATTCCTGAATGTATTACTCCCGAATTCCTTCCTGTTTGATGTTTAGCTAATTCTTTTTCTTTCTCTATCAGAATAATTTTTTTATCTGGAAAATAATTAGACATCTTATAAGCAACAGCACATCCAATAATCCCGCCTCCAATAATTGCAATATCCGTGTTCATTTTTCTTTTATTTTAATGTGTTAATAACTTGTTCAACAGTCATTGCTTGTTGCTCTCCACTAACAAGATTTTTTATTGTTATTGCTTGGGCAGTCACTTCATTTTCACCAATAATTCCTATGTATTGAAAATGTTTTTTATCTGCGTATTCAAAGCACTTTTTTAATTTTTCTTTTTGGTGATAAACTTCTGCAGAGATACCATTTTTTCTTAACAGATGGGCTACTTGAAGCGTATAATTCAAGTACGATTCATCCATAAAAGCCAATAATATTTTAGCAGGACTAATGTTATTGAACTGTGGAGGAAATAAATTTGCTTCTTCCATTACATCATAAATTCTATCAATACCAAAGGAAATGCCTACACCGCTAACATTGGGCAAATCAAAAATTCCGGTAAGGTCATCGTACCTTCCCCCTCCTAATATACTGGACTTCAATTGTCCAATATTAGCTTTGGCTTCAAAAATCATCCCTGTGTAGTAGTTTAATCCTCTTGCTAAAGAGAGGTCTAGTTCTACTTGAAAATGCTCATTGTTTGTTGATAGATTTTGTTTATACAAACTCAATACATAATCAATTTCATCTATACCTTTTTGAAGTGTTGTGTTATGAATACTTTTTAAGTGGTTGAGTATGTCAGGAGTATTTTCTTTTTTTGATAAAATAGAAAATAATTTTTCTATCTGTACTTGGCTAAGGCCTATATCTCGCATTTCATTCTGAATCTTTTGCAGCTCTACTTTGTCTAATTTATCTATCAATACTACTATTTGATTAAATAAATGTGTTGCCTCAATGTATTCTATAATACCGGCAATAATTTGACGGTGATTGATTTTTAAGATAGCAGGGAGTTGAAGTTCTGTAAAAACATCTTGGATAAGTTGGATTAATTCTACTTCCATTAAAAGTGAGGAAGTGCCAATAGCATCGGCATCACATTGTAGAAATTCCCGGTAGCGACCTTTTTGCGGTTTATCTGCACGCCATACCGGCTGAATTTGATACCTCTTAAAAGGAAAGGTAATTTGATGCCTGTACTGAGATACAAATC
>JAOABO010000036.1:0-13246 GCA_026418315.1 Bacteroidia bacterium
AACTCGGCAATTAATTGATGTGCTTGATTGGGCTGTGCTTCCATGCATTGTTTCCTTCGCATATTATAAAATTCAAGTACTAATTGAGGATTTTTATGCCACGCTTCTGGCGTAGCCACCTCTTCTATCGGATAATTTTCCCATAAGCCATCATTATCTCTGAAAGTTTTAAGCCCACTTTCTGCACTAACTCCTGCACCTGTAAATACTACAATATGTTTTGACATCATATATCTTTTTTTTGCAAATATAAATCATTTCTTTAAAATCAAGCATTATAATTATTTAACCTTATTTTTGCGACATATTAGTTTTACTATGATTTATCAAAGTTTTATTCAACTATCTGAAATATTGAAAAGATATCTTCGCCACGATTTTAATTCTGAATATACTTCTTATATTCAAAACTCTATTCAACAAGCAGAAATTAATAACCCCTGGTTTATTGAAAAATTTACGCGAGTCATGCTTTCTCACATCAGTGATCTAACATCAAAAGAAAGCATAGAAAAATACGTGTCAGATTGGACCCCTGCTAAAAAGCCAAAAAACATTCTGGTTATTGCTGCCGGTAATGTACCCATGGTGTCTTTTCATGATGCCATGACCGTGCTTTTATCAGGACATCGTTTAATGTTCAAACCATCATCCAAAGACACCGTTTTAATGGAAATGATATTAAACATATTACAAAAAATTAATCCATCGCTCCATAATAAAATAATTATTCTGAAATCAACTATTTCCTTAAACGAAATAAACGCTGTCATTGCTACGGGCACCAATAATACCGCATTGCAAATACATCAATATTTTTCAAAATATCCTAGAATAGTCAGAAACAACAGAACATCTCTTGCAATTATTCATGACACCATCACCAATGATGAGTTAAAAAAACTGGCAGATGATATATTTTTATTTTTTGGACTAGGGTGTAGAAATGTATCTAAAATTTTTATACCCCATCATTTTGACATTCAAAAAATATTTCAATCTCTTTACCATTACAATTTTGTAATGCAACACCACAAATACATGAATAACTACGATTATTACCGAAGTATATATTTACTAAACAAAGAATCATTTTTAGAAAATAATTTTTTAATCCTTAAAGAAAGTCAACAACTACACGCTCCTGTAGCCAATCTTTTTTATGAAAAATACCATACTCTTTCAGAAGTAGAAAATTATATTTCTCAATATCAGAATGATATTCAAACCATTGTTAGCTCCCAACACACAGCATTTGGAAAAGCCCAATTTCCGGATATAAACGACTTTGCAGATGGCATTAATACAAAAGAGTTTTTAATCAATTTATAGTTTTTATTTATATCAAAATATGTTTCAATAGATTTTATTTATATTAAAAAAATTTTTTTCTATTTGGAATTAGCAAGTGTTGTACCTTATTTTTGTAAAAAATTTTTGTATATGAAAAAGTTAGTCATTTCAGGATTCAGTGCCTTATTAATTGCTTCCTGTTCTTCTGAAAACAAAGAACAAACAAACAATAATCAAAATAATACTGAACAAGAAAGCAAAAGATACGATGATGCCCTAGCCGATAAACTGTCCGTATTTGAACCATTAGAACCAAAAGATACATTAAATCCTGCCCTTGTAAAGCTGGGCCATCATCTCTACTTTGACAATCAACTTTCACGCAAACAAACCATGAGCTGTAACACCTGCCATAATCTTTCTACTTTTGGTGTAGATAACAATCCAACTTCAAAAGGAGAAGAGGGAAAGTTCGGCGACAGGAACTCCCCTACCGTTCTCAATGCCGCCATTCATTCAGCACAATTTTGGGACGGAAGAGCAGCCACTGTGGAAGAACAAGCAGGTATGCCTATTCTTAATCCAATAGAAATGAACATACCTAATGAAAAATTTCTGATAGACCGTCTTAAAAAATCAGAGACGTACAAAAAACTATTTAAAGAAGCATTCCCAAATGACAAAGACCCTATTACATACAACAATCTGAAAAAGGCAATTGGTACTTTTGAAAGAAAATTAATTACTCCTTCTCGCTTTGATGATTATTTAAAAGGAAACAAAAATGCCTTAAGCGTTGAAGAGAAAAAAGGATTACTGACCTTCATTACTACCGGCTGTACCACTTGTCATAATGGCCAGGGCATTGGCGGACAAATGTTCCAAAAATTTGCTGTATATGGTAATTATTGGGATTATACAAAAAGTACAAAAATTGACAGTGGCCGAGTAAAAATTACCAAAATGCCAGGAGACAAATTCGTATTTAAAGTTCCTTCATTAAGAAATATAGAAAAAACTTATCCTTACTTTCACGACGGAAGCATAAAGGATTTGAAAGAAGCTGTAAAGATTATGGCAAAAGCCCAACTGAATAAAGATTTATCAGATGAAGAAGTTACAGATATTGTCAACTTTCTAAAATCCCTTACCGCTGACATTCCTGACGAATATAAAAAAGCCCCTGAGGTAAAACTATAAGATACCTTGAATTGCTTAAAAACAAAAAGCGTCGCCCTTTTGCGACGCTTTTTTATTTGTACCGTTATTGTTCCTTTACTTCTTTATTCTTTCTACATATTGACCTGTTCTGGTATCTACCTTAATCCAATCTCCAACATCACAAAACAAAGGCACCATCACTTCTGCGCCAGTATCAATAGTAGCGGGCTTCATAGCATTAGTGGCAGTATCACCTTTTAAACCCGGCTCAGTATAAGTGATTTCTGCCTCAATAAAAGTAGGTGGTTCAGCAAGAATAACATTCTCTCCTTCCTCAAAAGTAACTTTTACTTCTATACCTTCTTTTAAGAATTTTCTTCCTTCACCAAACAAACTAAGTGGAATATGAATTTGTTCAAAGGTCTCGTTATCCATTACTACTGCAAAGTCACCATCCGGGTAAATGTACTGCATCATTTTATATTCAACATGTACTACTTCTACCTGTTCACCACTTCTAAAGCGGTTTTCTGCAAGTTTTCCGGTTTTTAAATTACGCATCTTTGCCTGATAAAATGCTCTTAAATTTCCTGGAGTTCTATGCTCATATTCTAAAATTTGCATAAGTTCGCCATTAAAGCGAATAATAGAACCTACTCCAATGTCTCCTGTATCTGCCATAATTTTTTTGGCTGCAATAATACAATTTTTTATTCACAATTGTATGTGAGTAAAATCATTTAAATAATATCCTATAAAAAGAATTATATTTGTGCATATTTTATGGACATAAAAAACCATATCCAACATGGAAGAACTAAAATATAATACAGAATTAGAACCTATAAGATTACCTGAATATGGTAGAGTAATACAAAACATGGTCAACTACTGCATGTCTATAGAAGATAGAAATAAACGGAATGAGTGTGCTAAAATGGTGGTTAAAATCATGGGCCAATTGCATCCCAACACTAACAACATGCAGAATTATGAACAAAAATTGTGGGACCATCTTTTCATTATTTCTGATTTCAAATTAGATGTAGATTCTCCGTATCCTAAACCTAATCCTAACTTAATCCATGAAAAACCCGAGCCATTAACTTATGTAAATAATAAAATCAACTTTTTGTATTATGGCAAAAATGTTGAAAATATTATAAAAGTTCTTGACAAAGTAGACAACCCCGAAGAAAAAGAATATTATATCATGGTAACCGCCAACTACATGAAAAAATTACAAAACATGTGGAACAAAGAAGCTAATATAAAAGACAACATTATATTTCAACACCTGAAACAAATTTCTGAAGGAAAAATTGACTTAGACCCTAATGTTGTACAATTAGATGAAGACGCAAGAATGTCTAATCGTAAAAAAAACTTCAAACAAAAATATCAGCATAAAAGAAGACACAATAACGGGAACAAAAATCATTAAACCTATCTATGGCTATATTTGAAGTTGCTGGAGGTAAAAAACTTAAAGGAGAAATTATTCCTCAGGGTGCAAAAAACGAGGCCTTGCAGGTAATATGTGCTGTATTACTCACCAAAGAAAAAGTTACAATATCCAATATTCCTGAAATAGTAGATGTACTCAATTTAATTGACTTATTAAAAGGATTAGGTGTCAAAGTTGAAAAAATTTCTCAAGATACTTATTCATTTCAGGCCGATCATATCAATATTGATTATCTCATTTCCCCAGAATTCAAAAGTAAAGGAGGTAGTTTAAGGGGCTCATTAATGCTCGTAGGTCCTCTTTTAGCAAGATTCGGTAAAGCATACATGGCAAAGCCAGGTGGAGATAAAATAGGCAGAAGAAGAATAGACACTCACATCATTGGCTTACAGAATCTTGGAGCCCAATTTCATCATGACCCAAAATCAGATACGTACATAGGTATAGCAGATAAACTCAAAGGATGTTACATGCTATTAGATGAGGCCTCGGTAACTGGTACCGCTAACATTATTATGGCAGCCGTTTTAGCCGAAGGCACCACTACCATATACAACGCCGCGTGTGAACCTTACATTCAGCAATTGTGTAAAATGCTGAATTCAATGGGAGCAAAAATTTCAGGCATTGGCTCTAATTTACTTACCATTGAAGGTGTTTCATCCTTAAAGGGTACTGAACACCGCTTATTGCCAGATATGATAGAAGTGGGCTCATTTATTGGACTGGCAGCAGTTACCCAATCAGAAATCACCATCAAAAATGTGGGCTATGAGCATTTAGGGCAAATACCTGCAGTGTTCAAAAGATTAGGGATACAAATGGAAAGAAAAGGAGATGATATATACATTCCTGAAAATGAACATTATCAAATTGACACTTATTTAGACGGCTCCACACTTACCATCTATGACAATATATGGCCGGGCTTTACTCCGGATTTAATAAGTATCGCCCTTGTTACAGCTATTCAGGCAGAAGGTACTGTACTCATACACCAAAAAATGTTTGAGAGCAGATTGTTTTTTGTAGATCGTCTTATTGAAATGGGAGCACAAATTATTTTATGCGACCCACACAGAGCAGTGGTCATAGGATTAAACAGAAAACATTCTTTGCGAGGTATTCAAATGGCTTCGCCGGATATAAGGGCCGGTGTTGCACTTCTCATAGCAGCACTTTCTGCCAAAGGAAAAAGCACTATTTACAATATCAATCAAATAGACAGGGGATACCAATTTATTGATAAAAGATTACAGGCATTAGGTGCAGAAATTATCAGAAAATGAAAAGAATCATTATTTTGCTATTATCCATATCTATTCAATCTTATCTTGCAGGACAGGAAAAATCTGTACCTGAAGGAATTAATCCGGGCTATAAAGCCATAGACATCGCATTACCTAACCTGAATGATAGTATCATTAAATTAAGCAGTTTACGGGGCTATTATGTTTTGGTAGATTTTTGGGCTAGTTGGTGTGGTCCATGCAGAATGAAAAATCCTCAAATTGTAGAATTGTATTATACTTTCAAAAACACAGCATTCAAAGACGCCAAAGGATTTGTTATTTATAGCGTTTCTCTTGATTATTCTAAAAAAGCATGGGAAAAAGCAATTATTGTGGATAACTTAAAGTGGCCATATCATGTCAGTGATTTGAAGGGTTGGAACTCTGTTGCTGCAAATAATTATCAAATCACATCTATTCCAAATAATGTACTGATTGACCCCAATGGCATCATCATTGGCAGAGGATTATCTGAACAACAAATTGCAAAAATTTTAAATTCCAAAAAAAAATAATATGCCCAAAATCTTTATGTTTTTTTTACTGCTGCCTTATTTATTTTTTGCACAAATGCCTGGCAGTACCATGCAGCTGAAAGTGGGCGATAAAGCACCATCATTAGTTCTATTGGGCTTTGATAACTCTATACAAGGTTTTAATTTTCCATTGAATAATAAGGTATATCTTATTCATTTTTGGTCATCCGGTTATTCTTTATCCAAAAAATTTCTACCTCGCTTGCTAAACTTATACCAAAGATATAACAGTTTACCATACAGAAATATAGATGGCTTTGATGTCATAACAGTAGCCGTGCAAAGTGATAAAATTGCATGGAAACAAGACATTGAACATTACAACCTCACTGGTATTACTAATCTCATAGCACAAAGAGGATTTAATGATGCTGGCATCAAAAACTGGTACATTAATCTTTTACCTACTACTTTTCTTGTAAATGAACAAGGCATCATTGTCATGATTAATCCGACTATGCTTCAAATAGAACAATACTTAGATGAAGCAAGAAATTTTCCGCCCAATAGAAAAGATTTAAGAGGTAGATTACTTATGAGCCCCAATCTGTCCAACGGAATTCCATCTCATAATATTTTTTTACTTAATACCTTTGAAGATACTTTACAAAAAACCAAAACCAATGACAGAGGTATATTTACTTTTTCAGAAATCAAGTTACTGAACGATTATATCTTCCGCCCTGATACAAATCAAAATCAAATAAAATACCTTAAAGAAATTTACATTGCCGATGCTAATGATGTGATATTACCACCGGTTAGTAAAAACGCTTCTAATTTGTTTGATCTTCAGATAAGTGGTAAAGATATACAAAAATTTTATGCTTCGGAAAGAAAAGCCAATGCCATTCAGTTTGTATCCAAAATTAAGTTCAAAGAAAATAGTGCCACTATAGAACCTGCATCACTGAAAGAATT
Organism: Bacteroidia bacterium; assembly: GCA_026418315.1. Classification (GTDB taxonomy): domain Bacteria; phylum Bacteroidota; class Bacteroidia; order B-17B0; family Aurantibacillaceae; genus BPGX01. Next base: position 6,672 of record JAOABO010000036.1, read on the forward strand.
GGATAAAATAAAAGATATTATGACAAAGCAATCAGAATTGGTCTTAGAAGTTATTTGTCATACAGACAGTAAATTAGACGATGATAAAAGTTTGAAATTGTCTCAAGAGCAGGCCAATGCTATTAAAAATTATCTTGTTTCAAAAGGAATTCCGGCAGGTCGCATTACATCTATAGGAATGGGCGAAAAAGAAATACTGAACAAATGTAAAAACAAAATACCTTGTACAGAATCGGAACATGAAGAAAACAGAAGAACAGAATTCAAGTTTTACAAGTAAAATTATCTGATAACCGCCCAATGAATAATTCTTTTGGTTTCAAAATACGGATAAGGGAAATAATCAAAGATATTAAAAATAAGAGCATCAGTAAAGTATTTGCCCATTTCTGTTTTTAAATCATTTAATTCTCCACCCTTCAAATATAAAATCCCATTAGGCAGTGAATGTCTGTGGTTGCTACCAATTTTATTTTGGCACAATTGAACAAAGTCAGGGAAGTTAGTAACAGCACGGCTTACAACAAAGTCAAATTTTTGTTTTATTTTTTCTGCTCTGCCATGTATAGTAATTACATTATTCAATTGTAATGCTTTTTTTATCTCTTCCACAACTTTGATTTTTTTATGAATACTATCATTCAAATAAAATTTAGTTTCTGGAAACAAGATGGCTAAAGGAATTCCAGGAAATCCTCCGCCTGTGCCAATGTCTAATATATCTGAACCCGGAATAAATTGTATTACTTTTGCTATAGACAAAGAATGTAATACGTGATGCATGTACAGATGTTGAATATCTTTTCTTGAAATCAAATTGATTCTTTCATTCCAGTAAAAATATAATTCTTGTAACTGAATTATTTGTTTTTTTTGAATACTGTTAAGGTCAGGAAAATGCCTGAAAACAATTTCTAATTCTTCTTTCAATGTGTCCATAAATTTTAAACTATTGGTCTCTTTTCATTGAGACAATGATGTTGTATAAAACTTTTCTTGCACGAAATAATTCTGCTTTTACATTATTTACAGTAGAATTAATTTCATTGGCTATTTCTTCACAAGACATATCTTTGTAATAATACATTTCAATCACTCTTTTATAGCGAGGCGATAATTTTTCTACTACAAAATTGATAAATGTAATTTTTTCTTCATTAAGAAGTTCTTGTATAGGATCTTTTTCCTGTGAGGCAATCTGTGCTGAAAATGTAGATTCTGAATCTTGATTAAGATACTCATCTATAGATGAGGTAGGCATATTTTTTTTATTTCTCAAATAATCAATAGATTTATTGACACCTATCTTAAATAACCATGTACTAAAGGCAAATTTGGGACTGTATTCGCTCAGCTTAAGAAATGCTTTAGCAAAAGTTTCCAATACAATATCTTCTGCTACATCTTTTGTTTTTACAATTCTTAATACAGTGGCATACAAAGAATACTTGTATTTTTTTAATAGTTTTTCGTATGCCGATTGATCTCCTGAAAGGGCTTTATTAATAAGTTCAATATCTTCCTGTGCCTTAGAACTTAAATTAGATTTATCTTCTTCATTATTTTTTTTGTCTGCCGACATCAAAGTTTTTTTAATCTTTTAAATATAACAATGTAAATATACAAAATAATAAGAAGTGGCTCTAAAAAGAAAGCCACATACTTTAAACCTTTTTCATTCATCTTGTCAGATGCATAATGAAAAATAATGATTTGAATAATATATTTAACAATCATTGCACCCACAAAATAAATCCATAAATAAGAAAATAAACATAGACCTATAATAACATTCAAATAAAAAAATACACTTGAAAAATATATCCATCCAAGCATTATTTTGTGAGATGTTTTATATAAGGGTGCTGTATTAAAATGCCTTGCTTTTTGCAACAACCAATGCTTAAATATCAGGGGTGGCTCAGATATGGTAAAAGCATTTTTATCTATACAAACATTCGTATTATTTTTAGTAGCATTTTCATTAACAAAAAGATCATCATCGCCTGAATTAATATGATAATGATTAGCAAATCCTTTATTTCTGAAAAATAAACTTTTGGTATATGCCAGATTTCTGCCTACGCCCATATATGGGTTGCCATTAATAGCAGAAGATAGATATTGTAATCCTATAACTAAAGTGTCGTATCTGAGAATGGTATTTAATAAAGAGGGTTGTTGTTTATATTTTCCATATCCTAAAACTATTTCAATATCATTTTCAAAATGACCGGCCATTATTTTTAACCATTGATTGGAAGCGGGTTTACAATCGGCATCAATAAAAAGTAAGTGTTCATATTTGGCATGTTTGATACCAATAAAAATAGCCATTTTTTTTCCGTGCTTGTAATTCTCACTTTCAGGAATATTGACTTTTCGGATTTTATCAGGATACTGCTGTATATATTGGTCTATTACACTCTCTGTATTATCTACAGAACAATCATTGACTATAACTATTTCATATTCGGGGTAGTCCTGTTGTAAAATAGATGGCAAGTGTTCATTTAAATTTTCTTCTTCATTTTTAGCACAAATAATAATAGATACAGGTATGTTTTTTTCTTCATATTTATCTTTATATACAATAGCAGGCAAATAATATCTTATGTAAGTAAAAATAATGGAACACAATGACAAAGCCAGAGTAATAATTATCGTATAATCAATAGAGTTTTGAGGAATATAAATATTCATATAATGGGTTCAAGTTTTATTGATATGCATAATCTGCAAGATATTCAAATGCAGGCATTAGTTGTCCGTTTTTACAAATAGTAGCACGTTCTATTACCTGATCTGTATCTTCTTCTAAAAGGTGTGGTAATACTCTTTCTTGCAAATCTTTTGCAAAACCGTCACTGGCATCTCTTGGAAGCTCTGTTGGTAAGTTATCTACTGCCATTATCAAAATGCAATCTTTTTTAAATGGCAAATCTTCTGATAGGGTGTGAACGTTAAATCCATAAAAAGGATTTTCTACGCTACTGGCACGAATGGTGGTAGGTACAGAGCCATTAATATCGCAGGTAATATCTGCAATCACGCTTATTTTGAAGTCGGGCGATTGTACATCTTCAAATGTAAACATTTTGGGTGAGCGAGGATCCCAGTAATGAGCCGATATGTAAATATCAGCATGTTTGGTGTATGGAGGAAATTTAGAAACAAAATGTTCGGGATGCGTAAAGAAATCATTAAGGTCAAAGTTGTGGTCATCAGGACGCTCTACATAATCTCGTGGAGTTAATTGAGTATAAACAGGTTCTCTGTAATTACTCATTAAAAATTCTTCTGGAGTTACTCGCCTTAAATGTAAAACACTTAATGTTTCAATAACTCCATTTGCTACTCTGCCATTACCTGTCATTACAATTTTGATATTCGGTAGTTTTATTCTTTTTAATTCTTCTTCCATTTCAGAGCGGTCGCGGCATTGATAAGCGGGTTTCAATCTAAATAAATCATACTTTAATCCATAACCACGAATAGCATTGTAAGCCCCCACAATACCTGCATATCTTCCAAAACCAATTATTCTGTTATGATTTTTATCAGTCAGTGTTTCATAATCTATCATGGTTATTTTCTTTTCTATAAGGGCGTGCATCAACTTTTGATTATGTGCCTGTTTTTTAATCGTATGAGAAAAAAAGAAATATATTTTATTGGGAATAAGCTTATCTACAGGTACTTCTTTTACACCCATTAAAACATCGCAATCTGATAAATCTTCCTGAAGCGGAATACCAAAAGAAATATATTCTTCATCTGTATAACATCTAATTTTACTGGGCTGTACAACTATCTGAACCTGCGGATATTGCTTAACAAGTTCTGCACACACTAAAGGAGTAAGTGGAACTCTTTTATCGGGTGGTGTTTTTTCTTCACGCAAAATACCAATTTTTATTTTTCTCATATCTTATATTTTAAGTAGTGTATTATTTTAATTAGGTTTGCAAATGTAATGGTAAAAAAAGGATTTTGGTATATTTTATTTATTTTATTTATTTATTCTAGTCATGCTTTGGCACAAGAATGTTTTACTGTTCAATATGATACGTCAGCATTAAATAAAGACATACAAATATTAAAAAAAACTATTTTATTCAATCATCCGTCCGTACAATTTTACGGTGAATACGATTTTTATAAAAATTATCTTGATACTGCCTTGCAAATTAAAAGTTCAATGACCGAAAAGGAATTCAGAATGCTATTAAAATCAAAATTAAGCATTTTGAGGTGCGGACACACTAATATTTTACCATCTAAAAAATATATGAAGTATTTGGATAAAAAATCATTTAAAGTCATTCCATACTTTATTACTTATGATAATAAAAAATTAATTGTAGTGAAAGGTTTTGATAAAAAAGATACCTTATTAAAAACTTATGATACCATACTCGAAATAAACAAAATTCCATCAGAAAACATCATTCACCAAATGAAAAATTATCTTTATACCGATGGGTTTGCTGAATCTGCTAAAGAAGAAATGATACAAAGACATTTTACTTTTTACTTTTCAGGATTGTTTGAAAAAGACAGCTTTTTACTTACCATTAAAAATCAAACAGGCACAAAAGAAGTCATTATAAAAACAAGAGAATATTTAAAGGTGGTCAATCAATTAGTGCAGATGCAAACAGACACTTTGTTAAAACAACAACAACATCATAAATACTTTGCAGGTTTGTTTTTAGATAAGCAAAAGAAAATTTATTATATGAAAATAAAATCTTTCAGTGGCATTGTAATGAAACACCAATTTCGCAGAACTTTTAGAAATTTAAAGAAAAACAAAACAGAATATTTAGTTATTGATTTAAGAAACAATCCGGGTGGAAAAATCTCACAAAGTATTAGTTTATTGTCTTATCTCTTACCCAAGGAAGATACTTTGTTTTATCAAAAAGTAATCTTTAATATCAAAGAAAAAAAACATATTAAAAGAAAATTAGAATACCGCATCATTGATTTTTTCCTTAGATTAAGAAATAAAAATAAAAAATTAGATAATCAAAATATGTATGCTGAACGAATACCAATAAAAAATAAAAACCAATTTAATGGCCATGTATATTTAATTGTGAATGCTCAAAGTTTTTCGGCAGCCAATCTAGTAGCCGTATATCTAAGTAAAAGACCAGATACAAAAATAGCAGGCAGTGAACCTTCGGGTGTAATATGGGGAAGCAATGCGGTAAGTTTTTTGAGATTATATTTGCCAAACACAAAAATACTAACCATAATTCCCACCTATAGAATTTTTCATAACATGCCTCAACAAAACAATGACAAGTCAAAATTTCCGATTAAACCAAACATTATAACTCACTATCATGCCGACGATTTGCTCTTTAAAAAAGATAAAGAACTGGAAGTTATTTATTTTGACATCATGAAAAATATAAGAAAATGAAGATTTTTGATAATTTTAATCTGAAAGAATTAAATACTTTTCATATTAGTGTGAATGCCAAAAAATTAGTAGTCATTGAGAGCGAAAATGAACTACCCCAAATTCAATCTATCATTAAAAACAATAAATATCTGATATTGGGTGGTGGTAGCAATGTGCTGTTTGTAAATGATTTTGATGGCATTATTATTAAAAACGAAATAACAGGGAAAGAAATTATCAAAGAAACCGATGAAGAAATTTTCTTAAAAATAAAAAGCGGTGAAATATGGCACGATATTGTAATGTGGACAGTAAACAACAACTGGAATGGTATTGAAAATTTATCTCTTATTCCAGGCACAGCAGGAGCGGCTCCTGTACAAAATATTGGTGCGTATGGTGTAGAAATAAAAGACGTGCTGGAAGAAGTCAAAATTTTTCATTTAGAGACACAATCTTTTCAGGTATTGAAAAATCAGGAATGTCGCTTCTCATACAGAGATAGTATTTTTAAACATGAATTAAAAGACAAAACTTTCATTACAGAAATTGTTTTGAAATTAAAAAAGAAAAATCATGTTTATAAAACAGATTATGGTAATATAAAAGAAGAATTATCTCAACTGAATGTTACCACGTTAAGTCCTGAAAAGATAGCACAAGCAGTAATACGAATCAGAACGAGTAAATTACCAGACCCGGCCATTATCGGAAATGCTGGTAGCTTCTTTAAAAATCCTGAAGTAAGCTCTAAAAAGTACCTTGAAATAAAAAATAAATACCCTGACGTAGTAGCTTTTCCATTAAGTAACCATACCTATAAAATTGCCGCCGGATGGATGATTGAAAAATTAGGCCTCAAGGGACTGGAGTACAAAGGAGCTGCTGTTCATTCCAAACAAGCATTAGTGTTGATAAATAAAAATAATGCCACCGGAAAAGACCTATTCGATCTTTCTGAAATTATTATTAATAAAATATTTGATAATTTTGGAATTTTACTTGAAAGAGAAGTCAATATAATAACTTAATGATTAGCACCTCAGGACAAATATTAGATACTACTCCAAAAACATCTGAACAAAAAAAGTTACATTGGAATTTATTTGATATTACAATATATCTGCATTTTTTTATTCCCAGTTATATCTTATTT
>JAOABO010000036.1:13256-13510 GCA_026418315.1 Bacteroidia bacterium
CATCCTGTATCTACCTTTTTTATTTTTTAAGTACCGGGTACCACAGGGTATTTGGTGGATGTTAATTATACTGCTTATTACAGGGGTATTAAATGTATGGTTAGATAATAATACTTATAAAAATTTCTTTAAAATCTATCTCAATATTGCCATTAACTTAATTTTTTATTCATTAGTAATTGCATACTATAATTTTGATGTTGAGGAAATGTTCAGAAGATATTTAAAAGGAGCCGTTATTGTATGTATATATG
>JAOABO010000037.1:0-2450 GCA_026418315.1 Bacteroidia bacterium
ACATGCCGCCAATTACAACAAGGAATGTCAGTGCAATGGTTTTAATTCCTTGATTTTTGTTGATAAAATCTGCCACAAGGCCGGAAAAAGCCATCATCAAAAGCATAGCAATAATAACAGCGCTGTACATAATAATGAAATTACGGCTTAATCCTACTGCGGTTAAGATAGAGTCAAAAGAAAATACAATATCTATTAAAACAATTTGTATTATTATTGAAGTAAAATTGGAGCTGCCTCTGATATTCATTTCATCTTCTTCTGAAGAATATATTTTATGAATAATTTCTTTTATAGTTTTAATAATAAGAAATATACCGCCACTTAAAAGAATAATATCTCTTCCGGAAAAATAAAACATATCAATATTAAACCATGGTTCAGTAAGAGAAGCTAACCATGTGATTAATAAAAGCAAAATAGCTCTCATTATTAAAGCCAATGATAGCCCGGTTATTCTTCCTCTGCTTTTTTGATGTTTGGGCAATTTATCTGTAACGATAGAAATAAAAATAATGTTGTCTATACCAAGAATTACTTCTAATACAGATAAAATAAAAAGGGAAATTAATCCATGAATAGAAAGAAGGGCATTTAATTGTTCCTGAAAGTTCATAATGTAGAATTTATTTTGATGTCTTCAATAATTAAATCATAAACAGGATGTTCTGATTGAACTGCTTTTATATCAATTTTACATAAGCAATCAAATGATTTGTTTTTTAATTTTTCGAAATAATTACTGCCATTGTAAAACATAGCAGGAAATTCTTTATGAGAATGTTGTGTCAAATGCATTCTTAAATGACCATTACCTACTTCATACATTCTTCCGCTATCTCTCACATCTTTTAACCAGAATACAGGGTGCATATTATGAGGACCATGTGGTTCAAACTGTTTGAGTATTCTTAAAAATTTGTTATCTATTTCGTCTAATCTCAAATAATTGTCTGCATATATTTTTTTTTCTTCCTGTTCGGGCGATAGTTGTTGTTTTACTAATATTTCAAATTGTTGAATAAAAATATCCAAATTGTGCTTTTCAATGCTTAATCCAGCTGCGTGGCTATGTCCTCCAAATTGATACAAGTATTCTTTACACCCTAATAGGGCGGTATATAAATCAAACCCATTTATACTTCTTGCCGACCCTGTGATGTATCCATTGTGCTCTGTTAAAACAATAGTAGGACGATAATACTTTTCTACTAATTTGGCCGCAACAATGCCTACTACTCCCTTGTTCCAATTTTCTTTAAATACAACAGTAGTTTTCTTGGCAGAAAATAATTTATCATTTTCAATAATTTGAATGGCTTCTTCTAATGTTTGCTTATCTATGTCTTGTCTTTGTGCATTTACATCGTGTAATTCTTTTGCATATTGCTCTGCTTGTTCTTCAGTTTCAGCAATGAGTAATTGTAACGCTTTTGATGCATGGTCTATTCGCCCTGCAGCATTTATTCTTGGGGCTATAATAAAAACAATATCAGACACTTTAATATCTCTGTTTCTTTTTGTAAAAGAAATGTCTATAAGTTTTTTCAGTCCAACTGAAGGACGTTCATTCATTTTTTTTAATCCGTAATAAGTTAATATTCTATTTTCATCAGTAATAGGAACAATATCTGCGGCAATACTGGTTGCCACTAAATCTAACATGTTCAAATAAAGATTTTTGTTGAGATGATATTGTATGCAGTATGCTTGCATGAGTTTAAATCCAATACCGCACCCTGTCAGCTCTTTGTATGGATAAGAACAATCTTTTCTTTTTGGATTAAGAATGGCGGTAGCATTGGGTAATTGTTCTGATGGCAAGTGATGATCGCAAATAATACAATCTATTCCGAGAGATTGTGCATAATGAATTTTCTCAACTTCTTTGATTCCACAATCTAAAATAATCATCAAATCAATGCCTTCATTTTTAGCAAACTCAATACCCTGATACGACACACCATATCCTTCTTCAAAACGATTAGGGAGGTAATAGTGTAATAGGTGGTTATGGGTCAGTTTATTTAAAAATAAATACATTGAAGCCACAGCAGTGGTTCCATCTACATCATAGTCGCCATAGATTAAAATTTTTTCTTTGTTTTGAATGGCCTGATGAAGGCGATTTACTGCAAGGTCCATATCTTTCATTAAAAACGGAGAATGTAAATCATCTAATGATGGACGAAAAAACTTCTTTGCTTCATCAAAGTTTTTGATATTCCTTAATATGAGTAGATGGGCTATGTTGGCAGATACACCCAGTTCATGAATTAACTTTTCTTTCAATACTACATCTTCTTCAGTTATGTTTTTAAGTAGCCATTTCATTTTTAATAGTATAATTTCTTTCTAAAACCAATAACTAAGCCAAGCAGGATAATTCCTGCACCGGTCATCACTAATCCTTTAGAAGCATAGGGCAAATGAAATTGCATTTCTATTAC
>JAOABO010000037.1:2550-13342 GCA_026418315.1 Bacteroidia bacterium
ATGTGCCATCCTTCATCATAAGGTATTGATAAATATAAAATTTTATTTTCTGATACTTCAATGGTGCCCTTTATATGATTATTGCTGAATTTGTTTAATACGAGATGATGATGAGATAGAGAGTCCACGAATTTCTCAAGCATATTAAATGTAAAATTATCTGCAATGATAGTGTCTTTTAAATGGTATTCTTTGACTTGATTATGATATTTGAAAAAGGTAGTGTCATCTAATACAGCTGTTTGAAAAGTAATTATTTCTTTTCTTGCAGGATGTGTTTTTTCAAAGTCCGATAACTTCATTACTTTATTGTAAGTATATCCAAAAGGGAGAGCATATTTGTGTTTTAATATTTTCACATCGCCTTGCATAGAAAGTGAGTCAAACATAAGCTTCCATTGTGATGGAATAGGCGCTTTTATTAAGACATATTTTACCTGATTTTGAGATTGCAACAAAGGTCGTCCTACTAATCCGGGAAGCCATCTGGCTTCATATTCATTGTTCTTACTGATTATATTCATTGTTTTCAGATAACGAACATAATTCAGCTGAGCAAAAGAATTATAATTTGGGGTTGTACAATAACCTTGTATTTTGTTGTCATTTAAACTGCCATGAATAGCCCCGGAAGAATAATATCCTGCTTTATCTATTCTGTAAAACAAATCTTTTTCTTGTTGTTTTATCCAATTCACTGCTTCAATCGTATAATCATTGTAACTTACTTTTTCATTTAGTTCTTTTACATACATCACATCTCGCCTTGTTACTGATAAACGATTTAACCATACTAACTCAACACACAAGCCAACAGAGATGAAAAGTACAACCCATTGCTGTTTTGTTATTTCTAAAAGTAAAAGTAAACCAACATATAAAATTAAAAAGAAATACACAGCCGTTAATACAGAAGAATCAACCTGTGGAACACCACCCGCCATATTTCGTGTATCTTTGAAATAGTTGTAATTTAATAACAACAACAAAAGGATAAAACTTAAAATTAAACTAAAAATATTCACTTTTCCTTTTTTCATTATCCTATCCAATGCAATACATGCATGTAATACAAAAATAATAACAAAAAACATAGAGTAGCCCCTGTAATAATCGCCGGTAAAAGCCCAAACCAATGTTCTGAAATAAGGGAAAATTAAAGTAAAAAACCAAAGCGCAATAAAAGACAGAAAAACTTTTTTTTCGTGTTTTTCAAAATACCAAAAACTCATTGGCAAAAGCACAAGTGATAGAATAGAAGAGTATGAAACAGGAGCTTCTAAAAAATTGAACCAACCGCTAAATTGATTACCACTGCCCATCAAATCGCTGGAAAATTGTCGCATTACAAAAGTTCCGAATTGTAACTTGTCTATTAACTTAAACATTGGCTGAGAAGAATAATATGATACAGGAGAGTTTTCAGCAGAGCCCCGCGGACTATTGAACAGTTGATTTAATGTTTCAAGAAAAAAAGGACCTGTTATTAAAATACCTACTATACCAAATAAAACCAATTGAATAAAAACAGGTTTTAATTTTTGCCAGTCAAAATTTTTATCTAACCATAAGCGAAAAACAACATAGGTAAGAAAAAAAATTCCAAATAAATATAAATCAAAAGGCATGGAAATACTTATCCCGGCTATGCTCAATAAAAACCACCAGCCGTTTTTTTGCTGATAAATTTTTTCAAAACCATACAGCATCAGAGCCATCATTAATCCTTCGTAAGTAAACAAATACCAACAAGCGCCAATAATCATAAAACCGGAGTAGGCAAACATTAGTCCGCCAATAGTAGAACTTAATGGACTAATGTTCCACATTCTTAAGAAAAAGTAAAACGTCCATCCTGCTAAAATTATTTTCAAAACTTCAATGTAAATAAAAATTCTTGGAATACTATCTGGTCCAATGATATAAGCAATCATTTCAAAAGGATCTCTTAACCAACCAGAAAAAATATTTTGCCCCATTCCTTCCTGAAAAGACCATTTGGGAATACCTTCTGTATGAAAATATTTTGCATAGAGGTAATGATAAGGCCAAACGCCATTCAATGTGTCACTGCCAATATCCTTAAACAAAAATAACTTTTCTTGAAGCAAAAAATCATTAAAAATGAAAAACGATACGAGAGCAAGAATGAATAAACTTATCCAGTCCCAGTACTTGTCTAAATCCTTTATCAATGCTGGATAAAAATTGACACTTTGTATGGGGCCGGGTGCTGCGGCATTTTTATTTTTCATAAATAAAATACAATTAAAATATTACAATTTGCAAATATTCATAAATTTTTGCTCTGTTTAAAAATTTTTACTCAAATTTGCCCGAAAATAAAACTATGATTGCTACAAGTCCCTTTATTCTTACTGAATTGACAGAGTCCAATATATTGTTGATTACAATTAACAGACCCGATAAATTGAATGCATTAAATAGAAAAACTATTGATGATTTACACGAAGTATTGGTAGAAGCAGAACAAAACAAAGAAGTGCGAGTGGTTATTATTAAAGGAGCTGGTGATAAAGCATTTGTAGCAGGAGCAGATATTGCTGAATTTGCTAATTATTCAGTAGAAGAAGGCAAACAAATGAGTTCGCAGGGACACTTTAAGATATTTAATTTTCTGGAAAATTTCTCTAAACCAACTATAGCAGCTATCAATGGATTTGCATTGGGTGGTGGCTTAGAGCTGGCTCTTGCTTGTCACATCAGAGTAGCAACAGACGCCTCAAAATTAGGGTTTCCTGAAGTAGGGCTTGGTGTTATTCCCGGCTACGGTGGAACACAAAGATTAGCACACATGGTGGGGAAAGGTAAAGCATTTGAAATGATTTTAACAGGAGAGATGATTAATGCACAAGAGGCTTACAAATGGGGATTAGTCAATTACGTGGTGTCCAAAGAAGAACTAATGCCTAAATGTATTGAAATTAGTAAAAAAATATCTACAAAGTCGCCTACCGCTATTGCTGCAGCTATTAGATCAATTAATGCAGGATATAACTCTCAGTTAAATGGATATGAAGTGGAAATTGAAGAGTTTGGTAAATCCTTTGGTACAGAAGATTTCAAAGAAGGCGTGAGTGCGTTTTTAGAAAAAAGAAAACCCAATTTTCAAGGAAATTAATAGGTTCTTGAATAAGAGAATTTTTAGGTCTTAACAAGGTTTCATCGTATTTTTTTTCTGAACTTTGTAAAAATTTATTCCGATTAATGTTCAGAAAGTTTTTACAGGAATGGTATGTCTTAAATAAGACACAAAGACGAGGGGCTTTATTCTCGTTAATCTTACTATTCATTGTATTCATATTGAAACTCTTTTACACACCACCTGTTGATAGAGATGTTATTCATTTTGCTAATATTATTTTAACCAATACGGCCGATTCGTTTAATGAAAAGAAAAGTTTTAAGCATGATAGTTTGTTTTTCTTTGATCCTAATGTGGTGAGTGAAACAGATATGAAACTATTAGGGTTATCAGATAAAACTATTCGCCAAATCAGTAATTATAGAAAAGCAGGTGGAAAATTCTATTCTAAAGAATCACTAAAAAAAATATACAGTATCAATGATTCAATATATCAAAAATTAGAGCCCTACATTTTAATTCCATCTGTTTCTCAATCAACTACTTCATTAAAATATTCTACAAGCTTTCAATCTAAAAATAATTCACCCCGCTTCCTGAAAGCCATTGAATTGAATGCAGCAGATAGTACAGAATTGGAAAAATTAAACGGTATTGGAAAAGTTTTATCTGTAAGGATATTTAAATACAGAAACAGATTAGGAGGATTTTATAGTATAGAACAATTGAAGGAAGTGTATGGCATTAAAGATTCCTTGTTTAATATCATTACGCAAAAAAACAAAATATCAATTGACACCACTCTTATCAGAAAAATACACATTAAAACAGCTGACTTTAAAGAAATGATTCGCCATCCTTATTTTACAAAAGATTTTATACAAAAAATTTTGCAGGCAAGAAAAAAAGGTGAAAACATTACGAAAGAAAAAATTCAAAGTTGGTTAAGTGAGGGTGTATATGAAAAAGTTATTAATTACACAGCATTGGATTAAAATACCTCATCAGAAAATAAGGTGGGTAATAAATTAAGAGTTCGATTTTTTTTGAAGATACAATAATTTTTTGTATTTCAGATACGTGGCATACGCTGAAATTTTGGCTATTTGCCAACCTGCCCATCCATCCAACAAACCAAGATGCAATATGTAATGGTCAATAAATTTTGCAATAGGGTTAATAAGCAAATTCCACCAATATGCATTTATTTTTTTTTCAAAATACGCTTTTGAAGCAATATCGGTAAAATATTCTACTTGCTTATAATGATCTTCTAAGGTGTAATAACTATAGTGCAAAATATTTCCTTTTAAATATCCGGTTACTTTATCTCCTTCGTACATTTCAAATTTGTCGTGTGGGTTAATCCCTCTCCATTCGCCTTTGTGGCGGTTCCATAATCTTAATTTTTTATCAGGATACCAATTGGAATGCTTTACCCAATGCCCACAATAGTTAGTCAAACGATTCATATAATAACCGTCTTTAGTCCAATTACCTTTCAGTTTGGCAATATTGTTTTTCAGTGTGTCGTCTAATGCTTCATCTGCGTCTAAACTTAAAACCCAATCATAATTGGCGAAACTCTTAGCTCTGTTTTTTTGCTGAATGTGTCCGTCAAAAGGATGGGTTAAGAATTTTACCTTAGAAAATGATGTGGCAATTTCTTTAGTTTTATCTGTACTGCCAGAATCCAAAACAATAATTTCATCGGCTATCTCATGGATGCTGTTGAGGCAACGTGCAATATTTTTTTCTTCATTCAAGGTGATAATGACTACAGATAGTTTATCAGTCAAAGACATCAGTATTGAATTTTATCTTCTTTCAATTTCCATTTTTCAAAAGCAACCAATGCTTTTTCTCTCATTATTTGATATGTTTTAAGCATACGAAGGTGGTAAGGTTTTTCTATTTCTTTGTATATAAAATCATCTGAAAAACCGATAGCATCTGCGTCTTTTTTAGTGTTAGCAAAATACATTTCTGAAATTCTTGCCCAATAAATGGCGCCAAGACACATAGGGCAGGGCTCACAGGAAGTATATATAACACATCCGCTTAAATCAAAAGTATTTAGTTTTTTACATGCTTCGCGTATAGCCATTACTTCGGCATGCATGGTGGGGTCATTTAAATGGGTAACCTGATTATATCCTTCGGCAATCAGTTGATTGTCTTTTACTATCACGGCACCAAAAGGACCTCCACCATTATCTACATTTTTGATAGATAGTTCAATGGCTTTTTGCATCCAGTATTCGTGAATATGCGCACTCATAGGTTTCTTATTCTATGATGATTTTATTATTCTCATCTATGTAATAATAATCACTCTCGCAATAAATGCTCCACTTTTGTTCACCTGAAGGTAGGGTGTGAGTAATGGTTTTTACTTCTTTATTTTTAATCAATACATCAGAAAATAAATGTTCCTCGTCATTAATAAGTACGCGCCAATACAGATTATTTGTTTCTTGATAATGAGTGTTGAATCTTATTTTGAAATGATATTTCATGTGTGATTATTATAAGTTTTACCATTCTATTCGTTCTACCATCAAAACGGCATGATGCGGTATAATATAGAATTTTTTGTCGTCATAAAATATTTCAATGGCAGAGTTAATCAAAAATATAGCTAGATCGCCGACTTTAACTTGCAGCGGAATATATTTGATTTGTTCTTTAGGTTCCTTCCATGGTTCGTCAGCTTCAACAGGGAATGGAATGGGATAACCAGGACCTACTTTAATCACATACCCCTTTTGCACTTTGTCCTTTTCTTGTACAGTAGGGGGCAAATACAATCCACTGCTCGTTTTTTCTGATGGAGCAATAGGGTCTATAAGAATTTTGTCTCCAATGATGTGAATATTTTCCAGGTTCATTTTTTTGTTTTTTATAGTTCACCTAAAAATCCACCAATAGTAAAATGGAATTGTCCTTTACCATTACCTATACCCGGATTACCAGGTACATTATCAAATCCCCAACCATAATCCAATCCTAATAAGCCAAACATGGGTAAAAATATTCTGACGCCCACACCTGCACTTCTTTTTACAGAAAATGGATTAAAGTATTTTAAGTTAGAAAAAGCATTCCCGGCTTCTGCAAACCCTAAAACAAAAATAGTGGCTTGTGGATTTAAGGTAAGCGGATAACGCAGTTCCATTGTATAACGACTCACAATAGGCGAACCATACGAGTCAGAAAGAGAATTATCAGGATAACCGCGTAGTGCAATAATTTCGCGGGATACAAAATTCTGAAACCCACTTAACCCGCTTCCACCTAAATAAAATCGTTCAAAAGGAGAAAAACCCATTGCTTTTTGATAATATGCAAGAAAGCCCCATCCCATTTTTAATCTTAAAACTAAGTTTCTTGCTTCTTTTCCTTCTGCGGCTTTTTTATTGGTAATTTGGGTAAACCATTCTGCTGTGAATTTGTATTTTTGATATTCTATAAATTTATATTTTTGTTGAGCTGTGAGGTCTGAAATATTTTGATGACTGAATGTAAAAAATGAATAAGGAGGAGTCCATTGACCAGTAAATGAAATATTAGAGCCATTTTTTGGAAATATAGGAGCATCAATAGAATTTCTGGAAATATTAAATGAAAAATGGAAATCGTTGGCAAATCCGGTATTTAATCCCTGAAACAAGGAGTATCTGTTAAGGTGGTAATAGTTGTAATTAGTAGACGTGTATATCTGAAAGTAGTCATCGGGCCACTTTAATCTTTTACCAAAGCCAATGGATGAGCCAATAATGTCCATAAATTGGGCATTAGGGTTATCTACTTTTTTTCCATTTACTTTTATTTTTTTTGCAACACCCAACGGGGCAAAAGAAGTGAAGAATATAGTGCCTGTAAGTGAATTAGGCCTTTTTCCACCCAACCATGGTTCTGTAAATGAAATATTGTAAGATTGATAAAAAGTTCCGTTGGTTTGTGCCTGTACGCTTAATCTTTGTCCATCTCCGCTTGGTAATGGAGTCCATGCTCCTTTTTTAAAAATGTTTTTTGCAGAAAAGTTATTAAAAGTAACGCCCAGTGTTCCTAAAACTCTTCCGCCACCCCAGCCACCGGATAATTGAAGTTGGTCATTGGGTTTTTCTTCAAGTGTATATTCTAAGTCCACTGTTCCTTCGGCAGGATTAGGAACAGGATTAACGCCAAATTTTTCAGGGTCAAAGTATCCTAATTGTGCCAGTTCTCTTTGTGTACGAATAATATCTGAGCGTCTGAACAATTGTCCTGGGCGGGTTCTGATTTCTCTGTAAATAACTTTGTCATTTGTTTTGTCGTTTCCTTTTACATTGACTTTATTGATAATAGCTTGTTTCCCTTCGTATATATGAATATCAAAATCAATGGTGTCGTTGCGAATTTGTCTTTCTTTTGCCTGAACCTGAAAAAACAAATAGCCATCATCCATATACAATGAAGAAATATCAAAGCCATTTGGGTTCATAAATAATTTTTGGTCTAATTTCTGTTGATTAAAAATTTCACCTTCTTTAATATTCAAAATAGTATCTAATTGTCCGCTTCTATATTTTGAGTTGCCGTACCAGTAAAATTTTCCAAAGTAATATTTGTGTCCTTCTTCAATTGTAATATCAATATTGACTTTGTATTTTTCTACAAAATAAACGGTGTCTTTTATAATTCGGGCATCTCTGTACCCGCGTGCATTGTATTTTTCAATAATGTTGGGCAAATCTTTTTCTAAGTTCTCTTCAAGGTATTTACCGGAATTAAAAGGATTCCACCATCTTTTTCTTTTTGTTTCTTTCATACTTCGTCTTAACTTGCCCGCAGAAAGTGCTTCATTCCCGTGAAATATAATATCTTTTACTGTTACTTTTTTTCCTTTGTTTATTTTAATGTATAGAATAACATGAGGGGTTTTTGTGGTTTTGTCGGGTTCTTGTGTAATGCTTACTTCTGTAAAGTAATACCCTTTGTTAATGTAATATTCTTTAATGGTATTTTTGATGTTTCCAATGGTATAATCTGTAATAATTTTTTCTCTGACCAATCGTATTTTTTCTCTTATATCATCTGCTTCACTTTTTTTAATTTTTCCGATGAAGGTAAATTTGGAGAGTCGTGGCTTTTCAGTAACAACAATTTTCAAAAAAATATCATTGCCCGAAATTTTATCAATGTATAATTGAACATCATCAAACATGCCTTGTTTCATAAGGTTTTTAATAGCATCAGAAGTTTTATCGCCGGGAATTTGAATAACATCGCCCACTGAAATGCCTGTAAGATATTTCAGGACATTTTTATCAATATTTTCAACGCCTTCAATTTCAATTCCGGCTACCGTGTATTTTTTGGGTGGATTTTGATACCATGACTCTGTATTGTTATTTTGAGAAAAACCATAGAATAGGACAAATAATAAACAAATAAATATATGATATTTTTGTGTCAAAGACATGTTAGATGATTTATTTGTGTTCTGATTGTATTTGCTCACTGGTTTTTCCGAACCTTCTTTCTCTTTTTTGAAAGTCCATAATAGCTTTGTAAAACTCTTCTTTTGTAAATTCAGGCCAATAGATGGGTGTAAAATAAAATTCTGTATAGGCGGCTTGCCATAGTAGAAAGTTGCTGATTCTGTATTCTCCTGATGTGCGAATAATAAGCTCTGGGTCTGGTATGTTGGCTGTATTTAGGTGTTGTTCGATGATTTGCGGTGTAATATTTTCTGGTTCTAAAAAGCCATCTTTAACTTTTTGGGCTATTAATTTACATGCATGGGTAATTTCCCATTTAGATGAATAATTAAGGGCAAGGATGAGTGTAAGCTGGGTATTATTTTTTAATAATTCAATTGAATTTATAAGCGATTGATAGCATTTTTCAGGAAGTTGTTTTATATCTCCTATTGTAGTTAGTTTAATATTATTCTTATTTAATTCAGATACTTCTGTTTCAATAGCAAAAACAAGCAATTCCATTAAAGCGTCCACTTCTTCCTTTGGTCTGTTCCAGTTTTCAGTGCTAAAAGCGTAAAGTGTCAGATATTTTACACCACATTCAATGGATGCTTTTACAGCATTTCTTACCGATTCTACACCTGCTTTGTGCCCTTCTATTCTGTCTTTTCCATGTTTTTTTGCCCATCTTCCATTTCCATCCATAATAATGGCTACATGTGAGGGAACCTGGCTTTGTTGTATTATTTTTAAGTAATCTTTACTCACCTGTTAAAATTGAGTGGCAAAAATAACTTTTATTTGGTCAGAATAAAAATTTTCTGTACATTTGTAACCAATTGATTTATTAATCGTAATATAACAACTTAAAAACCAAGTATATGAAAAAAGTTTTTTTACTACTCAACATTGTTCTGATAAACTATGTTAATGCACAGTCCATCTATAACTACAAAGGAAGTGGAGCATTGAATGCTCTTTCAAGTTGGACACTGAGTCCTGGTGGGTCTAATCCACCTAATTTCACTAATCCTAATCAAATTTTTGTACTTACTAATGTCTCAAGTACTACTTTAAGTGCTGCTGGATGGACGGTAAGTGGTGCAGGGTCTGAAATCAGAGTAGGTAATGGTAGCAGTGCTACTAATCTGGCTGTTAATAGTAATGCTACTTTAATGGTCAGTGGAGGAGCTAAGTTGAGAGTGCAGAATAATGGAACATTGAGTTTGTATCAATCTACGATGACTAATTTACCAACACACACAGATGTTATATTGGCTAATGGTTCAACAGTAAATTGGGCACAAAATACAGCAGTCAATTTATGGCCACTTAATTATTGGAATTTAACCTTATCAGTTGCGTCTAAAAACCTGGCAGCAAGTACTTCTGTTACTGTTCAAAATCAATATAATACCAACAACATGACCATTACGTTTAATGCCAATAGTGGTTTGTTTATTATGGGTAATGTTTCGGGGGTGTTAGGTTTAAGAAGTACAGTGCCAACATCTTCGGTGGTAATAGGAGGTATGGTTACAAGTAGTGTTAATATTGGATTACCTGTAAATGACCAGACATTTGGTTATTTTGAGTTAAGTAGAAATTCACTTGTGAAAATAAACAAATCTGCTGGTAGTTGGGTAATGTTCGCGAATTTCTCAGCAACTACGGGTACAGTGGATATTACGGGTTTGTCTAATAATCATGTTTTGTATGTTAATGGAAATGTTACACTTGGTTGCCAATGGATGGCAACAAATACATTGATATTGTCTATAGGAGGAAGTGGTTCCCTTACAGGTAGTTTAAATTTTGTTTCTGGATACAATTCGTTAGCAGAGCTAAGGTTCAATAAATTAGGACAAACTCTTTCCTTGGGTAATCAATTAAATATATTTTCAAATGTGGGTATAACAAATGGCACCTTGAATACAAATGGAAATTTAGTTCTTAAATCTACAGCAACACAAAAAGCAAGAATAAATACACTAGGTTCTGCTGCAGATGTGATTGGTAATGTTACTGTAGAAACTCTTGCAAAAAGTGGGTATACTGGTTGGACAAATCTTGCAGTAGCAGGTGTAACGGGACAAACAATGGCAGGAGGTTGGGGGGATGACTTCCCAATGACATGTCCTTCCGGATGCCCTAATGGCTCAACTGCTGGTGGACAGCCATTTACTTCAGTAACTACTTATAATGAGACCAATAATAC
>JAOABO010000038.1:0-3613 GCA_026418315.1 Bacteroidia bacterium
CATTTTTCTTTTAGTTCATGAAGTTCTATTTGTAATTCTTCTTTGAGTAAGTCAAGAGTACGTTGAGCAGAATATTTCAGCATTTCAGAAACAGACATGAAGCGCGGCTTGTCATTTTCAATCACTACAGCGTTAGGTGAAATGGTCATTTCGCATTGTGTATAGGCATACAATGCTTCTATAGCTATGTCTGTTGTAATATCTGGATGTAAGTGTAAAATGATTTCTACATTGTCAGAAGTATTGTCTTCTATTTTTTTTATTTTTAATTTTCCTTTTTCGTTGGCAGTTACAATACTTTCAATAAGTGCAGTAGTGGTGGTGCCGTAAGGTATTTCAGTAATAACAATGGTTTTACTATTCAATTCCTTGATTCTGGCTCTTACTTTTATTTTGCCACCGCGTTTACCATCGTTGTAGTTGCTTACATCTATTATTCCTCCTGTTGGAAAGTCGGGGTAAATTTCTACTTTTTTATTTTTTAATGCCTGAATAGAAGCGTCTATCAGTTCATTAAAATTGTGTGGTAAAATTTTGCAGGATAATCCTACCGCAATGCCTTCTACACCCATCGCAAGCAGCAATGGAAATTTGACAGGTAAGGTGATGGGTTCTTTATTTCTTCCGTCATAACTCAATTGCCATTGAGTCGTTTTGGGATTAAACACTACTTCTTTTGCAAATGGGGTGAGACGGGCTTCTATGTAACGAGCAGCAGCAGCACTATCTCCTGTTAGAATATTTCCCCAATTTCCTTGAGTATCAATAAGTAAATCTTTTTGTCCTAATCCAACCAAGGCATCTGTAATACTGGCATCACCATGTGGATGGTATTTCATAGTATTACCAATAATGTTGGCTACTTTGTTGTATCGTCCATCTTCCATTTCCCACATACTATGAAGTATGCGTCTTTGTACGGGTTTTAAACCATCATCTATGTGTGGCACAGCTCTTTCTAAAATTACATAAGAAGCATAGTCAATAAACCAATCTTTATATAATTCAGATATGTATTTTACATGTTCCAACTCGTTATTTTCCTGCATCTCGCTCATTCTTTTTGGTGGCAAAAATAGGAGAAAATGGTTTATCCGAATAAAATATTTTTTACTACACACAAGTTTCCTATGCCTGTATAATCATTAGTAATTCTTGATTTTATAGAAGTATAACAATTCAATGAAATTAGTTTTTCTGCAATTATTTAAATCCCTAACTTTGTACGACTTCTTTTATGAAAAACAACTTATTTATAATCTTATACTTATTCTTACACAGCATTTGTTTTTCACAGGAAAAATCAAAAGTGATAGAAAAAATAAACGGGAAAGATTATTATATTCATGAAGTAAAAAAAGGAGAAAGTTTATATGGTTTATCAAAATTATATAATGTATCACCTGAAGTGATATTAAATGAAAATTTGTCTGTAAAGGAAAAAGGGCTGAAAACTGGGCAAAAAATCATCATACCCTGTAAGCAAGAAAATTTTTCTTGTGAAAATAAAGATACTTTGAAATACAGGTATCATCAGGTTTTAAAGCAACAAACTATTTATTCTATTTGTAAAGAATATAATATTACTCAAGAGCAATTTTTTGAATGGAATCCCGGTAAAAAAACAGGAATTAAGGAGAATGAATGGGTGATAGTAGGTAAAAAAGAAAAAGTAATAGAAAAAAAAGAAAATATAGTTCCTAAAATAAAAAATGAAATAGCTGAAAAAACCAATGTGTTTTTTACCTCATTTCCTAAAAAGAAAGATTACGATGTAATGATGCTTTTGCCTTTTGGTGCTGATAAGGCAGAAGATATGGTTGTAGAAGATTTAATAAAATCGGAGCAAGGGTTTCCTAATATGAGTTCTATGATGATTGATTTTTATATGGGAATGACATTTGCTGCTGATTCATTAAAAACAGATAGCTTCCATGTTCATTTATTACCTATTGACATAAAAGAAACTGATTCTTTGAAACTTATTCAGGTACTCAACACAAATGAATACAAAAACTCCGATGTAATAGTAGGACCTGTATTCTCATCGCTGATTAAAACAGAACAACAACTTTCTTCAAGTACAAAATTTCATGTTATTCCATTTATTAGTCAAAATAAATTTTTATTTAATCATCCGGAATATTCAAAAACTACGCCTTCTATTTACATAGACATACAAATGTTAGCTAATTATGTTTTTGACTCATTAAGAAAAAAAACAACTGTTTTATTACTGTATGGTAATTCAAATAATGATAAAGAGTACGCAAAAGAATTCAAAAGATACTACAATGACTTGATATATAAAAACAACTATAAAGACACTATTAAAACATTTAAAAACATAGCCGACTTAAAGAACCATATAAAAGAAAAAGAAGAGTACACTGTTGTGCTGCTGGCAAGCAATCAGGTAATAGCAACAGATTATATTACTCAATTAAGTATTATTAATAAAACCTCACCTATTCATCTATGCAGTTTTTTCAAAACCATTACTTATGATAATCTGGATTTAGAGTATTTGAATCAAATGAATTTTGTTTTTTCGTATTATCAAAATATCAATTACCACAATGTTTTTAATAATTATGTTCGTAGATATAAAGAATATTTTCAAACCGAACCTTCAACTTTTTTTTATGAAGGTATGCAAATAGGATTATATTATTTTAATCTGATAAAAAATTATGGATTAGGTGCTTTGTATAATTTAAGCAACCTTCCATATTCCAATGACAAGTCCTTTATGAGATTTAAATTTTACAGGCCTGATGAAACTACTGGTTTTCAAAATAATGGAGAGTATATTTTTAAAATAACTGACAGAAAAATTTTCCAAATAAGATAAAACTTACCGCACCACTTGCTTATTTGAAGTCATCTTCCTTCATTCCAATAAAATCCGCAAAATGTATTTGATTAATATTTTCTAATTGAAAACTAACTTTTACATCTTGGGATACATTTTCAGTGTAGGTAAAAACAGAGTCTCTGCTGTAGTATTTTTCCAACAATTGCTCTCTGTGTTTGCTGTCGGCGGTTTGAATGCTGTGTAAAACATAATTTTTAGTAGAATCCAGGTTGAATACATACATTTGAGACAACAAGGTTTCCACCAAATAAGTTTTAGCCACATTGGTGGCAAATTTATTATAATCTATGCTTGGATTAAACACATGTGGTAAAATGTTTTTCAGTATGTTGTTTTCTATTTGTCTGATAACTTCTACTTTGAATAAATCAACAGAAAAGTATTTTTTATCTTCCTCTTTTACATAGTTTTTGTAAAGTTTCTGAATAAAATCTTCAGGAATTTCAACCTGAATTAAATTATCAATAAAGGAATTTATTTTTCTGTTATTTTCATTACCAGTAAAATATTCCGCTACAATATCAATAATTTCAGAAAGTTTATTATAAATCGTTTCAAGGTTAATTTCTGTATTTTCATCCATATTAAATGCCTGCTTTACTCGTTCAGGATGAATATATTTATCCAACTCTGAATATGCCTGAATATCCTTTATGCTTATGCTCACTTGTTTATCATTACACTCACTTACCGTTTTCAAAAATTCAATTAAAGATTGTTTTTTATCAGGAAAAT
>JAOABO010000038.1:3711-13322 GCA_026418315.1 Bacteroidia bacterium
TGGAATTGATAATGATGGATAACCAAAGGGATATTTGCTTTCTTTCGTTTATTCTCGTCTTCGGCATTAGATAACTCATCACTTTTTACTTCAGTTGTAATAACAAAATATTGGTCAGCGTGTTCCAGTTTTTCAACCGGGTTTTCATTCAGAAAGTTGAAAAGTATTAAAATATCAGAGTATATTTTTCTTTGAGATTCAGTAAATCCATACTTCACCAATTGTATTTCTCTGTCTTTTACATTGATATCTACCTGTGGTTCTAACAAATATTCCAATTCTATTTTTTTATCCTTGCCGTCATCTTGTACAAGGTCTGTGTTTTCAAAATTATAGACATAGTATAATGGTTTGAAGGTTTGCTGTGTAAGTATTTCATTTGTTTTTTCTTTTAATAAATTTTCAAACCCCTCATAAAAAGCGGTGTTGGTATATTTTCTTTTGATAATTCCCATGGGAACTTTACCTGGTCTGAAACCGGGCATAGAAATATTTTTCTGAATTTGTTTGAGATATTTTTCTCTTTCTTGCTCTAATTCTGCTGATGTTAATACAACGTCAGATTTGATAATTTCTGGTTTAATAACTATTTTTTCTGTGCTTACTACTGCATTACTCATATTTTCAATTTAAAAATTAAAGCCGCAAATTTACTATTAAATGAATACTTTAAATAAAATATTTAATAAATAAAAAAGCCACTCAAAAAGTGGCTCTTTGTGTGGGATCAACAGGATTCGAACCTGTGACCCCCTGCTTGTAAGGCAGGTGCTCTGAACCAGCTGAGCTATGATCCCATTGATGAGGCCGCAAATGTATGTAATCAAATTTTATTTTTCAAAAAACTTCTTTGGATTTTTTTTACCTTTCTGATTATCAATTATTTAAATGTGAAATATGTATCTAATAAAAAAACTATCTACTCTTTAATTCCACATAGAATTTTGCGGAAAATGTGCTACATAAAAATGTGGTGTATGATAAATAGCTTTTTGCCAACAGGTATTTTCAATGCATTTTCCAAATACCAATTCTTTACGGGCAGGAGTGGTTAGCCACGAATTGTTTAATATTTCTTCTTCTAACTGCTGTTCTCCCCAGCCCGAATATCCCAGGAAGAATTTAATATCTTGAGGAGTGGCTTCATCTTTTATTACTAATTGTTTAATGGTCTCAAAATCCCCTCCAAAATAAATACCATGCCCCAAGTCCTTACTGTCTTCTACTAAATCTCCCAAGGTGTGTATATAAAATAAAGAGGAAGTTTGTACAGGCCCCCCAAAATAAAGAGGCCAATCTTTTGCGTTAGAAAATATTTTAATACTATCTGCTAAAGAAACATTTTTAATAGGTTTGTTTATTATAAATCCTAATGAACCTTCTTTTTCATTATGAATAGCCAGTAATACCACCGACCTTTTAAAGTATCCATCATTCATAAATGGTTCAGCAAGCAACAAGCTACCTGCTTTTGCCTTGTAATTACTAAAATCCAGTGATAATGAATTTTCTTTGAATATCATAGTGCAATAATATATCAAAGATTTATCAATTTATATGCCAAAGTTACAAATATTTTTTTAATTGACAAAAATGATATTGTCTAGTGACAAATAGCCCTGTTTAAGGAATAGGGGTATAGTATAATTTTAACAAGGGCTTCAGTGTGGGGTGTTTGTAGCCACCTATTACTACTCTGGCAGCAAAAAAATCTTTCCTGAATGTCAAAGTAACTTTAGGATCTGTGGCCACTAAAGCCAATCCATAATATTTTTGTTTTCCACTCAAAATATGCTGAACATAACGGGAAATATTAAATTTGTATTCTAAATTATTCAAATTCCCACCATAACCGACAAATGAAGTAGAAGAATAATACTGATCTAACGTAAACATTTCATTACCTGCACTATCTAATGCTAATAAACTCATAGCTGGTGGGGGCGTATAAAAAGTACTATTAGAAATAAAACTATTGTCTACCTTGAATACAACTTCTGCTCTATTAATTGAAAAGTTCCCTAACTTAGGTAAGTTATTCAAAGCAGGAATATCTACCAATACTCTTGTTCCGTTCAATCCTTTTACAAACACATTCTGGCTTGCAGAAGTATTATTTCCAGTTAATTGATTATATAAATACACATTTGCACCTGAAGAGTAATTGTAATGAAAATAATTATGCCGAACAGAATAATTATTATTAAATGTAAACTGATAGACCTTTGATTCTTTCAATGCCGGCGGATTGCCGGTATGATAATACACATAAAAACCTGAAACACTATTGGCTAAATCTATTTTCATCAATGCTCCCTGCAAGGAAGATGCATTCAATACAGAGTTTTTCGTGGTAATATAAAAACCCTTGTAAGTAGTTTGTAAAATTGAATTATTGATCAAATATTGTGGATTTGAAATAATGCTTTGTGCAAAACCCTTAAAAACAGGAATTTGAATGGTTTTGTAACTACTCATTTTTTTGGGTTTTATTAGGACATCTGCCAGTGGTATAATTTGATAAGCAAAATTTTTGTTGCTATAGTAGTTTTCAGAAGTGCTCATATCTTCAGTCATACGATATACCTGATATCGTAAGGGTGTAGTGGTATCTCCCACAAAGTTTTCAGTAAAGACAAGAATAATTTTGGCAGAATCTACAACAGCATCAGAAGGAAATGCCACATTGGTAATATTATTGGGTAATGAAAAGTGCGTGTACAAATCGGCATCTGTTCTGCCAAAGACAGGGTCTTGATTAGAACCTATAAATTTAAATCCATCATTATATATTCTAATGCTATCTGTTTTTTGAGTTTTTAATATAAAAGAAAATGTATCTTGATACATGGCATGCAAAATATCAGAATCCGGAAGTGTATTGTCCACTAATGTTTTATTGACATTTTTTTTACACGCAAAAAACAAGAATACAAAAAACATTAAACTTGCTAGTCCAACTAATTTCTTTTTTTTCATGAATAAACGGTCAATAATTATTTTACACCTTTTTGCTATACTGTTTCTTTACTCCATCTTTTGTTGTAATGATTTACTTTTTTAATACCTTTGTTTTTTACCGCTTCTTCAAACTCGTGCCTGAAATGACGAATGGCACTGGCTACAGGCCAAGAAGCAGCATCTCCAAGCGGACATATTGTTCTGCCATCTATTTTACTTTGAATATCCCATAGCAAATCAATGTCTTTCATGGTAGCGGTTCCATCAATGAACTTCTTCAATATTCTTTCCATCCAGCCCGTACCTTCTCTGCAAGGTGAGCATTGTCCACAACTTTCGTGATGATAAAACCGCGATAAGGTGTATAAATTATAGATAATGGAAGTGTCTTCATCCATTACAATAAATCCTCCTGAACCTAATGCTGTACCTGTTTGAAACCCGCCATCGGCTAAACTTTCATAAGACATTAAACGGGGTTCTCCTTTTGCTGTTTTTAATATCAATTCGGCGGGTAAAACAGGAACAGATGAACCTCCGGCAATCACTGCTTTCAGTTTTTTTCCTCCTCTAATGCCTCCACAGTACTCATCTGAGTATATAAATTCTTCTACAGGTAATCCTAACTCTATTTCGTACACACCGGGTTTATTAATGTGTCCGGATGCGGAAATTAATTTGGTTCCGGTAGATTTTCCTACACCAATTTTAGCATATTCTTCTCCACCCATATTAACAATAGGTACAACTGCCGCAATGGTCTCTACATTATTGACCACTGTAGGACATCCCCACAACCCGGCCACTGCCGGAAAGGGCGGTTTCATTCTTGGGTTGCCTCTTTTCCCTTCTAACGATTCTATCAATGCTGTTTCTTCTCCACATATATAAGCCCCTGCTCCCACTTGCACATATAAATCTAAAGAATAATCAGTTCCTAAAATATTTTTTCCTAACCATCCATTAGCGTATGCTTCAGCAATGGCTTTTTCTAATAGGCGGGCTACATAAAAATATTCACCACGAATATAAATATACGAAGTATTAGCCCCTAAAGCATAAGAAGACACTATCATTCCTTCTATTAGTAAGTGAGGAATATGTTCCATTAAATAGCGGTCTTTGAAAGTACCCGGTTCCGATTCATCTGCATTACAAAGCAGGTAGCGAGGCACACCCGGTGGTTTGGCTAAAAACCCCCATTTCATACCCGTAGGAAATCCTGCCCCACCTCTACCTCTTAAACCTGACTTTTTAACCTCTTCTACAATTTGATCTGATGAATAATTTTTCAATGCTTTCTCCACAGCAGAATAGCCACCATTTTGACGATATACTTCGTAAGTTTGAATACCCGGAATATTGATTTTATCCAATAATAATTTCTTGCCCATAAAAATTTTTATTTAGTATGAAAGGTTTCCGTATCTGTATAATTTCTTCTTTTGGCTTCGCTTTTGTATTGGTCTAATATTTGATCTATTTTTTCAAAAGTCAGGTTTTCATGATAAGATGCTCCACATTGCATCATAGGGGCTGTTCCACACGAGCCCAAACATTCTACTGTTTTAATGGTAAACATTCCATCGGGGGTAGTTTCTCCTTCTTTGATACCTAATTTTTTTTCTAAATATTCTACTATTTCATTGGCTCCATTCAGCCAACATGAAGAAGTACGACAAACTTCCAATACACATTTTCCTACGGGCTTTAAATTAAACATAGAATAAAAACTGGCTACTTCAAAGACCTCAATGGGTGTTATATTGAGCAGTTCAGCAACATAATCCATTACTTCAGGACTTAACCATCCATCATTTTCGGCCTGAGCAATATGCAATACTGGTATTAAAGCAGATTTTTGTTTACCTTCAGGATATCTTGTTTTAATTTGCTCAATGGTTTGCAAGGCACTTTCACTGAATTTCAATTGTTTTCTTTTTTCTTTATCAAAAGAGAGAACTCCGTGTATTTGAGCAGACATAAATTTGAATTACATGCGGCAAAGATAGGAAAATATTTGTTTTGAGATATATTAGATAACACAAAAATTAGTTATGCCACATTCAAGCCAACAATGCTCAGATAAAGTTGCAATTATTACTTGAACTCGCAAATTCAAAATTTACTTTTCCTACTGAATTTTCTTGAAAAATATACCTCTTACATATCTGAATGTAAACCCGACATCAAATAAATTAAACCACAAATATTACCACAGGTCGTTGGACGATTTTCCATATTTTTCCCATTCAGTCATGTTTTGAATAGTGGTGGTAGCAATGTTTTGCAGTGCTTCTTTTGTCAAAAAGGCCTGATGAGCGGTAAGCAGTACATTAGGAAAACTTTTTAATTTTAAAAACAAATCATCTGTAATTACTTTATTTCTCTTATCATTGAAATAAAGCCCTTTTTCAAATTCATATACATCTAAACAGGCCCCGGAAATTTGCTCACTTTCAATAGCTTTAATCAATGCTGAAGTATCAATAACTGCACCACGTGCAGTGTTAATCAAAATACTTCCCTTTTTTATTTTACTGAATTTCTTTTCTGACAACAAATGATAAGTAGAACTATTGAGCGGACAATGAATGGAAATGATATCGCTGTTACTCAATAAATCGTCCAGCGAAACATATTGTACTCCTAAAACCAGAGCATCGGGGTTTTCCTTAATATCATACGCTAATAGAGTACAGCCAAAGCCCTTCATAATTCGCGCAAATGCTGTGCCAATTTTTCCCGTGCCAATAATGCCTACTGTTTTTTTATGAACATCAAAGCCCACCAGTGGGTCTAATCTGAAATCCTGTAATTGAAAAAGCAATTGAGAAAAATATAACTTTCTATTGAGTGCCATTAACATAGCTACAGCATGTTCTGCAACAGAATAGGGTGAATATTCAGGAACATTAGCAACCCTTATATTGAGATTTTTTGCTGCATTTAAATCAACATGATTATACCCTGCGCTTCGTAGTGCAACAAACCGAATATTATTCTGATGTAAAATTTTCAAAACCCCTTCAGAAACATCGTCATTTGAAAAAACAGACACAACATCATAACCAGTTGATAATTTAGCAGAATCTTTATCCAAAGCATCTTCAACAAAATGTAACTGATGAATGCCTTGAGCTGCTTTTTCTAAATAAGGTCTATCAAAAGAATGGGTACTATACACCAGTACTTTCATACATATATTTTTTGATTTGTGAGAATTTTTTGACACCCAATACATAATGATATACAACTATACTTTTATTCAGCGTAGGATAAAATGAATACAAACGCCCATGTTTTTCCTGAAACTTTTTTCTTTTTTCCAATGTGTTTTTAAGATGTGTATAAAAATACCAGTGTGCCTTTATCACTGCCAATGTATGCTTGCCATGTCCCTCTAATAAAAACTTTATTCCTGCTACACCATCTAATATCAGACGAAGAAAAATTTTCCAAAAAAGATATTCCGGAGAATGATTTTTCAAAAGTGCTATTAAACTGTTTCTGAAATTAAGATACGTTTTTTGCGGGTTTATTTTATGTAATGTTCCGCCACCTAAATGATATACTTTAGATGAAGGATAAACATAAATTTTATATCCCATATTTTTAATTCTCCAACAAAGGTCAATTTCTTCCATATGTGCAAAAAAATCCTCATCAAAGCCACCCGCTTCCCAAAATACCTGACTTTTTACAACCATACAGGCGCCTGTAGCCCAAAAAATTTCACTTACTTCGTCATATTGCCCTTCATCTTTTTCAAGAGATAAAAAAATTCTACCTTTGCAAAAGGGATAGCCCAATATATCTAAAAATCCTCCGCACGCACCTGCATATTCAAATCTATCGGGCTGTTTATCATCTAACAGTTTGGGCATACATACTGCCACATCATTGTTTTTTTCCATCCAATGGACGATGGGGTCTAACCAATTGTCGGTAATGCGAATATCATTGTTCATCAATACATAATAATCTGCCTGAATATGCTTTAATCCTTCGTTGTATCCTTTTGCAAAGCCGTAATTAAATGCGTTTTGGACAACTTGTACCTGTGGAAAATTTTCTTTTAACCATAGTACGCTGTTATCGGTAGATTGATTGTCAATTACATACACAGAATGATGAGGATGATACTGAACGATAGATGAAAGATATTTTTGCAAAAGCGGTAAGCCGTTGTAATTTAAAATGGCAATAGCAATTTCGGGCATCATTGAGGATTTTGGTAAAGTTTATCAAAATTATTTCCGTAATTTAATTTTTGTTGTTGATAGGGGTCATTGGGGTTATATATCTCGTGTTTGATTATTTCTCTTTGCCAGTTAGGATTGTTGTATTCGCCTTTCATGTCGCTGTGAATAAGCGAATAGCATTCATCTGCAATACCTTTATTTACAAAAACAAACCTTCTGTTGGTAAAGAATTGATTGGTAGAGGGGTCATAAATTCTGTAATACTGCCATATTTCATAAGGGTATGCTCCGGGTTCAGAAAGCTGTATAACTCTTTGGTTGGGCTCTCCATATTGCAAATACACTCTTCCTCTGTCTGTATAATAAGGGGCTATTTTTCCGCATTTAAAGTTTTTCATGACATAGTTTAACCTTGTATAGTGCTCTGCAGCCAGCTTGACAGGAGAGACAGAATCGGCGGCGCGTTTGTTCCAAAAATCAAGCATAAAATTTTTCATTAAAGTAGCATCTTTTGTAATGCTTTGATTAATTATCCAATCTTTTTCAAGATTATTAGCAATAGGCCATAAAGATTCCAACCACATTTTGAGGGTATCTGTATTATTGGTTTTTCCAAAAAATATTTCATCATTCCATCCTTGTTTTGAAACTGCAACAGGGTTTTTTCTTTGAAAATAAATCTTTTGAGTTTGTACAATATCATTTTTCTGATTTCGGATTTCTATTACCAAAAAGTAATTTCCGGAAGGTATATTTTGTATATTGATATGGCTAATCAGGACATTCACTTTAGATGCTTTCATTTTTTTAAATCCACCATTTTGTTCAAAAATTTTTTTACTATCCTTATCCTGAACAAAATACTTTACGAAAAAAAAACTCTCTTTTCCCAGCACTGTATCTGCATTATATATTTCACAAAAAAAATGAATGCGATTGTAGTATTCATTAAAGTAATTGTTATTATATGGAATAATGGTGTAACCATAACGGTAAAACATATCTTTATTATCGGACTTCCACAGCGTATCTATGAACACTGTATTGGAAAAAATAATATTTTGCTCGTCAAAATTTGTGGTTAATGTTTTGCTTCCCTTTGCAATTGTTTTGTTTAAGAAAAAATCTTTTGCTTCAAAATGAATGTGATACTTATGATGAAGAGGAAGCCAATATCTTTTAATATATGCAAAATACGGCACATTCAATGAATCGGTATGAGGTGGACTTTTTACTATGAAGGTATCAGATTTTATTAGCATAGAAGAATCCTGATAAATTTGAACAATGCCTTTTACTGCAGAAATGTACCTGTTATTAGATGTTTTTTGTTTTTTCAGGTTGGTAGTATTAACTGATAAAGAAATTTCAGCATACGCATTTTTAATTTTATTATTTTCGGGAGAATAAAACAAATATGTATTCCACAGTGCGTCTGAATAGTTTTGAGACATTAAAAAGAAAGGACACATGAAAACAAGATATTTCCAAAAAAAGAATCGCATGGTTTTTGCAAAATTGAGAAAAATTCTTCTTAAAACTAAAAGCATTTGTATTATTTAAAGACCTGACTGCTCTTTAATAATAGGCATTTTGACAAATCCTACATCATTTTTATTTCAAATAATTTTTCATTATTCATATATCCTTCCAATACATCTCCCTTATGTACTTTTCCAACATGTTGCGGAGTGCCTGTAAATATTACATCATCAGGATAAATAGTAAAATACTTTGAAATTTCTGCAACCAGTTGTGCAAAAGAAACCATCATCATAAAAGAGTTACCTCGCTGAACTTCTTTGCTATTAATACGCAAAAAAAATTCATAATTTTTATTAGGATGAAAAGGACGCCATTCTCCGACCACTGCCGAGTTATCAAAGCTTTTGGCTTTTTCCCAAGGCATTCCTTTTTTCTTTAATTCTGTTTGTATATCACGTGCTGTAAAGTCAATGCCTACACTAATTTTTTGAATAGATTGTAAAGCATCCTGTTCATTTACATTTTTCAGAGGTTGATTAACTTGTATAATTAATTCTGTTTCATATTGCAAATCATTGGTAAAAGAAGGATAAAAAATATGTTTGTCTTTACACCATGCACTCTCGGGCTTCATAAACAGTACAATTTCCTGTTCATCTTTCCACCCCATCTCTTTAACATGTTCGGCATAATTTTTTCCAACACAAATGAATTTCATTTTTTTGAGTGTAAAGATAGTGAACAAAAATATATTCACACCGATTGATTACCATAATACATAACAAAATACAAATATTTCAATAATTTAATTTTCTTGCGTTTAAACGAGAATAATCTGGAGGATATGTTTAATACATATCATCAACAGTATTACATAAACTCCATTCTCAAAAACTCAGCGGTGCTATTATTTTTCAGCTGTATCATTTCTTCAGGAGTGCCTTCAAATAATACATAACC
>JAOABO010000039.1:0-12943 GCA_026418315.1 Bacteroidia bacterium
TGGCAAGATAAGGTAATAGGGTAAGGGTGATGTGTGTGAGGGAGTTAAAAAAGGGTTCCTGAATTTGCTTGATATTGTATGGATAGGGTTTGATGAAGTGAATATCGTTATCTTCATTTTTGATTTCTTGTTTATATTGCTGGTAAACCTGTGCACTGGTATTGTTTTTGTTGAGAGATGGGGTTACTTCTATAATCAGTTCGGGTGTAGGTAAAGTAACATAGTTTTTTGTGTTGAGATTAAAATAAGAAAATTGAATGTCGGATAATTTATAAGTGCCTTCTTGTCTTGGAATAATAAGATATTCGTAGGTTTTACTACCACTTACATTGCCGGAAGTAGAAATGTTTTCTGAAACTTTTGGGTCGTAGGTTTCAAATTCAGTGGGAAAGTTGATTTTGGGTGCATCTACTAATGGAACATTTCCTGTGCCAGATATGGTTATTTTCAAGGTAATGGCTTCGTTAGCGGGTACTTTATTTTTATTCAATTCTGCTTTGAATGAAAAAGCAGTTCCTACTGCACCTGTAAATTGAGGCGGTTTGTTAGATGTCGGCAAATCTTCCACATTGATGGTGATGGGTTGGCTTTTTAAACTCACTACTTTATCTTCATAAGCATTAACACCAAAGAACTGTTCAAAAATATCTCTTGGGGGGCGGGATGAGCGTTTGCGTATAACACATTCTATTTCAATGGGAGAGATAGTTAACTTGCCACTTTTTTGTGGAAATAGAAACTGTTTGCTGATTTCTCCAACATAATAATTGATGCCATCTATATTTTCTATGTGCAATTGGATGTTGCCGGTGTTTTCCTGATTTTTTGACCAAAAACCTTCTAAATGTGGAAATTTGACATTTTGAATACCTCGTAGTTCTACTCTTGTATAAATTTTTTGAGTAAGAGTAATTTGTTCGCCAATGTAGCATTGTTTTTTATTTACTGAGGTTCTAACAAAAATATCTTCTTTATCGGCACTTACGGGCTCGTTGTAGTGGGTATTTTTTTGTTGGGCAGCAGAGGGATAGTTATTGTTGGTAGAACCTTTTTGCACTTCTAATGTAATGGGGGAGCTATAAATAGATTGTCCATTAACAATGGCTTTAGCAGCACCAATCACAACAGCACCTTCTTTTTTTGGAATAAGAACATAAGAGATTGAAAAAGATTGGGATAAGTTTCCATTGATAAACTGAATGTTTTGGCTTTGATTGGGTCCGGAAATTATTTCAAAATTACTGAAAGAGGGAGGTGTAAAATCTTGAGGAGCGGCATTGATAGAAAAAGCAATTTCAAAAGGTACACCTACAGAGGGCTTGGTAGTGCTGACCTGTACATTGAGTTTTTGCCCAAAAATGCTGAATACACTAAGTATGCAACCAAGTATGTAAAATATTTTTTTCATAGTTATTACCAATCTTTTTCAGGTTTGGCTGTTCCGGCAGCTTGTTGTTCTTTCTTTTTGTCTTGAAGTTCTTTTTCTTTTTGTATGAGAGTTTGCAGCATTCGTTCGGCTTGTTCTTTATTGATTTGTTGTTGTTGCTGATTTTGGCTTTGGTTTTGTTGTTGTTGATTATTACTTCCACCGCCTTTATTGTCGTTTTTGTGCTTGAGCGCATAAGCCAGGTTGTAACGGGTATCTTCGTCGTTTGGATTCAATTTCAGTGATTTTTTGTAAGCATCAATGGCTTCGGTGTATTTTTTTTGAAAAAGATAAGCGTTACCAAGATTATGATAGATTTTTTGTAAGCTATCTTTGTTTTTGTATAGCTGAGAAGCACTGCTGTATAATTCAGCAGAACGTTGCAACATTAAGTTAGCAATGGAATCTTTGTTGTTGATATTAATAGCGGTGGCATTGGAAAATTTGAGAGTTAATGCTTCTTTATACAAGGCGTTTCCTAAGTTGTAAATAGCTTTTTTAGTGTTAGGTTTTATTTTGAGTGCTTCATTATATTTGTTGATAGCCGTTTGCATATCATTTTTTTTGAATGCTTTATTACCTTCATAAGTGAGTTGATTGGGGTGTTGTGCCAGTAAAATACTGTTTGCAAATATAAACAAGATAAGAATAATTTTTTTTCTAAACAATGTTAATCTATTGAGGTGTATGTTTTTCATAAGTTATACTTTAAGCCATTTGGAAAAGACAGAGGTCCATTGTGGTTTGGTTTCAGGAAGTAAAAATTCTATAATAAGAAATAGTAAAGCTATACCAACAAACCATTGATATTGACTTTCATAATCTTTGAAAGTTAATGTATTGGTTTCTGCTTTATCTAAGTGTTTAATTTCCTTTAAAAGGGTGTTGAGGCCAAAATCAGAATTGCTTGCAATAACAACAATGCCCTTTGTTTCAGAGGAGATGTCGTGTAAAAATTCTTTATTCAGTTTGGTTATAACGGTATTTCCTTCTTTATCTTTTTTATAGCCAATCATTTTACCATTTTGATAAATGGGGATGGGTGCACCTTGCTCAGAACCTATGCCAACAGAATGTACAGGTATGTTTTTTTCTGCCAATTGTTTGGCTATTTCAATCGCATTGCCATCGTGGTCTTCTCCATCGGTAATGAGTATAACAGCTTTGTTATTAGCTTGTGTAGAGCCATTTTCAAAGTAATCTAAAGATTTTTGTAATGCGCTTCCAACATTGGTACCTTGAACAGAAATCATATCGGTGTTGATAGATTGAACAAATATCTTTGCGGCATTGTAATCTACGGTAAGAGGTAATAGGGCATAAGCGTCTCCGGCAAATACGATGATGCCAATTTTGTCGCCTTGTAGCTGGTCAATCATTTTTTGAAGAGCCATTTTAGCTCTTTCTAATCGGTTAGGAGATAAATCCTGTGCCAGCATACTATTGGATATATCTAAACACACAATGATGTCTGACCCTTTTACTTTTACTTCATGACTGCCTGTAAAAATTTGAAAGTTTGCCAGACCAATAATCATTAAAGCCAGTGCAAGAGAAAACAAAACAAATTTTGTCCACTTAAACAAGGCAAAATACTGCGGAATGTGTTGTAAAACTAAAGAATATGCTCCTAATAGTTTTCTTTTCTTTTTACTTGAAATAAGATAGAAAATAAACAATCCTGTTGTAAGGATAAGGGAAAATAACCAATAAAGTATTTCTTTATGTTCAAAGCGATACATAATTTAAGTAATAGTTTTGTAATAGGTTTTTTGCAGAATAAATTCTATGAGTAATAAAATCATTGCAATATAAATGAGCGGGTAGAATAAATCTTTTCTATTAGTAAAGTTTTTTTCATAAATAATATTTTTTTCTAATTTATCTATTTCATGATAAATATTGCGTAAACTTTTGTTGTCTGTTGCACGAAAATACTTTCCGCCTGTTTCTTCAGAAATTTTTTTCATCAATGCTTCGTCAATTTCTACATCTACATAATCGTATTGTAATTCACCATTTGGATACATAGCAACGGGTTGTAATGCTTTTCCGCGTGAACCTACGCCAATAGTATAAACACGAATATTGTATGTTTTTGCCAATTCACCGGCGGTAAGTGGGTCTATTTCTCCTGTATTGTTTACACCATCGGATACAAGAATAATGACTTTGCTTTTTGAACTAATATCTTTCAGGCGGGCAACGGCATTGGCTAATCCTAATCCAATAGCAGTACCTTGTCCTAAACTACCGGCTTTGACTTTGCTAATAAGTGTTTTTAGAATTTTGTGGTCGGTAGTAAGTGGGCATTGAGTAAATGCTTCGCCGCCAAAAATAACCATTCCCATTCGGTCGTTGGGGCGATTGTCTACAAATTCCTGTATTACATCTTTGGCTACTTCCAAACGATTGGGTTTGAAGTCCTTTGCCAGCATAGATAAAGAAACATCCAAGCTAATCATAATGTCAATGCCTTCGGTTTGTACATCTTTTCCTGAAGAAACGCTTTGAGGCCTTGCCAATGCTATGATAAGTAGTGTAACAATTATTAATCTTAAAATAAATGGAAAAAAACGGGATTGTGTTTTGAACGAAGCAGGAATGTCTTTTAATAACAGGAAGGTAGAATAATTTAAGGTGGCATTTTGTTTATCTCTTCGCCAATAATAGTAGAGAGTTAATAAAGGAATAAGCCATAAGAGCCAGAAAAATTCTTTGTTGGCAAATACAATGTCTTTTATATCTATCCAATCCAGCATATTAATTGGTATTCACAGAGTTGTTTGATGTTTCAGAAGGTGCCGTGTGGGTTATTTCTTGTTTGGTTTGATGCACAAATTCAAAAGCGTTCTCTAAAATTTGAATATGGTCATTTTCAATTGGAATAAATTTTGCAAATTTGACAAGGTCGGCTAGTTCCAGCAGTTGTTTTAATTTTTCGCGGGTAGAAGGGTCTATTGCTTTGAACTTTAATGCTTGCAGGGTTTCAAAAGTTGTTTGCTCTAATGCCTGAATATTGTAGCGACCTTCAATGTATTCGCGAATGGTATCGGCTACACCTGAATAATATTCTTTTATTTTTCCTTCTTTCCATATTTGTTCTTGTTTTAACTGCTCTAACTTTTGCAGAGCCAAAATGTGTGGCGGTAATTTGGGTTTTTCTGTTTCTTTTTGTTTGGATTTTTTTCTTGTGAAGTAATAAATCAGATAAATGATTATTCCGAATACAATAAGTGCAATTAAAATTTTTATGATGAGTGGAAAGTACCATTTAATATCAAATGGTTCTTCAAAAATGGGCTTGATGTCTTTTATTGAAGTTTCGGAAGTATCTGTAGGCACTGTGTGAACGGTGATGAGCACACTGTTGGTTTGAACAAATTGGGTAGAATCATTTTTGAAGTAAAATTTAATGGAAGGTAAAACAAACTGTCCTGAGTCGTAAGCAGATATATGGAGTATTTGTTGTAAGATTGTGGAGTTGGTATTTTTAATGGTATCAATTTTTGATGCATCAATTATTTCAATTTTTGAAGTAATGGTATCATTAAAAGCAGGCCAGTGGATGGGTGGAAAAGAGTTGGAAGGAAAGTTGAGTGATAGTTTTAATTGAATGGGGTCACCAATACGAATTTCGCTTTTATTGATTTCTGCAGAGGCAGAAATTTGAGAATATACTAATCTATAAGAGAAAATTAAAACAAAAAACAGGACAGGATATAGGATGTGATTTCTTTTCATTCTGTAAAAATTTATCGGCTCTTAAATAAATTAGATAGAGGAATAATGTAATTTTGATGTGTCAATATTTCTATGCTGTCCACTTTGGCTTTTTGAAATATTTGTTTGAGTTGGTCGCTATGTTGAAGGAAGTTGGCAGTAAGTTGTGTTCTAAATTGTTTATCAGATGTGTCTATCCATTGGATTTCCTGAGTTTCAAGGTTTTTAATTGGGAGTAAACCTACATTAGGGAGTTCTTTTTCATTTTTGTCGTTTATTTTAATGGCAATGATGTCGTGCTTTCGGGCAGATATTTTCAAAGCATCTAAAAAATTGAGTGGCATTAAGAAATCGGATAAAATAAATACGGTGCTTCTTTTTTTGATGGCTTGAAATAAAAATTTGAGTGCATCGTTCAGGTCAGTACTTGGAGATGTTTTTTCTGTTCCAATAATTTCGCGAATGATGCGTAATACCTGAGATTTTCCTTTTTTGGGCGGAATGAATTTTTCTACTTTATTGGAAAAAAAGATAACGCCTACTTTATCGTTGTTTTGATTGGCAGAAAAAGCAATAGTGGCAGCCATTTCTGCTATGAGGTTTTTCTTATAGTCGTTTATCATTCCAAAAGATGTGCTGGCACTGATGTCAATCATGAGTAATAAGGTAAGTTCTCTTTCTTCTTCAAAAACTTTTACATAAGGGGTATTGAAGCGAGCGGTTACATTCCAGTCAATGTTACGAATATCATCGCCGGGTACATATTCTCTTACTTCTGAAAAAGCCATTCCGCGTCCTTTGAAAGCACTATGGTATTGGCCTGAAAAAATATTTTGGCTTAATCCTTTGGATTTGATTTCAATTCGTTTTACTCTTTTCAATAATTCACCTACTTCCATAAATGATATGTGGAGTAATGGATTGTTGTTGCAGATAGGGTTATGTTAGAATGATGTTTATTATTTATCACGGAACTTCTACAACATTCAATAACTCGCTGATGATGTTTTCAGTAGTGATGTTTTCGGCTTCAGCTTCATAGGTTAAGCCAATGCGGTGTCTTAAAATATCATGACAAACTGCGCGTACATCTTCAGGGATAACATATCCTCTGCGTTTGATAAAGGCATAAGCTTTTGCTGCCATTGCTAAATTGATGCCTGCACGAGGCGAAGCACCATAGGCAATTAGTGGTACAAATTTTTCTAACTTGTAATCTTTTGGAAAGCGGGTGGCAAAAACAATATCTACAATATATTTTTCAATTTTTTCATCTATGTAAACATATCTTACTAAATCTCTTGCTTTCAGAATGTCTTCTATACTGACTACCTGATTAGGTTTTTTTAATCCTTCAGGAGACACATTAGAGGAAATGATTTTAAGTTCATCTTCTTTAGAAGGATAAGTCAGTACTACTTTGAGCATAAAACGGTCGAGTTGTGCTTCTGGCAAGGGGTAGGTGCCTTCCTGTTCAATAGGATTTTGAGTAGCTAATACAAGAAAAGGATTGGGTAATGGAAAGGTTTGTTCACCAATGGTTACTTGTTTTTCTTGCATGGCTTCTAGGAGAGCAGATTGTACTTTTGCTGGGGCACGGTTAATTTCATCGGCTAATACGAAATTGGCAAAAATAGGGCCTTTGCGAACATTGAATTCGCCGGTTTTTTGATTGAATATCATAGTACCGATTAAATCGGCGGGCAAAAGGTCGGGTGTGAATTGTATTCTGCTAAATTTAGCATTGATGGATTTGGCTAAAGTATTGACGGCTAATGTTTTGGCAAGTCCTGGAACACCTTCCAACAAAATATGCCCATTACTAAGCAATCCAATTAATAATCTTTCCACCATGAGGTTTTGACCTACTATGACTTTATTGATTTCCATTAAAAGCAGGTCAATGAACGCACTTTCCTGATGAATTTTTTCGTTAATGGCTTTGATATCGGTAGGGTTCATTGTTGTTGATTGCAGTGTATCAATCATAAGATTTTAATTTTTTGCAAATATATGTATGAAAATAATTTTAAAGCAAGCGGAATAATATAAGGAATGTTAAAAAAGAAAGGAGTAAGGAAATTGTAGGACACCAAAAATCTATTAATAATAATGTGTATAAATGTGTATATTTGCAATAAAATTGGATACTTATGAAATGGCTGTTTATTTTGATTAGTATGTTATTTGTTTTTTTAGGGTGTAAAAAGAAAGCAGCACCGGACGATAAGACCAATGCTGGAGCTACTGCCGT
This sequence comes from Bacteroidia bacterium, assembly GCA_026418315.1. Lineage (GTDB taxonomy): Bacteria > Bacteroidota > Bacteroidia > B-17B0 > Aurantibacillaceae > BPGX01. The sequence continues at coordinate 7,404 of JAOABO010000039.1, forward strand.
AAAAGTATATTTAACTGCAGACAAAACGATGATGCGGCTTGGTCAGGAAGCAGTTGTAACGGCATCAGTATCAGGAGGAGAAGGAAGTATGAATTTTAATTGGGAGGTGAATTCTATTGCTAACTTATTGGGTTCCGGTAATACAGTTACATTTTCACCTTGTTGTGCCAGTGTAGCGGGAAATAATATAATAAAATGTTCTGTTACCGATTCAAAAGGCAGCAAGGGAATAGGTCAAGTTACTATAGTGGTGAATCCTTAGAATGTCTTAGTAGTTATTTTTCGGAAATTTTTAATACTGAATAGCATAAATACCTGTTATTTTGTAATTTGTAATATATTTACAGCATCAATAATATATGAGAACACAAAAAAAAGTATTGCTGATATATACAGGCGGAACTATAGGTATGGTTCAGGATTTTAATAATGGAGATTTAAAGCCATTAAACTTTAATCAGTTATCAGAGCATATTCCAGAGTTAAAACGTTTTGATATTTTAATAGATACATACACCTTTGAACCTATTGATTCTTCCAATGTTACAATTTCATTATGGATAAAGCTGGCAACATTAATAAAAGAAAAATACAATAATTATGATGGTTTTGTTATTTTACATGGTACAGATACTATTGCTTATACAGCATCTGCTTTGAGTTTTATGCTTGAACATTTAAACAAGCCCGTTATACTTACAGGTTCTCAATTACCCATTGGTGTGCTGCGAACAGATGGAAAAGAAAATATTATTACATCTATACAAATAGCTGCAGATAAGGACGCACAAGGAAATTCAATAATACAAGAAGTGGCTATTTATTTTGAGTATAAGCTATACAGAGGGAATCGTTCAATTAAATATAGTGCTAATCATTTTGATGCTATTCAATCTCCCAATTATCCTTTGCTTGCCGAAGCAGGAATAGAGATAGAATATAATTGGAATTTTTTATGGAGAGAAAATAAAAAGGATGTTTTAAATGTACATACTATTTTGTCAAACAAGTTATGGGTGGTACATCTTTTTCCCGGCATAGATTTTCAAATCATGGAAGAACAATTAAAATTATTGACTACAGATGCTTTGATATTAAGAACTTATGGCGCAGGCAACGCTCCTACAGATAAAAAATTTTTGAGGACTTTAGAAAGTATAATACAAAAAGGTGTTATTGTTGTAGATGTAACACAATGTTTGCAAGGTAGTGTGATATTGGGTAAATATGAAACCAGTCGTTATTTAAAGGAAATAGGTGTAATAAGTGGAGGAGACATGACTCTTGAATCAAGTATTACCAAATTAATGTATTTATTAGGTAAAGAGAAAGATATTGAAAGAGTGAAAAAATTATTTGTGAGAAATTTGAGGGGAGAATTAAGTGAATAAGTTTATTTTCCTAATAATAGTTTAATTGCATACAATATTAGAAACACAGCAAAAATTTTTTTTAATAAATGGTCATCTATTTTAATGGCAATTAAAGATGCAAAATAACTAGCAATGATAAAGCCAACGGACATAATAATGGCATGGGTGATATTGACATTTCCATTTTTATAATAATTCATTACAGCCAATATGCCAATAGGGGGAAGCATAAGAGCCAATGAAGTACCTTGCGCGGATTTTTGAGAATAATTTAGTAATGATACTAATAATGGAATTATAACCAATCCTCCGCCAATACCTAAAAAAGCACTTACTGTACCTGCTAAAGCGCCTATAATCAATAGGAGTAAAACAGAGTATACATCTAAGTTCATTTATTTGTATTTATCGGCTTTTTCAGTTTCTCCAAATCTTAAATACAATTGTCTTAATCTTTGTTTTACAGCTTTGTCATCTGGTTTTAAACTATAATATTCTTCAAAGTATTGAATGGCTTTTTTGAAATATTCATTGGCTTTTGTTTCGTATTCTTTAGCTTTTTGTGTTTCTTTTGGAGGAAGGTCAGCGAGTTTTTTGTTCCATTCATTTCCTGTATTAAAGTAATATGCGCCTACATTGAATAGTACTGGTTCATTTTTGGGATTAAGTTCCAATGCTTTCAAATATTCTTTTTCTGCTTTTTCTTTTTCGCCGAGTTTATCGTAAATATTTCCTAACACCGCATGATATGCTTCATTATCGGGGCTTGCTTCAACAGCAGTTTCAAGTTTTTGTTTCAATTCATTTAATTTTTTCTGACGACTTAAAATATCAATTTCAATATTTAATAAATCTATATTGTCATCAAATATAGTTTGTCCTTTATGAAGAAAATCTAATGCAGCAGCGGTGTCAGTTTTAGATAGTAGTAATCGGGCAATAGATGTGTAAATGGAAGGGTCTTTGTACTTAATGGTATAAAGCTGATTGGCTAATTCTTTTGCCTTGTTGAGGTCTTCTGCCAAAATGTAGGTTTTGTACTTTTCAAACAGGAGTTTTTCTTTGGTGATATTATTTCTTTTTAGTGCCTGGTCTGGGTCATAAGGGACTGCTTTTTCAAGGATTTCCAGAGATTTGATTGTTTTGTCATATTCTTTATTCGGTCTATAAACAGAAGTGGCTTTGTACATCAGATTGCTGGATGAAACTATAAATCCTTCTTTTACCTCACTTTCATTGGAATAAATTTTATCTTTATCCAATTCAAAACATTTAACAAAACTTTCTACTGCTTTCTCAGCTGCTTCGGCATCTAAGTTTTTGTATTTTTCATCTTTAGTAGATAAAAGAGCATAATATATTTTTCCTCTGTACATCCACGCTTTGGCTGAATTGGATGTGCTTTCATTTTTAACTGCTTCGTCTGCTGCTGATTTGGCTTTGTCTAATTCTTTGTTTCGTAAATAATTAGAAGCATTTTGGATATTAAAGTTCTGAGCTAATGAAACAGAAGTTATGGTAATGAAAAAGACACTTAAGATTTTCATATTGGTACGTTTTAATTAGTCAATATTTAATTTTTTCGGTTTGATATTATTGATATATGGGCTATATTTACTGTCTTTTGAAAGACGATCTAATTGCATTTCAATAACAGTTTTATCGCCTACTATAATGGTGTTTAATTTGTTAGGCAAAAAATATTTTTTGATTTGGGCATTGACTTCTTCTTTTGTCATTTTTTTGAGTATTTCATTTTGTTTTACACTAAAATCTTTGTCAAGGTTATATTTTACCATTTGACTTAATAGCGATGCTTTTTGAGATGGTGATTCGTATTTTAATGCTTCTGAGTTGAGTAATGAATTTTTTGTGAATTCAAGTTCTTTATCAGTAATTCCGTTGTCCACATAGGTTTTAAATTCTTTGAGTATTTCTGCAATGGAAGCAATAGTGGCAGGTCTTTTTACAGATGAAGAAATGGTAAATTCTCCCTTGTATTTATCTCCGCTGAAGTAGGAACGAATACCATAAGTATATCCTTTATCTTCTCTTAAGTTAAGGTTAATGCGACTATTGAAATTTCCTCCAAAAACAAAGTTGGCAATTTTGTTTTTGTAATAATCTCCGTAGGGGTCAAATTTTAGAGAGGGATAACCCATCATAATAACGCTGGATGGTGCCCCGGGTTTATTTACAAGAAAGGTTTGTCCGTCTTTTGGTTCTTGTATAGCAGGCGGAGTAATGGTTACATTTTTGTTAGGCCATTTATTGAGAAACTCCAGTTTTTGTTTTATTTCCTGTTCAGTGATGTCTCCTACAATGACAATTTTGGCTAAGTTTGGTGAGTAATATTTTTCATAATAATTTTTTACATCATTTAAAGTGATATTGTCTATTGTTTTTACAGAAGCAGATTGTCCGAAAATATTTTCTCCAAATATAACATAATTATATGCTTTGCTGGCTAATTGTTCAGGTTGTCTGTCTTCTTGTTTAATATTTTCTTTGATTTCTTTTTTGATTCTTTTGAATTCATCTTCTTTAAAGGCAGGATTAAAGAGTTTTTCTTCAAGAAGTTTTAAGGTAGCATCTAAATTTTTCTTAAGACAACTGATGTAAATGGTAGTGGATTGCTTGCCGGCAGAAAAATATATTTGGCTACCAAGTTTGTCTAACTCTGCTTCTATTTGTTCTGCGGTATAATTTTTTGTACTTTCATCCATTAAGTTGGCAGTAATAGATGCAAGGCCTAATTTTTTCAAATCTCCATGGGCTAACTCTCCGCCTTCCATTTCTATTTGTATAGATATTTTGGGTGTTTCATTAAATAAAGTTCCGATACATTCTATGCCATTATTAAGTTTAAATTTGTAGATTTCAGGAATTTTGATATTTTTGGGTGGGGCAGGTTGAGGACGAATAGACCTGTCAAAATTATCTGGATTGGGTTGGTATTTTAAGTTGGCATATTCGGGATTAGGAGGAAATTTTGCTCCGGCGTTAGGATTGATACTTTTTACAGAATCCTTGTTGTTAATAATAGGATAAGTATTTAATACTGCGGCTCCGCTGCCTTTAATATATTTATTGAATACACGCATGATGTCTTCTTTTGTTACTTTGTTATATCTTTCAATTTCATCTGAAATAGTATAAGGTTTTCCAAGAGCCCTTTCCCATTCAGAAATATTGAATGCTTTGGAAAAAACACTTTCCAAAATATCATACATTTGAGATTCGTATTTGCTTTTAGCACGCGCTAATGCTTCGTCGGTGATACCTGTTTTTTCAAATTCGTCAAGTGTTTCTTTTACTTGCTGGTCTATTTCTTTAAATAGTTTTTCATAATTAAAATCTTCGGGAGGATACGCTACAATATATATCTTGAACTCTCCGTTTAATTCTTGTTTTTCGTGTTGAACACCTACCTGAACGGCTTTATCTGCCTTTACGAATTTTTGGTAAAAGATGGAGTTTTTACCACCGCCCATCATTTCTGCTAATAAATCCAGGGCTGCTTCGTCTTTATGAAATTCGGGAACAGTAGGATACACTCTTAGATTAAGAGGAAAATAAACTCTGTCATTATATGCTCCATATTTATCTTCCGGTAAAACGGGGGTTTTTGCTTTCAATTTTTTTACTTCAGGGCATGGTTTTAGAGTGCCAAAGTATTTTTCAATCCATTTCAAAGTTTGTTGTTTGTCAAAATCTCCTGCTATAGTAAGTATAGCATTATTTGGACCATACCATCTTAAAAAGAAGTTTCTGACATCATCTAAAGTAGCTGCATTGAGTTCATCTACATAACCAATGGTAGGCCAGGAATATGGATGACCGTAAGGATAAAGTATTTTATATATTTCTTCTTCAAAGCCAATGGCATAAGGTTGGTTTTCAAAATTTTGTGATTTTTCGTTTTTAACTGCATCTCTTTGATTTTCAAATTTGCGGGCGTACAGTGAATCTAATAAAAAGCCCATTCTGTCTGCTTCTAGCCATAGCATGAGTTCAAGATAATTGGAAGGCACCGTTTCAAAATATACAGTACGGTCACGTGTAGTAAAACCGTTCATGGTACCTCCGGCAGATTGAACAATTTTAAAATGTTCTTCATCGGCAACATGTTTGGATCCCTGAAACATCATGTGTTCAAAGAAATGA
>JAOABO010000039.1:12953-13235 GCA_026418315.1 Bacteroidia bacterium
ACAATGGGGTCTGAATGGTCTTCGTGCAATAAAATGGTGAGGCCATTTGGTAATTTGTATTTTTCATAAGGAATGACTATTTTTCCGGGCTGGGCTTCAACTTTTTCAATGAACTGAGCTTGTTGTGCTTTGAAGTTGATTGCAGAAAGTAGGGCAGATGCAATGACGATGCAGTATTTTTTCATAATGAAATTTTTGGCAAATAAATGAAATAAATTATTGATTTCTAAAATTATTAACATAAATTTTTAATTTGTTTTTACTTCTGTGTTTTGCCTGTCC
>JAOABO010000003.1:0-20856 GCA_026418315.1 Bacteroidia bacterium
ATTCGTCCTCCAAAAGAGGGAGAAAAATATTTTCCCATTATACAAATAGAAAAAGTAAATGGTAGGGATTTATCTTTTATAAGAGATAGAGTAACTTTTGATTATCTAACACCACTTTTTCCTTATGAAAAATTAAAATTAGCTGGAGGAAAATATGAAACTATTAGTACACGTATTGTAGATTTGTTTGCTCCAATCGGAAAAGGCCAGAGAGGACTCATAGTAGCTCAACCAAAGACAGGAAAAACAGTATTACTCAAAGAAATAGCCAATGCTATTTCCTATAATCACCCTGAAGTGTATCTTATTATTTTACTTATTGACGAGCGTCCAGAAGAAGTGACAGACATGCAAAGAAGTGTAAGAGCAGAAGTGATTGCTTCTACCTTTGATGAACCCGCTGAAAGACATGTAAGAGTATCTAATATAGTATTGGAAAAAGCAAAACGTTTGGTAGAATGCGGACATGATGTAGTGATATTATTAGATAGTATTACAAGAATGGCAAGAGCATACAATACAGTCATGCCTGCTAGCGGAAAAGTATTAACAGGCGGAGTAGAAGCAACTGCCCTACAAAAGCCCAAAAGATTCTTTGGTGCAGCACGAAAAATAGAAAATGGAGGTTCACTGACTATAATAGCAACAGCCCTGATTGAAACAGGTTCAAAGATGGATGAGGTAATTTTTGAAGAATTCAAGGGAACCGGAAACATGGAATTACAACTGGATAGAAAATTATCTAATAAAAGAATTTTTCCGGCTATTGATTTACTCGCCTCTTCCACAAGAAGAGAAGATTTGCTGCTGGACAAAAACACATTAAACAAAATGTGGATACTCCGAAAGCATCTTAGCGATATGAAACCCGATGAAGCCATGGAGTTTTTACTTAATCAGATAAGTAAAACAAAAACTAATGAAGAATTTTTGGTTTCAATGGGAAGTTGATTTTACCAGAAAATATTTTTTGAAATAAAATAAATTTTGTACTTTTGCATATAAATTAAGTAAATGAAACGACTAATTTTCATATTTATCATTAATACAGTCACTCATTTTTTATGGAGTGATGAGGTAAAAAAATTAGTCATTGACGGTGTTTATCAGCAAAAAAATATTTATGTACAAAACTATTATTCAGGTGCTGTGGGCTTTTGCGCCATTGAAGTAAAAGTGAATGGAAATATTACCACCGATGAAATCAATTCCAGTGCCTTTGAAATTGATTTATCAGCACTCAACTTAAAATACGGTGATAAAATTCTTGTTGAAATTTATCATAAAAAAGATTGTACACCTAAAATATTAAACATTGAAGACCTTCGTCCCATGCCAACTTTTGTTATTTTGGCAGCACACGGAACCAGCGATGGGCTCATTACATGGATAACTGAAGATGAAAATGGGGCACTTCCATATATTATTGAACAATTTAAGTGGAATAAGTGGATACCAGTTGGAGAAGTCATTGGTAAAGGAACTCCGGAAAGACACACCTATACCTTTAAGGCGTTTCTTACAAGTGGGCAGAATAAATTCAGAATAAAACAGGTAGGATTTAATAACAATGTTCGGTATTCAAATGATATTATTATTCAATCTACGAAAAGTAAACCAACTTTTGTAATTAATAAAAATAAAAGCGAAATACAGTTTTCAGATGAAACGATGTTTGAAATTTATGATATTTATGGTAATATTATCAAACGTGGTTTTGGTATTAATGTAGATATTAGTAATATACCAAAGGGAGTTTATTATTTGTGCTACGATAGAGATGTTGCTGAATTTAAAAAATAAATTTTTTCTAATTCATCTCTAATTTGTTTAGATAATTAAAGTTATATAAATCATTACCATACTATTTTTATTCAGAAATTCATTTTTTCTTTACTACAATTGAATTTTATGCAATTAATTTCATTAAAATTCGTTATATTTGCATTGACAAATGAAAAAAGTTCTCGCCATATTAGTTTTTATCTTCTACTTTCAATGCTTTTACTCTCAGGGTTTGCAGGCATATCCTGCTAAATTAAAGTGTGTTTCAGTAATTAATAGCACTGGTGATATTGTATTGACATGGTTGCCTCCCATAGACCCTTTGAATCAATTTTATTCTTATGAAATATTTCAATCTAATTCGAATTTTGGGCCGTTTTTGTTAATTACAACCATCAATAACATATCTACCACTTCATACACACATACTGCCGCTGGTGGAAATACACAAAGCCGTTATTATTTTATTCGTACCAGATGGGGACCTGGTGGCACAACAGCATCTGCTTTTTCAGATACATTAAGGTCTATTTTTTTATCCCTTACCGGCATTGGAAGTGGAATTGCAAAGCTGAACTATAACGATATTCATGTTCCACATTTGAGTACTTCCAGTCCTAATTTTGACATCTATAAAAATACTACAGGAACATTTCCATTTAATTTCTTGGCTGCTACTCCGCATATCAAATATAATGATACAGTAGCACGTCTTTGCAATGGGATGAATTATTTTTATTATGTTGAATTAAAAGATTCTATTGGATGTTCGTCTATTTCTAACATTGCTAACGGAAGTTTTTTAGATAATTTGCCTCCCATCGTTCCAGTATTAGATTCTGCTTCTGTATTACAAAATGGTCAAACTGTTTTGGGATGGAATTCTTCACCTTCGCCTGATGTTGCAGGATACATTATCTATCAGGTAATAAATGGCGTTAATATTCCTATTGATACCATTTGGGGATACAATAACACATCTTACATATATACCAATACAACTGCTCAAAGTAATTCTTTATTATTTATAGTTTCTGCTATAGACAGTTGTAATAACGTTAGTATTCTTAGTGGAAATCAAAATACTATGCTTTTGAAATATAATTACAATGTATGTGCCCATAGTGTTAATCTTCAATGGAACAAAAGCAATTTATTTAATAGTAATGTGAAGTACTACATCTATGTTTCTGAAAATGGTTCTTCCTATAACCTCATAGACAGTACCACTGCTTTAAGTTATAATTACAGTCAGTTAAATTACAACAGTAATTACTGTATTTATATTCGAGCAAAAAATAACAACGGTATTACTTCTTCTTCTAATCTTATTTGTTTCAATGCTTATGGCTCTCCGGTTCCATCCCTTACTTATATACGATATGCTACAATAAAAGATACTAATCAAATCAATCTTGCTTTTTATGTTGATTCATCAAAATCCTCTACTGGCATAGAGCTTTTAAGAAGTGTGGATAACATCACTTATCAAAGTATTGTTATTATTCCTACTACTACTAACTCAACATCATACTTTTACACAGATAATTCTTCAGTACTCAATACTACGCAGCAGTTTTTCTACTACAAAGCATATATTTTAGATAGCTGCGGAAATCGCAGGAATGTAAGTAATCTTACTAAAACTATTTTATTGAAAGTGAGAAAAGCTCCTGATCAGCCATTTACTGCCCATTTGAATTGGGATACTTATCAAGGTTGGCCTACAGGGGTTATTGATTATTACATATACAGAGTAGTGGACCATGTAATGGAAAATAATCCAAGAGCAGTTGTTTCTTCCAATGTATTTACATATACAGATGATTATTCTGATTTATATAATCATTACGGGAAAATAGGATATGTTGTGATTGCGGCAGAAAATAATGGCAATCCTTATGGCTTTATAGAAGCATCTTCTTCAAACATAGCATACATTTTAGATGACGGAGAAATATTTATTCCAGACGCTTTTGCTCCTGATGGGGTTAATTATTTATGGAAACCTGTTTTTATGTTTCCTAATCCTGAAGATTATCACGTATGGATATATGACAGATGGGGAAAAAATGTTTATTATTCATTCGATATTAAGAGCGGGTGGGATGGGGGTAACTACCCACAGGGTGTTTATGTTTATTTGATTAGATATAAAAATGCTCGCGGAGAATATATAGAGCGAAAAGGAACTATTACATTATTAAGATAAATATAATTCGTATTAATCTGGTTTTATCTTTTACTTTCTGCTTCGTTTTTACTTTCTTATATTTGCACTAGTTTTATTTTATGAGATTAGTATTCTTTGTTTTTTTATTCTTGCCATTTTCAAATTTTGCTCAACTCATTTGTAATGCCGGAAATGACTTTACTTTTTGTCCTCAATCTACTTACATGTTAGGAGGAAGTCCTACGGCAAGTGGAGGAGTATCTCCTTATACGTATTCGTGGTCTCCGTCTGCGGGACTTAATACTGATACAGTTGCCAATCCGATTTTATCTAATTATAATAGTCCTTATTATGTACTGAATGTAACAGATAAATCTGGTAACAGATGTACAGACACTGTTTATATTACCAAAAGCAATATTGACAACTATTCTGCCGGTGCAGATATTTTTATATGCAAAAAAACTACATCTGTTGTAACTCTTGGAGTAAGCACTAATTCTACTTGTACTACATGTACATTTTCATGGCTGCCCACAACTTATCTTAATAATGCTTATTCATCTAATCCTATTGCCAGCTTTGACACATCGGCTAATTCCATCACCTATACATTAACTATTACGGATGGCACTTGTACCTATGTTGATTTGCTGAATGTAACCATTGGATATTTACCTTTGAAAGTAAGCCCACAAGACACTACCATTAAAAGCGGTGAAGTAGTAAGCATTCGTGTAAGCGGGGGATATAACAATCAATATTCATGGAAGCCGCCTTATTATTTAACTATTCCCTATGGGCAATATCAAAATCCTGATGCAGCACCGCCTTCTACTATTATCTATACAGTTAGTTCAGTATATCCATCTGGATGTATAGCTTCTAATACTCTTATTATTCATGTTATTCCAAATGATGAACTTATTTTTTACAACACTTTCACACCCAATAATGATGGTATCAATGATGTGTTTTATATTGCTAATTTAGAGAAATATCCAAATAATTCACTCACATTATACAACAGATACGGGCAAAAAATTTATTTTAAGAGAGAATATAAAAATGATTGGGACGGTACAGTAAATGGCGAACAAGTTCCAACAGGCACTTATTTTTATGTTTTAGATACAGGAACAGATAAAGGAGTCTTCAAAGGACATGTCAATATAATGCGATAATATGTATTCACAACAAGCAGTGGTTATTGTGGCGGGAGGAACAGGTGAAAGAAGCGGCCAAAATATTCCAAAGCAATTTGTACATGTTTTGAACAAGCCCGTTATTGTTTTTAGTATTGAAAAGTTTTTGGAATATGATTCTAACATAGAACTGGTGGTGGTTTGTCATGAAAACTTTGTTGAAAATTGTCGTCAAATTTTTCAAGTATACTTTCCCAATAAGAATATACCTATTATCAAAGGTGGTATTACCAGATTTCATTCTGTCAAAAACGGATTAGAATTTCTTCAACAAAAAAAATTCAGCGGTATTGTTGCAGTTCACGATGCTGCAAGGCCCTGTGTGTCAGTATCATTAATTAAAGCGTGCTTTGAATTTGCTCAATCTAATGAAAATGCTATTCCTTCTATATCCATTACTGAAAGTATTCGTCAGGTAGAAAATGGGATAAGCAAAAGAGTTGACAGAAATCAATTCAAAATTATTCAAACCCCCCAATGTGCTGACTTTTCCATTATTTATAATGCGTTTAAGCAAAATTATCAGGATGTTTTTACGGATGAAGCCAATGTGTTGGAATCTTTTGGAGAAACAATACATCTTATAGAAGGAGAGAGAAACAATATTAAAATAACTTATCCAATAGATTTCATTCTTGCAGAATACATATTGTCTCAAAAATTCTAATTCATGAATAATTTGATTATTGCTGAACAATTTCATCGTTTGTCAAAACTTATGGAGCTTCATCAGGAAAACCCATTTAAAGTTAAAGCAATTTCTAATGCTGCATCCATTATTGAAAAACTGAATCAGGATATAAACGAACATAATTACAAAGATTTGGCAACCGTTAAAGGAATAGGTAAAAATATTTTAGAAAAGGTATATGAGATATTGAGTTTGGGGAAAATTAAAGAATTAGAAATTCTTGAAAAAAATACGCCCAAATCCGTAATAGAACTATTGAACATTAAGGGTTTGGGAGCATCTAAAGTATATAAGATTTGGAAAAATTTAAATATTGAACATGTAGAGCAACTAATTGATGCTGCAGAAAAAAATAAGTTGATAGAACTTAAAGGATTCAGTGAAAAAACGCAACAAAGCATTCTTGAAAATGCAAGATTTTATTTACAAAACAAAAATAAATTACAATTAGGTCATGCATTATCTGTTGTTCATATCATTCAAAACATTTTAAATGAAAACAAAATTGACCACCAAATTACCGGAGAAGTAAGAAGACAATGTGAAACAATTACTAAAATTGAATTCATAGTGCATCAAAGCATTCCTGATGAAATTACTGAGCAAATTCATAAAATAAGTTCTGTACCTGTAATCTTTCATTACACCAAGAAAGCAAATGACTCATACATATTATTTCAAACAACTGGTAGTAAAGAATTTCTCAATGAGATAGGATTTTCTACTCTTCATAGAAATAATTACAAGAGTGAAGAAGAAATTTTTCAGGAATTAAATTGTCCGTTTGTTTTACCTCCTCAAAGAGAAAGTATTCATGAATACTATTTGATCAGCAAGCAGGATTACTCTGAAAACCCAATTGAAATAAAAGACATAAAAGGCATTTTACATTGTCATACTGCCTACAGCGACGGATTGCATACTGTAAAAGAAATGGCTGATTTTTGTAAACAAGAGAACTATCAATATCTTGGTATTTGTGATCATTCTCAATCTGCTAAGTATGCCAACGGCCTTGAACCAGAAAGGTTATTAAAACAAATAGAAGAAATAGATAAATATAATCAAAACAGTAAAAACTTTAAGATATTCAAAGGCATAGAAAGTGATATCTTAAAAGATGGAAGTTTAGATTACGAGCCAAGTATTTTGAAACAATTAGATTTTGTAGTTGCGTCGGTGCATAGTCATTTTGATATGACGGAAAAACAAGCTACAGACAGAATCATTAAAGCAATTGAAAACCCCTATACAACTATTTTGGGGCATCTTACAGGTCGGTTGTTACTCATCCGCAAAGGATATCCCGTTAATCACAAAAAAATTATTGACGCCTGTGCGGAAAATAAGGTAGTTATAGAATTGAATGCTAATACTTACCGATTGGATATTGATTGGAGATGGTTGAAATATTGTTGTGCAAAGAATGTGAAAATAGCCATTAATCCGGATGCTCATAGTACAACTGCCATTCGTGATGTTTTATATGGAGTTATGGTAGCTCAAAAAGCTGGTGTTGAAAAAGAACATATTATTAATACTTACCCGGCAGAAAAAATATATAAGGTTTTTCATAAAGAAATTTAGTAAATATTTAAAATCAGGAAACTTGTTTTTGAATATTCGTTTCCATAGTTTTGAGCCAAATTGAAAGTTAATGATGTACAAATTTGGTTTCACTGTATTTCTTATTTCTATTTTTCAAATCCTACATGCACAGGAAAAATTTACAATAAAAGGGTACATTAAAGATAAAAAAAATGGGGAAGCACTCATAGGTGCTATTGTTCAAAAAAAAGGAACTTCTATAGGTGTCAGCACCAATGAATATGGATTTTATTCACTCACACTTCCAAAAGGAGAACACACTATTGTTTTTTCCTATTTAGGATATATTAGCATAGAAAAGACCCTTTTTCTTAGTGAAAACCAAACACTCAATATTGAACTGGAAGAAAGAGAAAATGTACTGCAAGAAGTTGAAATATCCAGCGAAGCAGAAGATAAAAATATAAAGAGTACTGAAATGAGCGTAGCTAAATTAGATATTAAACAAGTTGAAAAAATTCCTGCTTTACTAGGAGAGGTAGATGTAGTAAGAGCAGTTCAATTACTTCCGGGTGTAACCACTGTTGGCGAAGGTGCATCGGGCTTTAATGTAAGAGGTGGAAATGTAGATCAAAATCTTATTTTATTGGATGATGCCCCTGTTTTTAATTCTTCACATTTATTTGGATTTTTTTCTGTTTTTAACCCCGATGCAGTAAAAGATTTAAAGTTGTATAAAGGTGGCATTCCATCACAGTACGGAGGCAGAGCATCATCGGTATTAGATGTACGATTAAAAGAAGGCAATAATAAGCAATTTGAAGCCAATGGAGGAATAGGTACTATTTTCAGCAGGTTCTCTTTTGAAGGACCTATTAAAAAAGAAAAAGCATCTTTCATAATAGCAGCTCGTCGCAGCTACATTGATGTTTTGGCCAAACCAATATTAAGCAAAAGACAACCTTCTTTGAAGAATGCCCAATTTTATTTTTATGATTTGACAGCAAAAGTGAATTATAGAATAGACGATAAAAATACTTTGTTTTTAAGTGGTTATTTTGGAAGAGATGTATTTGGTGCAGGGTTTACGTTTGATTGGGGAAATGCAACAACTACTTTAAGATGGAACCATATTTTTAATCCACGCTTGTTTATGAATCTTACAAGTTACTACAGCAATTACGACTACAAAATTATTTTTACACAAGCAGGTAATAATCAAAAGTTTGAATGGCGTGCCAATATTGTCAATTATTCCATTAAATCCGACTGGAGCTGGTATATCAACTCTTTGAACACTATTCGTTTTGGTATTCAAAATATTTTATATCAATTTAATCCTACCACTGCTATCATCACCGATGCACAAGGTAATTCTGCTAATTTGAGCTTACAAAAAAAATATGCTAATGAATTGGCTGCTTATATAGGAAACGAACAAAAGATAAAAGATAACTTTACAATTGAATACGGCATACGCTTATCCAATTTTACTTATCTTGGAAATACCACAGCATACTTTTATAGAGATACTACACCTGGTATAGCAAAGCCCCTTGACAAAGAAAAAAACTATTCCAATTTTTTTCAACCCATCAAAAATTATTTTTTTCCTGAACCTCGTTTTTCTGCCAATTATATCCTCAACAAAACTTCTTCTATTAAATGGAGCTATAACCGGATGTTACAATACATTCAAATTGTATCCAACACAGCAGCCACTACACCTTTAGATATTTACACACCTGCTACTAATAATGTAAAACCATTGGTAGCTGACCAGGGAAGCATTGGTTATTTTAAAAACTTCAAAGACAATGCTTTTGAAACATCTCTTGAGTTGTTCTATAAGTATTTTCAAAACCAATTGGATTATATAGATAATGCCGACCTGTTAATCAACAAATATGTAGAATCTCAATTTTTACAAGGTATTGGCAGAGCGTATGGATTAGAATTATACATTAAAAAGTCAAAAGGTAAATGGAACGGATGGTTAAGTTATACGCTTTCTCGTACAGAAAGAAAAATAGAAGGTATTAGCAATAACAATTGGTTTTTATCCCGTTATGACCGGACACATCTTATTAATTTTGTGAATACCTATGATTTTAATAAAAAATGGAGTGCGTCTGTAACTTTTGTGTTTCTTACCGGAACTCCTGCTACCTTCCCAGATGCAAAGTTTCAGATACAAGGATATAACGTGCCTTTTAATACCACCAATCAAAGAAACAATTACCGTATTCCTCCTTACAATAGATTAGACCTTGGACTAACATGGAATATAGACGCTATGAAAACCAAGAAATTCAAAAATCAATTAGTATTTAGTATTTACAATGTGTACAATCGCCGTAATCCATACAGTATTTATTTCCGTACAGACCCCAATGATCCTAATCAAACACAAGCTGTACGCTTTTCTGTTATAGGAAGTATTGTCCCTGCTATTACATGGAACTTTAACTACTAAACATAAAAATTATTTATTATGAAATACAAAATAATAAATTTCATTGATAGCCAAATGATTTTGGTTGTTTTATTAATTATTCTATCTTCTTGCGAAGATGTAGTACAAGTAAAATTAGAGCAAGGAAAAAAGTTACTGGTAATTGATGCTTTTATTAATGATTTACGGGAAACACAAAAAGTTAGAGTTACGCTTTCTCAAAATTATTTTGATAATTCGCAAAATGTTTCTGTAGTGCCAAATGCACAGGTTCTATTGAAAGATATGACAGCCAATACTACTTATACTTTTTCATATACCTCAAATGGCTATTATACTTACACATTATCATCCACCGATACCATTGCTAAGGTCAATCATTATTACGAATTACAAGTTCATTATAATGGATATGTATATTCCTCCCAAACATTACAAAAAAGAAGTGCTATTATTGATAGCATTCAGATAGAATTCAACAAGAATAATTTTACAGGTAAAGAAGGTTACAAATGTATCCTATGGGGAAGAGATGTACCAGGTCCTATTCCTGATTTTTATTGGATAAAATCTTTTCGTAATGGAAAATTTTTTAATAAGACCTCTGATATTAATTTGGCCTATGATGGAGCAAGT
The DNA here is from genome assembly GCA_026418315.1 of Bacteroidia bacterium. Lineage (GTDB taxonomy): Bacteria > Bacteroidota > Bacteroidia > B-17B0 > Aurantibacillaceae > BPGX01. Next base: position 10,494 of record JAOABO010000003.1, read on the forward strand.
GGGGGTAGTGGAGGGATACGGGCAGATGGCTATGTGTTTACACCCAATATTGCTGAGGCCATTACGCCCTTTGGAGAATATTTTCAAAAAAACGATACTTGCCGTGTAGAAATACATTCCATCAGTGAGCAGTGCTACAATATGTTTAATCAGATTATTGCAAATACAAACAACCAAGGTTTATTTGCTACCACATTTGAAAATGCTAAAACGAATATTGTAACCCCCATAGGTGCACCTATTCAGGCAGTAGGATTTTTTAATATGGCCACAGTAACAACTGCTACAAAAGTGGTTAATTAAAAAAGAAAACTTTATTATCTCATGAAATTTATCTTTTGCATAGTAAACCTGGTACAATAATTAAAATATGTAAGTGTTAATATTTCGAATTATTATTTTTAATAAAATTATTTGTAGAATTCAGTGTTTTTAAAAATGCAATTAAATCTGATATTTCTTTTTCATTAATAGATAGACTATCAAAAGGCAAAGTTTGATTAGGGACATGAATACCTAAGCCAGCTCCACCTCCTTTCTTGTAAAAAACAATCAAATCATTCAAGTTATTAAATACACCATTATGCATAAAAAACTTTCTATTTGCGGAATTTCTTAAAGTAGGAGTTTTGAAGGCACCTATATGGATAATATTCTTTGAAACGTAGTATCTTCCGCTATCGGGGCTTAATTGTTTTGTATTTGACTCAATTGGAGTACCAATGACTTCATACTCATGTTCTCCATAAAATGGAGGAAACAAGCCATTGAATAAAGGGAAAAAGTGGCAACTACCACATAATCCTTTTCCTGCATAAACATCATATCCATTTATTTCATCATCAGTAAGAGGAATATTCTTATCAAAATATAAATCAAATTTTGTTGAGAAGTCATTAATTGTGAATAAATATTCTGATAGGCATTTTACTATTGAGAAAGGGGTGATAGCAGTATCGGCAGTATGATGAAAAGCTATTTTGAATAATTTTCTATAGTGTTCATTATTTCTTAAGTAAATACATATCGAGTCAAAGTTTCCGCCTAACTCTTCGTGATTAGAAATTACATCAAAAATCTGGTGGTCTAATTGTAATGCTCTTCCATCCCAAAAAAAGTTTCTTTGGAACATCACATTTAAGAGTGAAGGGGTGTTTCTTTTAAGCAATCTTTTACCATCTAAGGTTTTGTCATATCTATTTTCTGATGAGTAGAATAACTCTGGTTTATGACAAGAAGCACAGCTTCTTTGTTTATTTGCAGACAATGCTGGATCAAAAAAAAGATGTTCTCCAATTTGTCTTTGAATTTGCCAATTTGATGAATCTTTTAGGTATATTCTAAAAGCATTGGAGTTAAAAAAATTACTTATAGAAAATTTTTTTGCTCTTATATTTACGGAATACAATGTTTGAAGTTGTATGTTGCTGGGATCATACAAATTATATAAAGCATTATACAAAGGAATCAAAGTGTTTTTGAAATAAGGCAAACGTTTGATGGTGCTATCATTGACTGATAAGAGATATTTAATGTTCTTTTTTATATGTTTTTCAATATCAATGATTTTTTGTCTAGGAAAAATTTTTTCTAAAATACAATTCATTGATTCAAATATGTAAATGGTTTCTTGTATGCTTGTTTTTGATATGGTTGCATCATATCCATTTAAATACAAACTCATGATTCTTATAATTTCAAAACGTAACATGTCAATTACATCATTCAAGGTGTATCGCTTAATAATTAATGATGTTTTCATGTAGCTTAAATAATGCTTAAGTAATTTTACTTCTTCTTTTAATGAATCACAATGTTGGAACTCAGGAGCATTGAATATAATTGATTCAATTACCTGAAATCCATGTGGGTAAATGGTTTTAAAATTTATTTCCAAATCTGACTTGGCAACTAAGGGAGAATTAATAAAATACTTGGAAATTCTAGGGTAAAAAAATTCAATAAACCATTCGGATTTTTTAAAGTGTTTTCTTGAGTTTAAGTAGAAAAATTTCAGTTTGGTGAAATTACAGGTTTTTGCAATAGAGTCAAGATATAAAAAACAGCTGTCAATTTGAGCAGTAATGTATTTGTTTAACTGATGTGTGTAATTTTCGTTTTGTTGTTTTAAGCCCGTTAAAACCGAAAGAACAAATACTAATGATAAAAATACTAAAAACTTATTCTTTAATAAACTTAAGAGTGTGAACCTCATTATTCATTTTCAATCTGATAATATATTCAGCTGATTGTAAGTCTTGTATTGGTAAATAGTACTTTAAAATTTTGTTGTTCGTTTCTTCTTTTAGATGTTTGATGAGTTTACCTTCTATATTAAAAATTTGTATCTCAATTTCATTTTTTGTCAGATGTTCAAATAAACCATGAATAATAAGATAATCCGAAGAAGGGTTAGGATACAATGAAATTAATATATTGTTTTTGATTTGATCATTGGTTCCGGTAAGATTAAGTGTTCTTGGACATGGGGGCGCGTATGTTTGATACAATAAGGATTGTCTGGGAAATGATGCATTATTGTTTGAATTTAATTTTCTTTGATTGTTTAATACAAAATAGGATGCTGCATGTGTATGTGCGGAAGAAGGATAGTCAAGAGTGGAAATAAAAAACCAATCACTCTGAACTCTTTGTTGATTAACATCAATAATCATAAATCCTTTTTCTGTTAGGTCACAAAATTTGATATGAGAATTAGCTAACTTAACAGTAGAGCAGGGAACAGGTAAGGGAGAATTGGGGGATGTAACGCTTGGTGTTACAAACTCAACTCCTACTGATCCGTTTCCAGTATTCGGGTCATAAGTAGCCGTAGGTAATTCATTGGCCCAGGATGTATGGATATCCCCTGTTAATATTACTACGTTCTCAATGTTATTAACAATGATATGGTTAAATATTCTGTCTCTTTCTGCAGGATAACCATCCCATTGATCACCGTTTACAGCGTTACCAAAGACTTTTAGGGGCGCTATCATAACCTGTTGTCCAATAACTTTCCATTTTTCGTTACTTAATAATTCAGATTTTAGCCAGTTTAATTGAGTGGTACTAATCATTTTTCTGTTTGGTGAGGTTACAACAGTTCCTGTGGTTCCCGCTTGAATATCTCTACCTTCTACGCGAGTATCCAGCATGATAAGATTAATCAGATTTCCCCATTTGAATGAACGGTAAACATCATAACTAGGGTTATCTCTTATGGGCATCCATTCAAAATATGCTTTTTGTGCTGCGTATTTTCTACTGGACCAAGGACCTTCATTACTTTGATGATTTTGTGCACCTCCCCACCAGGCATCATTTGAAAACTCATGGTCGTCATAAACACAAATGAAAGGAAATTGTTGATGCAACTTTCTTAAATCATTATCTAACCTATATGTGGAGTATCTAACTCTATAATCGCTAATAGAAATAATTTCGTTCAATGGAGACCAAGAACGATTCACTGTGGTATTGTATCCATATCCACCTGTTTCGTATTCGTATATATAATCTCCTAAAAAGATTACTGCGTCAAAATCGCCTCTACTCAATAGGGCAGCATATACATTAAAAAGTCCTGATTCATAATTTGCGCAAGATAAAACAGCAAACCTTATGCTATCGGTATTTGCTCCAGGTAATGGTAGTGTTTTAGTTCTGCCTCTAATTGAAAGAAAACTACCCTTTTGAAATTCGTAATAGTAATAAGTATTTGGATTAAGTCCTGTTACATCAACTTTTACAGTGAAATCTCTTGATGAGTCGGTAAGAGCAACGCCAGATTGCACAATCATTGTCATTCCAGTATCTAATGCAACACGCCATTGAATAGGAATAACAGAACCTACTTCAGCAGCTAATGGAGTGTACCTTGTCCAAATAATTACTTTGTCGTGTTTAGGGTCGCCCGATGCAACGCCATGGTAAAAAGGATGAAGGCAATTAGTATTTGAGCTTCTATCAAATAATAATTGATTCTGTGAACTAATTATTTTAGCAAAGAGAATAAAAAAAATCAGAATAATATTATTAAAAATAAACCTACTTCTAATCATTTTTTATGATTTTATAGAATATTTTGTGTTGATTAAATTTCATTAATAACAGATAGTAACCATTATTGATGGCTGACAAATCAAGTTCAAATCGATTATTTACAATTTCATTTTCTTGAATAACTTTTTTAGTTATGAGTTGGTGTAAAAGGTTGTAAATTTCAATCTCAATTGGACCTTGCTGATAATTATTATTTTCATCAAATTGTATGGTTATAGAATTTTGAAATGGATTTGGAAATAAGTGCACGGAATTTTTCAGATAAAGTTCTTCATCAGATAGAGGAACACAAATAACACTGTAACTTCCATTACTACCACTTTGAAAACCCATACCACCTCCAATGGAGTAGGTAGGATTTATGTTTGACAAATTACATTGTGATGTAAAAATTTTTATTCTACCTCCACCTCCACCTCCACCACTTCCTCCGTTTTTACCTTTATCGGTTGTTACACTTTGTGAACCACAGAGAAAAGAGCTGTAAGCACAACTAGTGCCTAATCCTCCGTTTCCTCCGTTTCCTCCATTACCTCCTTTTGCATTAAGAGTTCCATTGATGTTCATATAATTTAAACATTCAAGATAGATACCACCCCCGCTACCGCCGCCACCCCCACTACCGCCGCCAGCTCCACATGAGAAAGTACTTTCACCACAATCGTCACATCCATCGGAACAGCATTTAGGTGTGCTATTCCCATCACCACCTGTTCCTCCATTTTGACCATTACCACCATTGGCGGTTAGTAATCCTGAAACTATTAATGTATCAGAGGCAACAAGTTTTATTTTTCCTCCTCCATTTCCACCTTTGTTACCGCTTGTACCTGTGTAAAACGATCGGCCACCACCACCTCCACCTGCGCCTCCAGACCCCATGTCAATGTCGTATCCTGAAATTGTACCATAACTAAGACCACCTGTACCTCCGTTTCCTCCTGTACCACCTGAAATTGGATATGCAGTTGATATAGGAACAGAAGTCACTGTATAAGATGCAGTACCATCACCTCCTTTAGAACCGTTTCCTCCATTTCCTCCGTATCCACCTCCTGCACCACCGCCTCCGCCACTTGCACTGCCAATCATTCCTGCTTGGTCACTGGTAGAGCCACAAACTTGTTTAGTACCTGAACCATTTGTTCCATTTCCTCCCGCATTACCACCACCTGCTCCATTACCACTTGTTCCGCCTTTACCACCTTCCAATACAATTACACCGCTATTGTTATTATCACAGCTTGTAAGAGCAGCAGTATGTCCGGTGATACTAAATACTGCATTTCCTCCTGCTCCACCATTTCCTCCTACATTTCCTGCTTCGTCTGCATTGATATTACCAAAAATTTTTATAGTGGATGCGTATATTTCAAGTGAACCACAACCTCCGGTACTTTTTTTGTCAACATACACAGTTACAGAACTTGGTATAATAAAACTACCATTAATTGAATAAGTGCCACTCATGTAAATATTGGCACTAACTGTATAGTTGCCATTGAAAGTATAGGTTGTACATTGTGCGTTAAGGGTTTGATAAAATGTACTTAAAAAAACAAAGAGAGATGATGAATAGATTTTTTTCATATCATTCATTTTATTTGATTATAATTTTCTTATAAATGGTTTCCTGGTTATTTGATAATATTAAAAAGTAAATACCTGCAGCCAAATTGGGTAATTCAGCAAGATATTTCTTCTCAGATGAGTGATAATTGTAATTTAATTTGTATATATGACCTGATATGTCACTTAATGTTATGTCATTAATTAAAATATCTTCATTTGTGTAAATATTTATAACATTACTATTTTCAATAATAGTAGGAAAAACTATAAATGGATATGTTGAAACATCTTGAATACTTGTAGTTTGACATTGAGACGGATCTTTTAACTGTATTGTAATAGTGTCTGTTATACAATTTAGTGCATCGTATGTATAGTAAGTTGTTGGAAAAAATACTTGGACATTTACAGAGTCCGAATAATATCCAAGTGGATTCCAGTAGTTCTTATTTGGCCATGAGGGTTTCAGAGTAACTGTCTCTCCTTGACAGGCAAAGATGGTAGTTTTCTTTCCAGAGTTTTTTACAATTGTAAATTGATCTAATACAGTGCCTGTAGAAGTAATGTATTTGGCGTCTAAACGATTATCATTTACTTCAATAAGCATGCTTCCGTATGTTGAATTGCTGTAATTAACCATGACAGGATGAGGCCATCCACTGGACACACTACTGAGTTTTCCCGAATTTCCACATACTACAAATACGGTTCCTTTATGTTTTTTTGAAACATTATCTTTCTTACGATAAGGACAATTTGATGGAAAATTACCTGGGCTACTATCAAGTATCATGGAGTTTTGAAGTGTGTTAGATTTTCCGTAATGCCCATCCAAAAGAAAACTTCTTTCATAAGAATGACTGTGTCCGCATAAGATTAGATCCACGCCATAATTTTCCAATATAGGTACAATGTTTTCTCTCATTTCTACTAACTCATAATCATATAACAATGGGTTATCAGAATTATGGCTTCCTTTAGTATATGGAGGATGATGCCAATAAGCTATAACCCAAGGTAAAGTATTATTTGTCAAATCGTTCTTTAACCATTGGGCCATTTGAGCAGTAGAATCTCTGTTTTGATTGTATGAATCTAAAACAACAAAGTGAATATTGCCGTAATCATATGAATAATAAGCTTCGGTGTTGGATGGTATGCCACCTGCCTCTCCATTTGTTGGTAATGTAAAGATGTTGAAATAAGCGGGGCTCGGGGAGAATGGTAAGTTATTGTTATAGTCGTGATTTCCTAAAGCAGGCCATACAACTATTCTACGAAGTTCTCTTCCATACAAGTGATTTGCAAATACATTGGATTGATACTCAGAGTCAAAACCACCATCGTACGCATTATCACCCAGAAATATCCAGCCGTTTATTTCACCGTAATTTGTGTAATTTAAAAAAGCATTTCTTACGTTGACCTGATTATTACTTCCAGTACCCGCATCGCCTACTACCCAAAATTTATATTTTCGTTTTTGGCCTGGTAATGGATTGGTTAAAAAGTAAACGGAATCATTAGGAGCAATTAAGTCGTTGGTAGTTGTTCCTATAACATAATAATATTTTGTGAGGGGTGATAAGCCCGTTATTTTAATCTCATGGTCAACAACGGGTACCGGATCAGAGACCTGATTGTTAAGGTTGAATTTACTTAATCCGTATCTTACTCTACTTGTAGTTGGTACATTCGTTCTCCATTTGATTACAATACTATTAGGTGTTGATAAGTTTAGGTATGGACCACGGACAACAGTAACGCTTTGAGCATTTGTATTCTTCCACTTAAAAATGAAAACCACCGATAATAGAATTACTAATAGCGAAAATATGTTTTTTCTCATAATCTGTTTTATTTTAAGAATAAAAATAATAAGTTCAAAGAAGTAAATTTTCTGCTACAAATTTATGAAGTGTGGAGTTCTAATCCCGTTAAATTAAGTTTATCAAAAAATTATTTTTTGGTTTAATTAAAAGTTCTTATTTTTTTGATATAAATAGTTGTAGTAAAACTAAGATTTTCCTGATTGTAGAAATTATTTTATACAATTTTGCAAAAAAAAAATGTCAAAATTTTTAATTATCGGTCTTGGAAATATTGGAGATGAATACGAACATACTCGTCACAATATTGGCTTTGATATAGCAGATAGTTTAGCCGATAAATTGAATGTTTATTTTTCTTCTGATAAATTGGCTTTTTTAGCAGAAGCAAAGTACAAAGGTAGAATGCTTTATATTATTAAACCTACTACTTATATGAATTTAAGTGGAAAAGCGGTTCTTTATTGGAAAAATAATTTAAATATTCCGTTTCAAAATATTTTAGTTTTGGTAGATGAAATTGCATTTCCACTAGGGCAATTTAAAATTCATCCTAAAGGAAATGATGGTGGTCATAATGGGTTGAAAAGTATCCAGGAATGTTTACAAACCAATGAGTACCCCAGATTAAGATTTGGTATAGGTAAAGATTATCCCAAAGGTAAGCAAGTAGAATATGTTTTGGGTAAATGGAAAGATGAAGAGTGGAAAATTATTCAAAAAACAATTCCTGTATGTGTGGATGCTATTTTATGTTTTGCTTTTGAAGGGATACAAAATGCTATGAATAAATACAATAATAAAAAAGCGGGAACATAAGTTCCCGCTTTTTGGTTAAAGAGATGTGAGAGAGTTTTATCTTTTATTCTTTTACAAATTTACTTATGAAAATTTGTTGATTGTCTGTTTCTACTCTAATAAAGTAAACGCCTGTATTTAATTGGTTGATATCTAACTGATTAGTATTTTTTTCAGTCATTATTATTTTTCCTGTGATATCTAAAATTGTCATTGTACTAATAGCATTTCCTGTACTTACGCTTATGAAATTTTTAGCAGGATTGGGATAAACATTCATTGTTATATTGGGGTTGTTAATGGCGTTTACAGAAGTAACAAGATTGTTAAAAACAGGGTCATTGAAATCTGCTCCACTTGCTGCAATGCCTGATGTCACAGGGCGATAATCTGGATTAGTAAAGTTGTATGGATTTACTAAAATACCGGAAGTACTTACCAGAGAGTCATTGTTATTAGAACCAAACCAAGCAGGAGCGTTAAATGAACTACCTGAAGTTACTTCGGTTACTTTGCCGGTTTGATTACCTGCAATGATATTGTATTTAAATTTCAACAAACCATTTGTTGCATTATTTTCGCAAGCTGTACCATCAATAAATATCCCTCTTGGATGATCCATGAAAATTGAGTTGAAAACTTTAAGTTCAGTATTTCTTCTTAAACGTAATCCTCTTCTAAAACCGGAAGCTATTGTGTTAGAAGTACTGCCTCTGTATGGTCCTATAATTGTTATGTTAGAAAAAATGCCGGCAGTTTTTGGGGTATTGTTACTTCCTGTTGGGTCATTATCACTTTCAAAACCTTCGGATGTAGAAACAGATGGATTATCAGCGATATTGGGGTCTCTTACGGCTAATGCAAATTGAACATATCCTCTGTATCCGTTATCAGAATCAAAGTCGTCATCTAAATTACGGTAAGAAACGAGATGTTTACAGTTTACAGTACCACCAAACCATTCAAAAGCATCGTCATTTGTAAAAGATACTTGTACATAATCAATGACTGTTTTTCTTCCTACGGCCCCAAAAGTTAATCCATTAATTTCTTTATTAGGTTGATAAGCATAACCTCCGAATTCAATGCGAACATATTTCAGTATACCTGAACTATCATTATCATTTGGAGATGATCCTCCGCCATATTGGGTGTCTGGTGAATTGGGTAATCCTTCAATATAATTTTGTCCACCTGGATCATTTGTAGAAGCATTACCAAGAATAATGATACCTCCCCAATCTCCTATATTTCTGTTACCAGGTGCTTGATCAGATGTAAAGATAATGGGTTGATTGGGTGTACCTTGAGCTATGATTTTTGATCCTCTGGTAATGAATAAACCTGACCCAGCAACACTTTTATCTCCACGAACAATAACACCGGGTTGAATAGTAAGTACTGCATTGTTTTTTACAAAAATTTGTCCACTTAATAAAATAACCTGCCCTGTGCTCCATGTAGTATTGGTTGTAATATTGGAAGACACAGTCATTGTTGGGGCTGGATAATTTACATTTTGTGGATCCCATTCGCACCAAGTGCCTGTCCACATAGGAGTAGGTGCAGGAGCAAAGGCACCTCTGTATGTCGTGGGTTGAAAGAAAGGCGATTGTGCCAATCCAAATTGAGTTGCTGCAACTATAGTTGCTAATTTGAGAATTGTTTTTTTCATAACTTTAATTTTTAATTTTATGGCACAAAGTTCTGCTTCTGGTATTAATTAAATATCAAAAATGTATTGTGTAATTATTAAATTTAAGTTAATCCGCTTTTTCAATGACTTTAACGGGTTCAATATTGAGCTTGTAACCAACTCCTTTGATAGTTTTGATAATATTCTGTCCTAATTTTTTTCTAATATTTACAATGTGTACATCTACAGTTCTTTCTTTTATTTTGGTATTACCATTCCATATTGCTGAAAATATCTGACTTCTGTTGTAAACTTTACCTGGAACTTTAGAGAGTAGTTTAATAATTTCAAATTCTGTTTTTGGTAGTTCTACTATAATTCCGTTTTTATTTACAATATATTTTTCACAATCCACAATAAACATACTTTGCTAATTAAAATTTATAGGTAACATTGAACTGAT
>JAOABO010000003.1:20953-44076 GCA_026418315.1 Bacteroidia bacterium
ATCTTTGTAAAACATTTTGGAAATTTGAAAATCAATAACATCTCTGCCGGTTTCGTATCTATCTGGGTCTCTTTGATTACCTGCAAAAAGTATTCTTCTTCCAATTCTATTGTAAACAACAGTAATTTTCCATTTTGAATATTTATCAAAATATGTAATTCCTGAGTTGATTAAAAACGGAGATTGCCCTTGTAGTGGTCTAATGTTACTTGCAGAATATATGTTTTGAGGTAAGTATGTTTTAGATTTTATGAGAGATAAATTGGTGAACAATGAGAATTTTTCCAGTAAAGAATTGGAATCTTTTATGGGTTTAAATATGCTTGAAAGTTCTATCCTAAACTCTGTTTCAATTCCATATACTTTTGCAAGTTTAGCATTTGCCCATGTTATTTCATTTGTATAACCGGGAGACATGACTTGTTCTATAGGATTGATAAAATACTTGTAAAATGGTGTAAAGGTTAGTAATTGCCCTTTACCGGGGTATAGCTCATATCTTAAATCAAAGTGATGAATAGTGGCTGGTAATAAAGTATCATTCCCATAATATACTAATCTGTTGATGGGGTTGTACCAATTAACAGGAGCAAGTTCTCTGAATTCAGGTCTGTTCAATGTTTGAGAGTAACATATTCTAACAGCATTTTTTTCATTGATATTGAAAATAATGTTTAAGGATGGTAAAAAGTTTTTGTAAACATCTTTTATTTTAATGGAATCTTGCTGGTTTCTTTTGGCTAATAAATTTTGATAATAATATTCGTATCTAACCCCACCGATTACTTTTAAAAATTTCCATTCTATAGTTGCCATTAAATAAGTAGCATAGTTATTGGCTTTAGCAAAGTATTTATCACTGGGCTTGGTTATTTCAATAAGTTTGAATCCGGTGTATCCATTGGGTAATATACCTATATTTTGTTCCGAAAAAATCTGGTCGGGAGGTAAATAGAGTAAACTGTCAGCAAAAAAATAACCCATTTTAATATATTTGGCGTAGCCAAATTGACGAATGTCAAAGTTTCTTTGCCTTTGCTGAAAATAAAATCCTGTTTGAAAGTTAAATTTTATTTTTGATATATTTACTTCTTTCTCAACATCCCATTTAACAGAACGAACATCTTCGTTCATTTTAGAATAAAATCTATACCCGGCGTAATCAGGTCCTGTTGATGCAATAGATACATTTGCAGCATATATGGTGTCTTTAACGAATGGAGGCAATGGCTCGTTGGGGTCAGGTGGATTTTGAATAGTTATAAATTTAGAATAACTCATATAGCGAACATTAGGTGTAATGATATTTACATTGCTATATCCTAATGTGAGATGAGATTTTAGTTTTAAAAATTCAATTTCGTTATCAGAACTTAATTGTGTGGAGAAAATTTTGGAATGAGTGTAAAAAAATGAAGTGTTTTTATCTATGGTTCTGTTAGGGTCAAGGGGAGAAACGGTGCCTAATTGTTGAATAACTGACTTGTTAGAGTTGAGCATCAGCATATTTTTAAAGTTAATCTGATGTTTTTTATTAAACTGATACCCTGCATTTAATAAGCTTGTATTCATAACATTATTTTGGGTATTCACAATTTTAAATTCATCATCTAATTGCACATCAGCGTCATTGTTAGGATTATTAGTGTAATTGGTCCTATATGTAGTAAATTGGTTGTTGCTGTTAAAGTAATTTTGTGAGAATACTACACCTAACTTATGATTATTTGAAAATGATTTAACCCATCCGCCGGTAACATTCATACTTAAGTTAGGAAGCATTTTAATTGTATTATATCCAAAATCGTTTTTAAAGTTTTTTGCCATTTGCATTTGTTGTGTGTTAGTAATCCAATCTTTTGGATTTTCAGGTATAGCAGAAGGAATGTTTTGTGAATTATCATATATGCCTAACCAATGATATTTGCTGCTTGTATAATTCATAAATGGTTTGTTTGTAGATAGTGTATTATATCCAACAGAAGAGGATACCTGGAAAAAATTTTTATCTGGAATGGATTTGGTCGTTATAAAAATGCTTCCACCCCCGAAATCTGCTGGTAAATCAGGAGTGGCTGTTTTATTAATGATAATGTTATCTACGATTTGAGATGGAATTAAATCAAAAGAAAAAGCTCGTTTGTCACTTTCAGTACTTGGTAATGGAGCGTTATTAAGAAAAGAAAGATTGTATCTTTCACTTAATCCTCGGATTACTACAAATCGGTTATTCATAATGCTTACTCCGCTTACTCTTTTCAATACATCGGAGGTTGTTCTGTCAGCTGTTTTTTTGATGAGTTCTGCCGATATGCCATCACTTACACTTTTATTTTCTTTTTGAATAATGGCTAATCCGGCGTCATTGTTTAGTACTTTTTCTGCCACAACTGTCACTTCAGATAACACCGTGTTTTTTTCGGGACTTAATAATAAGTTAAGATTCAAGTCGGATGAAACATTAATATTTCTTGTCAATGTATTGTATGTAATATAAGAGCAAATCACTTTATACATACCTGGCTTTACATTTAATTCATAATTTCCTTCAAAGTCGGTAGATGTAGAAATATTGGTATTTTCAATATAAACGATAGCTCCGGGTAAGGTTTCGTTTGTAATAGAATCTTTTACGGTTCCGTATACTCGTACATGTTGGCTGAAGTATGTTGAACAAGTCAAAATGAGAATGTTGAAAATAAGTAATAAAACTCGTAGCATATTTTTTTGCTACAAAATTACCTGCATTGTTCTGTATTCATTTTAAGCATAATTTATCTTTATGTAAACTAAATGAAAACATAAAGTTAAACCTGTGTTAAGTTTTTTAATGTAATGGATGAACAAATAACTAAAATCGTCTTTACTTACTACAAAAAACCTAACTCTAATTGAGCCACTTCGCTCATCATGTTTTTATCCCATGGTGGTTCAAAAGTAAGCTGTATTTCTACTTTTTTAAGATCGGGCAGTTCCTTTAATTTATTTTCAACATCCATAGGCAAATGCTCTGCTGCCGGGCAATTAGGCGATGTGAGTGTCATGACTACTTTTAACTCATTGTTGTCATTCAGGTGTAGTTCATATATCAATCCTAATTCCCAAATATCAACGGGTATTTCAGGGTCATAGCACGTTTTGATGGTATCTATAACTTTTTGCATCAGTTCTGTATTGTTGGTGATGATGACTGCTGCCATACTAATTAGTTTTGAGCATATTGTTTAATTTGTTTGATCATGTTTACTAAACCATTGGCTCTTGTTGGCGTAAGATGTTGTGTTAGTCCAATCTGGTCAATGATAGAAAAATCGTACTCTAAAATATCTTTGGATTTTTGATGATTGACTAATTTTAGCAATAAAGCAATGATGCCTTTGGGAATTAAGGCATCGCTATCCGCATAATATTGCATTGTGTCATTTGTTTTATCGGCTTTAAGCCATACGCGACTCTGACAACCTTTTATTAAATAATTGTCTTTTTTATATTCTTCGGGGATGGAGGGTAACTCTTTTCCTAATTCAATAATGTAATTATACTTGGCTTCCCAATCGTTGCCAAATAAGGCAAATTCATCTATCAATTCCTGTTCTATATTTTTGATAGGATTCATTACTTAAGCATTTTAATGGTTTTTTTCAGGGCTATGATAAATCGGTCAATTTCTTCTAATGTATTATACACGGCTAAAGATATGCGGACTGTTCCTGGGATTTTTAAGTGTTTCATAAGTGGCTGGGTACAATGATGTCCGGTTCGTACTGCGATACCAAAGTTATTGAGCAAAGTTCCTGTATCGTAAGGGTGATTATTTTTGATATTAAAAGATATGACTGGTACAGAAGGTGTATGCGCATCGGTGTAAATATCTATGTCATCTTGTAGCTCTGTCAGGTTGCTGTAAAGATGTTTTCTCAATTCCTCTTCCCATAAATAAAATTGATTTATTCCACCATTTTGATAGATAAAATCTATAGCGTGTTTCAGGCCAATAACTCCTTCTATATGAGGTGTTCCTGCTTCTAATCGTAAAGGTATTTCTGCAAACTCGGCTTTGTATAAATCTACATCTACAATGGTGCCTCCGCCACTACTCAGTGGTTGTAACCAATGGTGAAATTTTTTTGATGCATATAATACTCCTATTCCTGTGGGTGCATACATTTTATGCCCACTAAAAGCCAAAAAATCAGCATTTAATTCTTGTACATTAATTGGAAAATGAGCAATGGATTGAGCCGCATCTAATAAGACAGGAATATTGTGTTGGTGAGCATAATCTATAATGCTTTTTACATCGTTAATACTACCTAATGTATTGGACACATGGGCAATGGCAATGAGTTTGGTTTTCCTGGTAATCAAAGATTTCAAGTGCTCTGTATCTATTTGATACTGTGCGTTAATGTGGGCGTATTTCAGTTGATAACCAAATTTATTAGCACGATTTTGCCAAGGTAAAATGTTGGAATGATGGTCTAAAACCGAAAGGATAATTTCATCGTTTTGTTGAAAATAAGTATTACTTAGACAATCGGCTAATAAATTAATGCTATGGGTAGTACCTGAAGTAAATATAATTTCGGAAGGATCTTGTGCATGAATGAATTGTGCAACTGTTTTGCGGGCAGCTTCGTAGTGTTCGGTTGCTAAAATACTCCAATGGTGTACGCCACGATGGATGTTGGCATTAATACGGGTATAGTAGTTTTGAATACTTTCCAATACGGCATAGGGTTTTTGGGTGGTAGCCGCATTATCAAAATATATTTTATCTGACTGCTGGGTGATAAATGGGAATTGTTTCCTTATATCTGGAACAGGACTCATTATTAAATGTGAATTTGATTTTGAATGTATTCTCTTATATGAGTATTTTCAATGCTTTCTAATATGTCGTTGAAAAATGCGTGTAATAATAATTTTTGTGCTGTGGTTTTATCAATACCCCTTGCTCTCAAATAAAACATAGCGTCTTCGTTTAATGCTCCGGTAGAAGATCCGTGGGAACACTTTACATCATCGGCATATATTTCTAACTGTGGTTTTGCAAAAATAGTGGCATTGTCGTTTAGTAATAAGTTTTTACTACTTTGGTAAGCATTGGTTTTTTGTGCATTTTTATTGACAAGTATAAATCCGTTAAAAAGTACCGTGCTTTTATCATCAGCAATATTTTTGTATAACTGATTGGAATGTGCATAGCCCGAATGGTGTAAAATAGCGGTATTTTGGCTGATAATGTTTTGATTTTTTCCAATGCTCAATCCTTTTAGTTCTGCGTTTGCTGCTTTGTCATTTATATGGATGTTTAAATTATTTCTCCACATGGCCCCATTTAAACTGATTTGATGATGTTTTAATTTTGCTGATCCAGCAAGAGAAAAAGCGTAGTTGGTTATCGTATATAAAAGTTGAGATGTGTCTTTCTGCTTACTTATCCAATTTATCAATGCATTTTCATCCATGAATACTTCTCCCAAAATATTTAAAAATGTTGGTTGATGGACGTTTCCTGAAATTTCAGAAAATATGGTACATTCTACGCTTTTATCTACAATAACTAAAATTCTGCTTTGTTGAAAATTAGAATGAGAAGATAACTGATGATGAATATAAATGGGATATTGCAATGTTTTTTGAATATGGATAATGCTCAAATGAGAGCAATAGGCAGTATTTAGCGCGGCAAAAAAATCTTTTGTATGCAAAGAAGTGCTACCAATGTATTTTTTGTATATATCCTTTATAGTATTTTCTTCATAAATCTGAATGCCTTCTTCTTTTAATTGGTAAGAGGTTTTGTTATTACTAATAATAATAGTGTTAGGGTACCGGAAGTTTTGAATATCTTCCGCTGTTTCACTTTTAAGGATTAGGTTTCTAAAATTTCTTTTTAGAATACTTTCTATGGGGACGTTTTTGTATTGCTCATTTTTAATAGTCGGAATGCCTTTTTCTTCTATGTATTGTAATGCCTGAACCAACACATTATCTGGAACGTAATGGACTTTTGTCGGAATTTGTGCCAGCCAGTTGTTTAAGAAGGTATTATCTTTTAATGCTGTTATTTCCATGATTGAGTTGTTTAAATTTCCACTTTGAATGCTTCATATCCGCTTTTTTCTAACTCTAATGCCAGTGTTTTGTCTCCGCTTTTAATGATTTTACCTTTGTAAAGGATATGAACGTAATCAGGAACAATATATTCTAACAAACGTTGATAGTGAGTAATGACCAGCACTGCATTGTCTTTGTTATGATAACGATTGACACCTTGGGCTACAATTTTGAGCGCATCAATATCTAACCCTGAATCGGTTTCGTCTAATACAGCCAGTAAAGGATTTAAAACAGATAGTTGAAAAATTTCATTTTTCTTTTTTTCTCCACCACTGAATCCGTCGTTGAGTGAGCGATTGATAAGATTGGCGGGTAAATCTAAATCCTTTTGTTTTTCTTTTACTAATTTAAGAAAATCGGATGCTTCTATGGGCTCTAGTCCTTTGTATTGGCGAATACTATTAAGCGCTGTGCGTAAAAATTGAATATTATTTACACCTGGAATTTCTACAGGATATTGAAAAGCTAAGAATATACCTTCTCGGGCTCTGTCTTCGGGGCTTAATTCCAGTATGTTTTTTCCATTGAAAATAATTTCGCCTTCTGTTACCTCATATCCTTCTTTTCCTGCTAATACATAAGATAAAGTGGATTTTCCTGAACCATTGGGGCCCATAATAGCATGAATTTCTCCGCTATTGATGTCAAGATTGATACCTTTGAGGATATCATTTCCATCGACTGTTACGTGTAAATTTTTAATACTTAATAAGGACATACATTTTGTTTTTATTGAGTGATTGATTTCATTCTACATTCTATATTCTATATTCTATATTATCCGACACTTCCTTCCAGTGAAATTTCCAATAATTTCTGAGCTTCTACGGCAAACTCCATAGGTAGTTTATTGAGAATATCTTTGCAGTAGCCGTTTACAATAATAGATACGGCTTTTTCTTTGTCAATACCGCGTTGTTGGCAATAAAACAATTGCTCTTCAGAAATTTTTCCGGTAGTGGCTTCGTGTTCAACAATAGCTGTGGTGTCTTTGACTTCAATATAGGGAAAAGTGTGAGCGCCGCATTTATCAGAAAGCAATAAACTATCACATTGTGTATAATTACGTGCATTACTTGCGCCTTTACGAATTTGAACCAGTCCACGGTAATTGTTTTCGGAAAAACCAGCGGCTATTCCTTTTGACACAATGGTAGAGCGGGTATTTTTTCCTATATGTATCATTTTGGTGCCTGTGTCGGCTTGCTGATAATTATTTGTTAGTGCAATTGAATAAAATTCACCTACACTGTTATTTCCTTTCAAAATAACAGAAGGGTATTTCCAGGTAATAGCAGAGCCCGTTTCTACTTGTGTCCAACTGATTTTAGAATTGTCTTCTAAGCAAATGCCCCGTTTGGTAACAAAGTTAAATACACCCCCTTTGCCTTCTTTATCGCCGGGGTACCAATTTTGGACGGTACTGTATTTTACTTCTGCATTGCGGTGTGCAACAATTTCTACAACAGCTGCGTGTAGTTGATTTTCATCGCGGCGAGGTGCAGTGCATCCTTCAAGATAACTGACATAACTCTCTTCATCAGCAATGATTAAAGTGCGTTCAAATTGACCTGTGCCGGCTGTATTGATGCGAAAATAAGTAGATAACTCCATTGGGCAGCGCACGCCTTTTGGAATATAGCAGAAAGAACCATCAGAAAATACTGCTGAATTAAGTGCTGCATAAAAATTGTCTGTATAAGGCACTACACTTCCAAGATACTTTTTTACTAAGTCCGGGTGGTTTTGAACGGCTTCGCTAAATGAGCAAAAGATAATGCCTTTTTCGGCTAATACTTCTCTAAAGGTTGTTTTAACAGACACACTGTCTAACACGGCATCAATGGCTATATTAGGAGTAACGCCTGCCAGTATTTTTTGTTCTTCCAAAGGAATGCCTAGTCGTTCAAACATTTTTAGTATTTCGGGGTCTACTTCGTCTAAACTACTGATGTTTTTTTTCTTGGGTGCGGCATAATAGATAATATCCTGAAAATGAGGTATTTCAAATTTGAGATGTGCCCAATTAGGATGAGACATTTCCTTCCAATACCGAAATGCTTTGAGGCGAAAATCTAACAGCCAATCGGGCTCGTTTTTTTTGTAAGAGATGAAGCGAATGATTTCTTCATTCAAACCTTTTGGTGCGGTTTCGGCTTCAATGTCAAAACTCCAGCCCCATTCGTACTCTTTGTTAATTTGTTCTTTGATAATTTCATTAGCCATGATTCGTTTTTTTAGACAGCAAAACTTTCGCCACATCCGCAAGTGCGGGTGGCATTGGGATTATTAAATACAAAGCCCTTGCCATTTAGTCCATCGGTGTAATCTAATTCTGTTCCTACCAGATAGAGAAAACTTTTTTTATCTACTACAATTTTTATTCCCTTATCTTCAAACACTTTGTCATTTTCTTTAAGTTGATTGTCAAACTCTAATTTGTAGGTAAGTCCTGAGCAGCCGCCCCCTTCTACGGCTACACGAATGAACGTGCCTTCGGGGCGATTTTCGGCTTTCATGAGTTCTAACGCTTTGTTTTTGGCATTTTCTGTAATGGTAATCATAAGTTTGATGTTTATTTAGATTTATTCTAAATTTTTCTTTGCTGCAAATATACCTATTTTTTGGTATTTGTAGAAAAATAAAATGTGTTAACAGATGATTGAGAATATGACCCATCATTTTTTTAGATTACAATGCAATTAAAAAATTTAATATACATTTGCCATAAAATTTCTTATGTATCAAAAAGGATATCATGTCAATTTATTGAATAAAGTGGTTATTGTAGCTGCTCTTGGTTATTTTGTAGATATATATGATTTGGTATTGTTCGGAATGGAAAGAGTAGCGTCTTTAAGGGATATTCTTACTCAGACACTTCCACAGGAAGAATTAGTGAATATAGATCAGTATATTGAAAAGGTGGGTACTCAGCTATTGAATTGGCAAATGTTTGGTATGTTGGTGGGGGGCATTGTTTGGGGTGTTTTGGCAGATAAAAAAGGTAGGTTGTCGGTATTGTTTGGAAGTATTATTACTTATTCTGTGGCTAATGTTTTAAATGGAATGGTGAATGATACAGATGCGTATGCTGTATTGAGGTTTGTGTCAGGGTTTGGATTGGCAGGGGAATTAGGAGCAGGGGTCACTTTGGTATCAGAGACCATGCCAAAGGAAACAAGGGGTATGGGTACCACTATGGTTGCTACCATTGGTTTATTAGGGGCTGTTTTTGCGGGATTAACCACTTATTATATAAATAATTGGCGAATGTCTTATTATATTGGTGGTGTGTTGGGATTTTTGTTGTTGTTATTAAGAATTGGTGTATATGAATCAGGAATGTATAGTAATATCAAGCATAGTAAGGCACAAAGAGGCAATTTTTTATATTTGTTTTCACATAGGGGTGTATTGCTGAAATATTTTTCAGTGATTTTAATTGCTTTACCGGTATGGTATGTTACATATATGCTTATTCAGTTTGCTCCTGAAATGACAAAAGCACTGGGCATGCATAATTACCCAAAAGAAGCTAGGATACCTATTATGGTGGAATACATGGGTGTATCGCTTGGTGATTTATCCAGTGGATTTTTAAGTCAGAGATTAAGGAGCAGAAAGAAGGCATTATATGTTTTTATATTGGGAACGATGGTTGCTACAAGTATTTATTTTCTTTTTGTTCAGGATTCTTTGTTATGGTTTTATTTTATTGTATTTGTATTGGGTTATTTTGCAGGGTATTGGGCTGTATTTATGGCTGTAGCAGCGGAATCCTTTGGTACTAATATCAGAGGAACTGTAGCCACTACGGCTCCTAATTTTGTAAGAGGTTCTGTGCCGCTGATGTCTATTTCGCACTTATATTTGAAAGATTATGTTGGAAGCGTGAATTCTGCCGTTATGATTGGGATAGTGATATTTGTATTGGCTCTATGGAGTGTGTCAAACTTAAAAGAAACTTTTCATAAAGAACTGAATTATATTGAAGGAGAAGAAATAATACCTTAATGGGGCTGATTTATTTTTTCTTTGATTTTATCTAAACTCATTGGAATTAAAACAAACTTATGTTTAGAATTTTTTCCCGATTTGATGTATATTGAGTTTTCAGGTACTTGAAGCAATTTACTTAAATAAGAAACAAGTAGTGCATTTGCTTGGTTGTTTTCAGGGGGAGCAGGAATGTCAACTTTTAGTGTTGTATTATCTAACCAATGGTGCTTTAAATGATGAGCATGGGGTTTAGCTATTACTTTTAACAGGTATTTTGATGTATGAGGCATGTTATTTTATTATTGACAAGTTTTGGTACAACAAAATATTTATTCAAAGTTAGACAAAAATCAATGTCGGCATCCAGATTAAGATTTTCAAGACGTTTTTTATGAGAAGCCATGTTGAGAAATTCTTTGAGTTTTCTGCGGGAGCGGTCAAATGTAAGATAACCCAGTAATGCGGAGTCAGAGGCGAGTTGGTATTGGTTAGTAGAATAAAGATGGTGTGTCAGTGAACCAGCAAATACAAAATCTTCTAAATTGAATTTATTTTTCCATCCGGCACAGAGTAGTATTACGTTTTTGTGTTGCTGAAGAATGTATTCTGCTACTGCCTGGAGATTTAAAAATGACCCGATAATAATTTCACCTGCATTTTTTGCTGTGTGAATGGCTTGTGTTCCGTTTGTTGTAGTAATAACTATATCTTTGTTTTTGATGTTGTCATTTAAAAATTCCAAGGGACTATTTCCAAAATCAAAACCTTCTACGGGAATGCCATTTTTTTCGCCTGCTATTAAATAATTTTTTTCTTTCAATTGTTTGGCTTCTTCAATGGTAGCTACGGGAATAATGGATTTTGCTCCATTGGCAAGAGCAGTAACAATAGTGGAGGTGGCACGAAAAATATCAATGACCACAATAATATTATCTGATGAAGTAATTTTGTAATATTCAAATTCTGCAGGTGTGAGTATGATATTGATATCGGGCATTTACGTGTTTATTTGCTTGGATTATTTTTTAATAAATGGGGTTTTTACAATTTTTGCTTTTACTGGTTTGTCTCGGACAATGATGAAAATTTCAGTATCGGGTTTTGAAAATTCTGTTTTTACATACCCTAATCCTATTCCTTTATTTAAGGAAGGAGATTGTGTACCCGATGTAACTTCACCGATGGTTTTTCCATCGGAGTTGGCAATCAGATAGTGTTGTCTTGGAATGCCGCGTTCTATCATTTCAAATCCTACTAATTTTTTTTCAATGCCGGTTTCTTTTTGTTTAAGTAAAATATCCTTGCCTATAAAATTTTTGTTGAATTTAGTTATCCATCCAAGACCGGCTTCTAATGGTGTGGTATGGTCATTAATATCATTACCATATAAGCAAAATCCCATTTCTAAACGAAGTGTATCTCTTGCACCAAGTCCACATGGTTTTATTCCAAATTCTTTTCCTGCTTCTAGTACAGCATCCCATATTTTTTCGGCATCAGCATTCCATACATAAATTTCAAAGCCACCTGCACCTGTATAACCGGTATTGGATATGATTACATCTTTTATTCCTGCTATTTCGCCTGCTTCAAAGTGATAATAGGGTATTTTGGATAAATCTATACTGGTAAGTTTTTGGAGTGTATGAATAGCATTTGGGCCTTGTACAGCAAGTAAACTCAAGTTGTTACTAATATTTTGTACATCGGCATCAAACTGGTTGTGTTGTTTTATCCAGTTAAAATCCTTGTCTATGTTAGATGCATTGACAACGAGGTAGTATTCGTTTTCATTCCATCTGTATACTATCAAATCATCAATAATTCCGCCGTTGGTATTGGTCATACAAGAGTATTGGGCTTGCTTGTCTTTTAAAACCGATACATCATTAGTAGTAAGGAATTGAATGAGTTGAGTAGCTTCTTTGCCTTTGATGACAAATTCGCCCATGTGTGATACATCAAATATTCCTACGGCATTTCTTACTGTAAGATGTTCATCGTTCACACCCGAGTATGACACAGGCATTTCAAACCCAGCAAAAGGTACCATTTTGGCGTTCAATGCTATGTGTTTGTTGTAAATTGGGGTTTTTTTAAGGGGAGATAAATGAATGGCAGATGACATATTTTTTGAGCATAAAGTTACTGAAATAATCTATACCAATAAAAAAGCTTTGAAAATCAGAATATTTGTGTGCAGTTTTGTTCCTTGTATAATCTAATGTTTTGAAAAATATGAGAGAGAAAGTATTAGGTACCATTGTTACTGCGGCTGCTTTTTCTTCTTTTGTGATTTATGCTTATTGGTATTTTAATCTTAAAGTGTACTTTTTGTTTGTAAGTGTATTTTTTTTGGTAGGAATGGGTGGATATATGTACTTACGGTTATCTCAACATAAAAAATTAAGGAACCTTTCTTTGGCTATTATATTGGTTGCTTTGATTGGGATTGGGTGTTTGTATCATTATTCAATCAATTTAAACAGAATAAGTATTCTATTGTTGAATCTCATACTCATTGGATTGTATTATTCTTTTTTTAGAAAAATATTTTTTTTGAAATCGTTTGTCATTTCTGTCTCGTGGATACTTTGGGTATTTTTCTTTGTTTTTAAATGGGATATAGTATTGTATTTACAACAGTTTTTGTATGTTTTTACACTCACTATTCCGTTTGACATAAAAAGCATGCATCGTGATACAATCATGACGATTCCTAAAAAAATTGGATTAAGTAAAACAAAATATCTAATCAGAATATTATCTGTTTGTTATTTGATAACAGGAGCATTAATGGGAAAAATATTTCTTTTCAATGCGGTAATACAGTTTTGTTTGATTAATTTGTTTTTGAACATCAAAAAATCTTTTCAGGGTATTTATGTGTATATTTTTTACGATGGAATAATTATTTTACAAGCACTTATTTTCTTTTTACTAAAGTATTTGATTACTTAACGTAATCTATCTGCAGACCTTACTAATTCCTCATCTTTTTTAATATAAAAGCGAGCCATTTGAATAATGATAGTGTTGATGATTGGTATAATAAAAGGCAATTTATAAGTAGGTAATCCTTGTTCTTGATTGGCGCCATGGAGCATTAGTAATAGTAAAATAATTTGTAATATGGAAATAGAGTAACATAGTTTCATTTGTATTTTTCTTTTTTTATATAAAAAAATAGTCATGATTGTAAGCAAAATAAGAAAAGCATTGAGAATGCTTGCTAATTGTAGATAGCTGTTAGCGTGATTTTTCCAATTTAAGGTAATATCCTTTATTTCTGAAAAAAGAATATTGCTTTGAAAGGGAAAGAAAAACAAAAGTGAAGAGAGGATAATAGAAATCAGCAAATAAATGGTTTGAATTCTTTGAATCATAATATGAGTTTTTTGAGTTGCAGAAAAGCTTTTTTGTCGGTCTCAAATGTAAATACATTTTCACTGAGTTGAACAATATTTTCCCAATAAAAAGTGATATTGTTTCTTGTAAATGTTGTTGAGGGTAATGCTTGTTGTGTATTAACCAGATAATAAATAGCAATGACTTGAAAATCAGAATTAACTGCTGATTGCACATAAAAATCATTAATGTAAATATGTTGTAACAGTTCAATTGTAATTTCCAATTCTTCTTTGAATTCTCTTATCAATGCATCTTTAATACCTTCACCTAGTTGTAATCCGCCCCCAGGAAATTTTATAATTTCTTTTCCTTTAATTATTTCTTTTGCAATCAATAAATGATTGTTTTGCAGTAATAATCCGTACACTCCTATTCTGAAAAATTTTGGTGCTAACATTCTTTTTTATTTTTTGATGGCTCGGGTCATTTCTCTTTTTCCGAATGCACCTTTTGGCGACTCTACAAAATAACCGATTTGTTTTAATGTTCTTTTAAATGCACCTTTAGCACAAAAGGTTACCAAAACACCTTGTTTTTTCATTAAGGTATATAATGTTTCAAAAATTTCTTTTTTCCACATATCAGGTTGAGAGGATGGAGCAAAAGCATCGTAAAACACAATATCAATGGTATCTTTTTCTATTTCAGATAAAGCAGCATTAATATCTTTTATGTATTTTAAGAGTGTAAAGTATTTGTCAACTTTGATATATTGTTGATTAAGATGTAATTGAAAAAACAACTTTTGATTTTCACAAAAAGGAGAATACTGAATTAATTCTTTAAGAATGGATTCTTCTAACGGATATTTTTCTATTCCTATATATTGAATGTTTTTGGATAAATGATTTTTGTGAAAATATTGAAATGTAAGCCAGCAATTAAGACCTGTGCCAAACCCTACTTCTATAATTTTGAGTGAAGTATGATTGGTATGTTGAACATAAAAATCTACTCCATTTTGAATAAATACATGCTTGCTTTCCTGAAGAGCTCCGTGAATAGAATGGTAACGAGCATTTAAATCTGTATTGAATACAGTAGGCGAGGTATCTTTAGTGATTTCAATTTTATTCATGGTCTATTAAATGAAACAGTCGGAAAAAGGCCAGCAAGTCATTGTAGGGTTGATAATGTTTGCAATACAAATAGCTTAATTCTTTTGCTTTATCAGCACGTTCATCATATCCTTTGAGTTTTCCTATAAACAGAACCGATGGCTTTAATTTGGGTAAATATTCGTCTTTGAATTTTCCAAGTCCTACCCATGTTTTATGTCCAAGCAGTACTTCAAAAATATTTTTTATTAACTGTTTTTTTTGTTTAAATAAAAATATGATAAAGGGTAATAATACCAATGTTATCAAAGATAAAAGAATGTCTAACACTCTTTTTTTTCTTTGATTTTCTGGTAGTAAAATAGTTTTAAAGTCCAATGAATACAATTCTCCTTGAGAATGAATATCATTACTACCAATGATGTATAACTCGTCCGGATGAGCAATTTTGTAATGAACAGGTAAATAACTCAATTTTATCATCCACTCAATGATATTTTGCATGTTGAGTTGTTTTGTACAAAAAATTACCTCGTCAATTTTTTCCAATCGAATAATTTCTTCAATATCCTTTAAGTATCCCGAAAAATAAGGATTTGTAGAAGTTTGTGTTTCAGATGTTTTGATAAGTCCAATATAGTTAATAGAGACAGGGCTGTTTTGTATGATTTTTTTTACTCTTTCAAATTCTTCTTCATCGCCTACTATCAAAATATTTTTTGGTAGCACGGATGATAAATAGGAATAATTTTTGACGCCGATAAAAAAATACAGCCATCGGCTTAAAGTAAAATACAACCATGCAATGATGCTTCCTGCCAAAATAATACCTCTTGAAAACCTTAAATTTTCAGGCAAAAGAGCATAGATACTCAATACCATTAATAAACCAATAATGTTCCCTTGTAAAATGTTTTTGTATTTAGGATGTTTTTCATATCCACCTTGAAAATACACATTCAATACCATTAAGCAGCTATATGCTATAACACTAATATAAAGTAAATTTCTGTCGTAATAATTTTCGCTTAGCTTATAATTTTTTTCATACCAAAAAGCAAACAAAAGGATAAAAAAGGACATGAACGCAATATCGGAAAGTGGTATGAGTAGTCGTTTGAAAAATCTATGAATAATGGACAGGCCTGCTCTAAAGTAAATAGCGATATAAATCATAAAATGAAACACGTGTGCATAGGAGTTTGAAAAATGCTTGTCTGCAAATATTTGCATGGCTTTGTAAAATGTTAGCACATAATTTATACTACTTTTTTTAGTGCTCTCTCCTTTGTAGTGAATAATGCTGGTTTCAGATAAATAATAATTGTGGTAACCCGCTTTTTTTATTCTATAAGATAAATCAATATCTTCTCCATACATAAAGAAATCTTCATCTAATCCTCCAATTTTATCTAACACTTCTTTACGAATAAACATAAATGCTCCTGATAAAACATCTACCACATGATTAGTGTTTTTATCCAAATATGTCAGATGATATTTTCCAAATATTTTAGATTTAGGAAAAAGCTTAGACAAGCCGAATATCTTGTAAAATGCAACGATGGGTGTAGGTAATCCTCTTTTTGATTCAGGTAAAAAATTTCCTTTTCCATCAAACATCTTTACACCTAATGCACCTGCATCGGCATGTGTTTCCATAAATTGAAAACATTTTATTAAGGTGTCTTCTTGTAATACAGTATCGGGATTGAGTAACAATACATATTTTCCTTTAGACAAATGAATGCCTTGATTATTGGCTTTTGAAAAGCCAACATTCTCTTTATTTTCTATTAGAATGACATCTGAAAATTTTTCCTTTATCATTTGAACCGAGCCATCTACTGAATGATTATCTACAACAATTATTTCAATAGCCAGCCCATCTTTTGCACCATACACAGAACGAATGCATTGTTCTAGAAAAAAACGAACATTGTAATTCACTATGATAATAGAAATATCCATCATGTATTATGACAATATTTTAACGGGCTTTTTTTGTTCATCTATAGCTACAAAAGTAAATTCTCCACTAATAGCTTTTTCCCGGTGGGCACTGTACATGTCTTCTACAAAAATATCAACTTTTACCACGACGCTTGTTGTACCTACTTTGCTTACTCTTCCTATGAGTTCTACGATAGTTCCGGCGGGAATGGGTTGTTTAAAATCAATTCTATCTGAACAAACGGTTACACATCTCTTTCTTGAAAAACGGGTAGCGGTAATGAATGCTACTTCATCCATCCATTGCATAGCCGTTCCCCCAAACAAAGTGTCGTAATGATTAGTTGTATTAGGAAATATTGCTTTAAATATTCTTGTTTCACTTTTATTGATAAGTGTTTCAAGGTCCATAAAATAAAAATTTTAAATGCAAACATACAGAAATACATCTGCATTTACTAACTGTGTACATGAGCTTTTATTTAATTTCCTGACACAGTTCTATTAAAACACCATGTGTAAATTTAGGATGAATAAAATTAATAAGCTGATTGTCTGCTCCCCTTTTAGGTTCGGCATAAATGAATTCAAATCCTTCTTTTTGCAGGCGGTTCATTTCTTCTATTATATTATCTACAGATAGGGCTATATGATGAATGCCTTCACCTTTTTTTTCTATAAATTTAGTGATAGTGCCGGAGCTATCAGTACTTTCCAACAATTCTAACTTACTTTCTCCAACATTGAAAAAAATGACTTTTACTTTTTCACTTGATACATCTTCGGTTTTATAGGAAGAATAGTTCAGAATTTTTTCAAAAGTTTTTTGAGCATCTAAAGATTTGACAGCAACTCCTATGTGTTCGATTTTTTTAATCATAAAAAATTTTTGCCATAAAAATACTCAATTGAAGTGTAATGGATATAAAAATGGTACTGATTAGTAAAAGTAAACAATTATTGGTGACTTTAGAATGAAACTAGTTAAATTTTGAGCGAATGGTATATTCTTTTGAGTGAAAGATTTTATTTTGATATTATCTTTTCTTTAAATTTGAAGCCCAACGAACTTTATGAAAAAAAGATATTTAATTTTGATGATTAGTTTTTTAGGGCATTTACAAATTTTAATTGCCCAAGGTCCAGGTTGTCCAAATGTTACTGTGTCTGCAACATCCAATACTGTTGGTTGCGTATCGCCTTGCACTACTTTGTCGGCAGTAGCTTTTAATATCGGACAAACGACTTCTTACAGTGTAACCTCTATTCCATTCAATCCACCATTTCCTATTACTTCTTCTGGTAATGCATTATTTGTAAATCAGGATGATATTTGGAGTGGAGCAATTAATTTACCATTTCCATTTTGTTTTTATGGAAACATGTATAATCAATGTGTAGTTGGAGCAAATGGGCTTGTTTCTTTTAACATGTCTTATGCCAATCAATTCTGTCCATGGAGTTACTCTTCTTCTTGTCCTAATGCTAATTTGCCACTTAATGCAATATTTGGGGTATACCACGATATAGACCCATCCGTATGTGGAGGTATTTTTTGGGAAGTAACAGGCGCGCCTCCTTGTAGAACTTTTGTTGTAAAATTTGTAAACGTCTGCCATTTTAGTTGCAATAATCTACAAAGCAGTACTGAAATAGTATTATATGAAACGACCAATGTAATAGAAGTTTATATTCAAAATAAACCTACATGTTCTTCTTGGAATAGTGGAAATGCCCTTGTTGGCATTCAGAATGCAACTGGTACCAGTGGCTTAACTCCGCCAGGAAGAAATACCGGCCCATGGAGTGCTTCAAATGAAGCGTGGAGGTTTGTACCAACAGGCCCCCTTATCAATGGTCCGATACAATGGTTTGATAATACAGGTTTAATTGCTACTTCTAATACTGTTCAGGTTTGTCCATCGTCTACTAAAACATTTACGGCTGTTACTACTTATACTCGTTGCGATGGCTTTACAATTTCAGTATCTGCCCCTATTACTATTACCAACTCCAATAACTATACAGTTACCAATAATTCACCCATTTGTGCCGGGCAAACCCTTTCTCTTAACATTACTGGTGCACCGGCTAATGCTACATATACGTGGTCAGGTCCAGGAGGGTTTACTTCTAATCAACAAAACCCGGTAATAACTAATGCAAATGTTAATCAATCTGGTAATTACTCTGTAACTATTGGTAATGCAGGAAATAATTGTCAGTTAGTGACTAATGTTAGCATTATTGGACAGGGAGCAACCACTGTTGTACCTTCCACCACTTTGTGCCCAGGTAGTAATTTTACCCTTTCGGCAAGTACTGCAGGTGGTGGTAATTTAAATTATTCTTGGACAGGTCCTGGTGGTTTTAGTTCTAATCAACAAAATGTAGCTTTAAACAATGTAACTACTAATTATAATGGAACATACTCGCTAGCGGTTTCTTATATTAGTGGTACTTTAAATTGTTCCTCTAATTATACAACATCACTGTATGTTGTTCCTGTCAATTCAATAAGTATAATCCCTTCTCAAACTATATGTGTGGGAGATAACGCGGTGTTATCTGCTACTGCCATTAGTGCTTCTAGCTATTCTTGGAATGGTCCTGGTAATTTTAATTCTACCTCTCAAAATATCAGTATTGCCAACGCCCAATCTAATTTGAGTGGAACATATACTGTTTATGCTGTTTATAATGCCGGAACAGTTTCTTGTAATACTTATACTACAACAGATTTAATTATATTGCCTAAAATGAGTTTTACTTTGCCTCCTAATCCTAATATTTGTCCTGGTGATCCTATATTAGTTAATGGTCCTGGTGGAGCATCATCTTATACATGGACTAATCCTTATGGTCAGGTGGTATCTAATCAGCAGAATTTAAATATACCGAATGCTAATTTTGGAATGAGTGGGGTTTATACATTATCATTACAACCAAATGGTGGGTGTGTGTCTTCCAATTCTATTAACATTAATGTACTTACTCCAATTGCTTTTTCAGTTACCCCATCGGATATTACATTATGCAAGGGAGATAGTTCAATGGTGTATGTGATGTGTACGGGTGGCAGTGGTGTATATACATATCAGTGGTTCCCTTATAGTGGGTTATACTTTCCTGCTGGATTTGCCAATATTGTGAAGCCGAATCAGACCACCTATTACACGGTAATAGCAAATGATGTGGCATGCCCGCAGCAGACAATAACAAGTGGTTTTTGGGTAAATGTGTTGCCTGTTCCCCAGCCGAATTTTGTATATGATAAAATAAGTGGTTGCCGACCTTTATGTGTCAATATAAAAGCGAATGCACAGCCAGTTTCAATCAATACGATATGGGACTTTAGTTATAATTTATATGCGAATGGAGATAGTATAAGTTATTGTTTTGATAAGGCGGGTGTTTATCCTGTTAAGGTGTACTTGATAGATAGTAATGGATGTAAGAATGTGGTTCAGGCACCATTTGCGATACAGGTATATCCAAGGCCGGAGCCATCCATCATATATAGTCCATCTGTTCCTACCTTATTGAAGAATGAAGTAGAGTTTAGCGGGACTTATAATAATGGTCCTATTTCAAATTGGCATTGGGATTTTGGGGATAATATGGTGCAAGGAGATACATCAGATAAACAGAATAGTGCATATACATATACGAGTGTAGGGGTATATCCTGTGATGTTGATTGCTACCAATGTATATGGATGTACTGATACAGTGTATAGGTTGATAAGTGTAGAGGAGGAATTTACGATGTATATACCGGATGTATTTACGCCTAATGGTGATGGCAAGAATGATGTATTTAATGTGAGGGGGGCGGGTTTTGTAGAGGAGGGGTTTGAGATGCAGATATATGATAGATGGGGAGAGTTAATATTCAAGACGAATGATATTTATGAGGGGTGGGACGGTAAGGTAAAGGGTACAGATGCAAAAAATGATGTATATGTATATAAGATAAGATGCTTTACAACAGTACAAAACATCAAGAAGGAATTTGTGGGGCATGTAACATTGTATAGATGATTTTTTATTGTTTGAGTGAAAGATAAGAGCAAATGATTGATGCACTCATTGCAACGTTAAGAGATTCTGCCTTACTATCAGGGTGTTTAGGAATACTGATGATTTCTTTGCTCATTGATTTTATTTCATCAGAAACCCCATGCGACTCATTTCCTAAAACGATGATACCATTTTTTATTGTAACACTTTTAATGTTTTTTCCATTCATATCTGTTGAATAAACGGGAATAGATTTTGAGAGAAGTAATGTTTTGAAATCAATGTAATCTACTTTTACTCTTAAGAAAGAACCTTTGCTGGCATTAATTGTTTTGGGGTTGTATAATTCTACTGAATCTTTAGAGCAAAATAATTGCGGTATTCCAAACCAATCACATATCCGAATAATAGTTCCTAAGTTACCGGGGTCGTTAATATTGTGTAGGTAAAAAGTAAATTGCTTATCAAGATCTACTATACGAGTGAAGTTATCAGGTAAAAATTTACAAACAGCCATAATAGGTGGAGGAGATGCTAATAAGCTAAGGGATTCAAAAATGTGATGATGAGCAGTAAAGCAGGGAATTTTATTAGAAAACGGATTTTGAAAGTCCTTATTAACTACAAGAAATTCAATAATATTGGGCTTGTCTCTTATTACTTCATTTACTAACTTTTCGCCTTCAATCAAAAACATTTTATGTTCTTGCCTGTATTTTTTATGATGCAAGGATTTGATAAATTTAATTTGATTATTATTTAAAGAGTACATAGTGAAAATTTGGTTTACAAAAATACATATTTATATTAGCGTAGGTGGTTTAATATTTCTACTGACAAATTGTAATATCAGAAAACAATTAAGTAAATTTTTAAAGGGGAATCAATATGTAGTAGCGTATGTAGATATAAAAGACAAGGATAAAGCAAAATTAAATAAGGATGAAATTTTAATGTATGTCAAGCAAAAACCAAATTCAATGGTGCTTTCTAATATTCCCTTTAATGCCTGGTTATATTTTCAGATTGATACTCAAAAAATGAGGGAGTTGAAGGAAAGAAGAAATATAAAATATGATGAAATTAATAAAAAAAGAATTGAAAAAGCCGAGAAAAGGAATCAGAAAAGAATAGCAAAAGGTAAAAAGCCAAAAGAACCAAAATTAAAAGACAAAGACAAACTTACATGGCGCGAAAGATTGATGGAAATAGCAGAAGAGCCCATTATATTTGATTCTATTCAAACTAAACAATCTGTTGAGCAAATAAAAAAATATTTGCAAACCAAAGGATACTTTTATGCAGATGTTAAAGATAAAGTTGTTTTTAATCCTGCTTTTAAAACGGCATACGTAACATACGAAATTATTGCTAATAAAAGAAAGTATATTAGTAAGATAAATTATGAAATCAAAGATACAGCTATATTAAATCTATTATTGATAGATACATCTCATAGTTTGTTAAAAAGAAATATTCCATTTGATTTACATATATTATCTAAAGAAAGAGAAAGGATAACAGAATATCTGCAAAATAGAGGATTCTATTACTTTGCACCCGAATTTATACAATACGATGCAGACAGTATTACGGCACCGCCTGGCATTATCATTACAATGCATCTGAGCTTATTCCCAGCCCACATTAATGAGAATAGTGATACAATAGTGTTCATAAATCACCCAAAATATAAGATTCGTAATGTTTACTTTATTTCAGAGCATTTTGAAGGAAACTATAAAAATTATTTCTTTAAGGATACCTTGAAGATTGATGGAATACAATTTCTTAGTAATTATTCATTAGTGTTCAATCCCAAATCGATATCTAATCAAATCAAAATACGACCAAATGATATATACCAAAAAAAGAAAGCGGAGGACACATATCGTAATCTAATGAATGTTGGAATTTTTAAGAGTGTGTTGGTACAATTTGATGATACAAAACAAAAGGATAGTGCGGGATATTATCATTTGAATGTGTACATTGTTACTCATCCAATAAAAAAACAATTTATTTCATTAGAAACTGAAGGAACGAATACTGCAGCCAATCTTGGAATTGATGGGTCGTTTATATACAGCCATAGAAGTTTGTTTGGTGGGGGCGAAAAATTTGATTTTAGAATAACCGGCGCATTAATTGCACAAAAACAAGTATATAGCACACAACAAAGTTTAACTCAATCTAATCTTGGAAATATCACGGATATAAATAATATTACTAACATTAATGCGAATGTGATTAAAAATACTTTTAATACTATTCAAATAGGACCTGAAATGAAAATATCTATTCCTCGGGAATTTTTTCCTTTTTCTCTTATAAGATTTAGAAAAGATGCTGCCAGAACATATTTTAATGTATCAACTAACTATCAATCAAGGATAGAATTTTCAAGAACAATATCCAGTTTGTCTTATGGATTTCAGTTTTATACAATAGATCATAAATACAGATTTGATTTAATTCCATCAGAAGTATATTTGGTACAGGCCTATCTTTCACCGTCTTTTAAAAACAATTTATTGTTTATTAAAGATTA
>JAOABO010000040.1:0-12868 GCA_026418315.1 Bacteroidia bacterium
CATCAAAAAAAAGAAAAAATCAATCTTTTCATTAACGAATGGGAAACCAAATTAAATATACTACAAGGCATGCTCAATGAATTAAAAAAATCACAAAAATCTGTTAGCTAAATTAAAAACAACTTATTTTAATTTTAATTTTACTCAATAATTATACAACTTTGCCGCCTGAAAAAAACATATATGACTTCAAAGCAAAATATTTATATCATCTGTTTCTTCTGCTTATTAATTTTTGTTGCTTGTAATTCATCCACTCACTCTTCATCAGAACCATCTTCCAATGAAGTTAGCATAGGTAATCAAAGCGAACTCCCTATTATTGACTTTGAAGAAGAAGAACATGATTTTGGAAAAATAGTTCAAGGAGAAAAAGTACAATATGACTTTACATTCAAAAATGTAGGAAAAGGCAACCTCATTATTAGTAATGCCGCTGCAAGCTGTGGATGTACCATTGCTGATTTTCCCAAAGAACCTATACCGCCTAATCAATCAGGAAAAATTAAAGTAGAATTTAATAGTGAAGGAAAATCTGGTTATGTAGAAAAAACCATTACTGTAGTAACCAACTGCGAACCCAATACTAAAATCCTCAAAATAAAAGTAGATATAGTAGAACCTCAAAGTCCCAAAAAATAAAAAATTATTAACCTCAAAAACCAAAACAATGAAAACCATCAGCATCTTAATGGCAGCCCCTCAAAACGGACAACCCTCCAATCCTCTTATGCAAATGATACCACTCCTGCTCATCATAGTTGTATTTTACTTTTTTATGATACGACCACAGGTGAAAAAATCAAAAGAACAGAAAAAATTTGTGGAAAACTTAAAAAAAGGTGATAAAGTATTAACGATAGGCGGCATCTATGGAAAAGTAGTAGAAACAGACGACACTACCGTAGTAATAGAAACAGAAGATGGTTCTAAAATGCGCATCACTAAATCGGCTATTACTACAGAAGGCGTTAACATCAACCAAAAATAAATTTCTTGTACAAAAACAATCTCATTTTACAAGCTCTAAAAGGAGATATTACATCCCAAATTCCTGTGTGGCTGATGCGGCAGGCAGGAAGAGTATTACCCGAATACCGACAAACCCGAAAAAAAGCCAAAAATTTTATTGAGTTTGTAAAAACACCTCAACTGGCAGCCGAAGTAACTCTCCAGCCCGTAGATATACTCAATGTAGATGCCGCTATTATTTTTTCCGATATTCTTGTCGTCCCCGAAGCCATGGGATTACCCTACTCTATGGCCGAAGAAAAAGGACCCATTTTTCAAAATTTCATTCGTTCAGCATCAGATATTCAAAACCTCAAAATTGCACACACAGACCAATATTCTTATGTTATAGAAGCCATTCAACTTACAAAAAAACATCTGAATAATCGTGTACCACTTATAGGTTTCAGTGGTGCTCCATGGACTTTATTTGCCTACATGACCGAAGGAAAAGGCAGTAAAACATTCAGTACAGCAAAAAAATGGCTATACTCCAATCCGTCAGAAAGCCATCAGTTATTACAAAAAATTACCTTATCCATCATCAATTACCTTAAAGACCAAATAAAAGCAGGAGCAGATGTGATACAAATATTTGACTCATGGGCAGGTGTTTTGAATAAATCATTATACCAACAATTCTGTATCCCTTACTTGAAACAAATTTGTAACGAAATCAAAGAAGTACCTATTATACTCTTCCCAAAAGATGGATTCTTTGCACTCCAGGATATTCAACAATTAAATTACAATGCAGTAAGTTTAGATTGGACCATAGAACCCGAGTGGGTTATACCATTATTACCCAATAAAACCTTACAAGGAAATGCAGACCCTTGTCTGCTTTATGCCAATGAAAAAACCATTGAGCAGGAAACAATAAAAATGCTTAACAAGTTTTCTTCAGTTCCTTATATTGCCAATCTTGGACATGGTCTTTATCCTGATATTGACAAAGAAAAAGTAAGATTCTTCATAGACATCATTCACAATTTCAAAAGATAAAAAAAGAAACTGTATTTATAGGATTATTGTTGATTGGATGACTCACTATTTTGCTTCTTAAAAGCGTCAAAATCAAATGACAAAGTAAATCTCCATGTGTTTTGTAAAGGATGTTGTCTGTTAGCCACAGTGGGCACTAAATAAGAGGCATCTAACCCAAATACAGAATAACGAATTCCAAAACCAAATGTAAGAAATTGTCTTCCACCTTTGGTTTTATGCTCATAAAAGTAACCCATTCTGAACGCAAATTGATTAGAATACCAATACTCAAACCCCAACGATGTATTAATTTCCCTTAATTCTTCCTTGAAACCTCCCGGTGCATCTCCAAAAGATTGCAAAACGCCCTGCAATACAGGAACATTAGGGTCTTTTCCTGCCAAAATTATTTTTTTACCCGTAGAAGCATTTACAGAATCTCCTGTTCCATCTGCTTTTCTTTGATATACTGGCGGAGTGGGTACCAAAAGTTTGTTGAAATCTGCATACAAACCAATCGTATTATATTCATCTAAAAAGGTCTTAAGTCCACCACCTAATCTTAAATTAGTTGGAATAAAGTTTTTTGTACCTGTTCCATAATCAATTTTTCCACCAAGATTGCTGATAGATAAACCACCTGTTGCTATCGCTTTTTTTTCTCCTAAATCAAACTTTTTACTTTTGTAATATAATGAAACATCTACCGCCACTGTTTGTCCCACCTTGGTAGGTTGCCCATTCACCGAATACCCACCCGTCAAATTAGAATTAACATACCGAAACGCCATACCCATAGAAAAATAAGGAGAAAGCTTTTGCGAATAGGCCAAATCAACAGCAAATTCATTGGGCTTAAACTGACCCGTTGTATTTCCCATAATATCTGTAAAAGTAATGTTTCCAAGAGAAAAATAACGAAGTGAAGTTCCGATGGTGCTCATTTTATTAATTCTCTTATAGAAAGAAACGTAAGACAAACTAATGTCTGGTACTAAATTTCGTAACCAAGGAGAATAAGAAATACCAAAACCCATATCTTTTTCTGCCATTGCTAATTTAGCACCATTCCAATGAATGGAACTCACATCAGGATCGGTAGCCACTCCTGCTTCTCCCATTCCTCCCTGTTTAGAATCAGGACCTATTATTAAAAAAGGTACTGCTGTGGTAATAGGATTTAAACTTCCTAATAGTTGCTGAGTAGTAAGCGTTTTAGAAGAAGAGGTTTGGGCAAAGATGATAGTAGGTAAAAATAACAATACGGACAAAGCATTTCTCATGTTCAAAAAAATTTTTGGCAATAATACAAAGAAGAAACTAATACGACTCATTAAAAATAATTTTGAAACAAAACGAAAACAAAGTCAAATTATTGCAATAAGCAGCACGAAATAGGTTATTTATATTTTTTTAAACCCAACCCAGTAAAATAATTTCTTACATTTGCGGTCTTT
Source organism: Bacteroidia bacterium (assembly GCA_026418315.1). Classification (GTDB taxonomy): domain Bacteria; phylum Bacteroidota; class Bacteroidia; order B-17B0; family Aurantibacillaceae; genus BPGX01. The sequence goes on from JAOABO010000040.1 coordinate 3,456, forward strand.
TCTAATAAAATTATGGAAACCAAAAACATCAGAAACATTGCTATTATAGCACACGTAGACCACGGCAAAACAACACTAGTAGATAAAATACTAAAATCCTGCGAAGTATTTCGGGAACACGAAAATCCCGGAGAATTAATTCTTGATAATAACGAACTGGAAAGAGAAAGAGGAATTACAATCATCTCAAAAAATGTTTCTGTTCAATACAAGGGGCATAAAATCAATATTATAGATACCCCCGGACACGCCGACTTTGGCGGAGAAGTAGAAAGAATCATGAACATGGCTGATGGGGTGCTTCTTCTTGTAGATGCTTTTGAAGGACCTATGCCACAAACAAGATTTGTTACTCAAAAAGCCATTCAGGCAGGTAAAAAAGCCATTGTCGTAATCAATAAAGTTGATAAGCCCAATTGTACGCCGGAAAACGCTTTAGAATCTGTTTATGAACTCTTTTTTAGCTTAGATGCTACTGAAGAACAATTAAACTTTCCGGTAGTTTATGGTTCTGCCAAACAAGGATGGATGAGCAATGACTATAAAAAGCCCACTCAAGATATTTTTTATTTATTAGACACTATTATTGAAAAAATTCCTGCACCGGTTACCCCCGAAGGAACACTCCAAATACAAATATCTTCATTAGATTATTCTTCCTATATTGGAAGAATTGCTATTGGCAGAGTATTTAGAGGTATTATCAAAGAAAATATGCCAGTCAGTGTTATTAAAAGAGATGGAAGCATACAAAAATCCAGCATTAAAGAGTTATTTGTATTTGATAAGTTAGGCAAAATGAAAGTAAAAGAAGTTCCTGCAGGCGATATTTGCGCATTTACAGGTATAGAAAATTTTGAAATTGGAGACACGGTAGCAGATTTAAATAATCCTGAACCTCTTCCGCCTATTCAAATTGATGAGCCAACCATGAGCATGCTTTTTACTATTAATAATTCTCCCTTTTTTGGCAAGGAAGGAAAATTTGTTACATCCAGACATTTAAGAGAAAGATTATATAAAGAACTTGAAAAAAATCTTGCCTTGAAGGTAGAAGAAACTAATTCTCCGGATGCATACATAGTGTATGGTAGAGGCATATTGCACCTTTCTATTTTGATTGAAACCATGCGAAGAGAAAAATATGAACTGCAGGTAGGACAACCTAAAGTTATTATCAAGGAAGAAAACGGCATTAAAAAAGAACCTTTTGAAATTTTGACTGTAGATGTTCCTTCAGATTTTGCCGGAAAAGTTATTGATTTAGTTACACAAAGAAAAGGCATGATGCTGAATATGCAAGTAAAAAACGAAAGAACATTTCTTGAATTTGAAATTCCATCCAGGGGTTTAATAGGATTAAGAAATCAGGTGCTTACAGCCACTGCGGGCGAAGCTGTCATGGCACACCGTTTCACTGAATTTAAAGAATGGGCAGGTGATATTCCCATGCGCATTAATGGTGTGCTTGTAAGCAAAGAAACCGGAAAAGCCACTGCATACAGTATAGATAAATTACAAGACAGGGGTAAATTTTTTGTAGATCCCGGTGAAAACGTCTATACAGGAATGATTGTAGGCGAACACATTCGTTCAGAAGATTTGGTAGTAAACCTTTGTACAGAAAAAAAATTAACTAATATGCGGGCATCGGGCTCCGATGAAAAAATGAAAATTGCTCCAAAAATTAAATTTTCACTGGAAGAAGCATTAGAATACATTCAGGCAGATGAATATGTAGAAGTTACACCCGAATCTATAAGAATGAGAAAAATTATTCTAGATGAAAATGAAAGAAAAAGAATACAAAAATCGAATGCCATCAATGTATTATAAGACATGAAAAGAGAAATTTATTTCATATTCACCATGCTACTTTTCATCAGTTCTTGTAATAATTACAACAAATTATTGAAAAGTACCAATTATGAATTAAAACTTGAAAAGGCCAATCATTACTATGAGAAAAAAAATTATGTAAGGGCACAACAGTTGTACGAAGAACTTATTCCTATATTCAAAGGAAGCGAAAAATCAGAAGAAATTTATTACAAATACACTTGGACACATTTTTATACAGGCGACTATGCATTAGCACAATTTCATTTCAAAAATTTTGTAAGGCAATTTCCATCCAGTGAAAAATCAGAAGAATGTTTTTTTATGAATGGTTATTGCTATTACTTAAATTCTCCTAAATATTCATTAGACCAAACTGCCACCATCAATGCTATAAAAGAAATGCAAAGTTTTATAGATGCCTATCCTGAAAGTAAACTGGTAGATAGCGCCAACACGATTATTAATTTACTTCATTACAAATTAGAAAAAAAAGAATATGAAATCATTAAACAGTACCGCATGCTGGATGATTACAAAGCCGTCATTACCGCAGGTATCAACTTTGAAAAAGATTATCCGGACTCTCCATACAATGAAGAAATTAGGTTTTGGATAATAGAAGCATATTATTTGCTTGGGATAAACAGCATCCCATCTAAAAAGAAAGAAAGATTAGAAAAAGTTGGAGAGTATTATTTAAAATTCATATCTTTGCACCCCCAAAGTAATTTTCTGAAACCTGCAGAAAATTATTATATAAAATCAAAACAGCAATTAGAATCTCTATAACTTAAAAATAAAAACTATGGCTTTAGATATTAAGCAAATCAATGGCAACCCCTCTATTGTTACAAGAGACGTAAGACAATTTGATGCCCAAACAGGTAATATATATGAAGCTATTGCCATCATAAGTAAAAGAGCAAATCAAATTAATTCAGAATTAAAAGAAATAATAAGAGAAAAACTAGAAGAATTTAAGGACTCTAATGATACACTGGAAGAAGTAATTGAAAACCCAGAGCAAGCTGGTGTAAGTATTTTCTTTGAAAAACTTCCAAAACCTTCTACCATTGCTATTGAAGAATTTCTTCAAAATAAAATATACTATAATTACCCAAACAATAACCAAAACTAGTCACTTTAATCTGTTAGTTATTTTAATTCAAAACCCCGTTGCACACGGGGTTTTTTACTTTAAATAGCCCTTGTTTAATATAAAATAATTTTCACATATTTGGCACTCTTTTCAAAAAATGCAGCATAAAAATTTCATAAAAAATCTTTTTCTTCTTTTGCTATTAAACTTACTGATTAAACCTTTTTGGATACTAGTAGTGGAACCTTACGTTCAATATAAAGTTGGTAATCAATATTACGGCGAATATTTTACATTATTTAATTTTTCATTCCTGTTTGCCATCTTCCTGGATTTTGGTCTTGTTAATTTTAATAACAGAAATATTGCACAAAATAGCCATCTGTTGAGCAAGCATTTTTCTAATCTAATTACACTAAAATTGTCTATGGCTGGCTTATATGTGGCTATCACTATGTTCATCGGTTGGTTAATTGGATTTAATGCCAGATACCTTAAATTGCTTTTTGTTTTAACGATTAATCAATTTTTTATCAGTATGGTCTTGTATTTAAGGAGTAACTTACTTGGCTTGCATCTATTTAAAATTGACAGTTTTGTATCAGTATTAGATCGGCTCATTATGATTAGTATTATCGGTATTATCTTTTTTCAGATACTACCAATAGAACTCAACATTATGAGCTTTGTATATGCACAGGTTATTGCTTATGCTATTACAGCATTTATTGCATTTTATGCTGTATGGAAACAAACAGAACACTTTAAATTTGCATGGAATTGGAAATTCAATATTCTCATACTGAAAAAAAGTACCCCCTATGCCATTTTAATATTACTTATGGTGTTTTACAACCGCCTTGATGCGGTAATGCTTGAAAGAATACTCCCCTACCCCGATGGCGCTATCCATGCAGGCATTTATGCCAAAGCATTTCGCTTTCTGGATGCTGCCAATATGATTGCTTATCTCTTTTCGGTGCAACTATTACCAATATTTGCAAAACTTATTGAAGAAAAACAAAACATAGAAGAAATTACTAAACTTGCTTTTTCATTACTGATTATTCCGGCTGTTATTACATCGGTATCATGTTTCTTTTATAGTAAAGAATTGGTTGCACTCATCAACAAAGGAACTACCGATGCAGCTGATGTGTTTAGTATTTTAATGTTTTGTTTTACAGCCATTTCTACAACTTATATTTTTGGCACTCTGCTCACAGCAAATGGAAATTTAAAACAACTCAATACCATGGCCATCTGTGGCATTATCATTAATATTATTCTAAATTTAATTTTGATTCCAAAATTCAAATCTTATGGAAGCGCATGGGCAAGTGTTATTACACAATTTTTCACAGCCATTGTACAAGTATGGATGGCTAAAAAAATATTTCATTTCAAAATAAACAAAAATCTATTTCGTTCTTTAACCATATTTATTGTCGGAGTAGTTATTATAAATTACTTTTCTACTCTACTTTCAAAACAATGGATGACAAATTTTGTGATAATGATTATATTGAGTACATTGTGGGCTTTTTTGAGCCAACTCATATCGTTGCACTCAGCATTAAAACTACTTAAAATAAAAAAATGAATGTGTTTATAGCCAGCAACCTTTTTATAACAATCATTAAACAACGCCTTAAGGTTTTTGTTGTTCTAGGAATCATTGCTATTACAATAGGATTAACTATATCGTATCTTTTACCTGTTGAGTATCAGTCAGAAACAATCATTCTGCCGGCAAGACATTTTTCCGTATCTAAAATGCTGATAGAGCCAAATGTAGGAAACCAGGAAGATTACCTAGAAATAGGTGATGATGATGATTTAGAAAAACTATTACAAATTATTTATTCTGATAATTTGAAGTTTTTTTTAGCTGATCAATTAAACTTATGGAAAAGGTGGAATATTGAAAACAAAGAATATAAAATTTATTATCTTAAAAGTAAATGGGACCATTACATCAACATCTATAGAAATAATTATGGTTCTATACGAATTAAAGCATTTGATAAAAACCCGGATACAGCTGCTCTTATAGCCAATACCATCGTCAATCTCATTGATACAATTCAAAAAAATATGGCTCAAAACAGAATCCAGACAGCTCTGGATATTGTCAAAACTGAATACGAAAATACCTTAAAAAATATTAACGAAATGGAAGATAGCTTAAATACTTTAAGACAACTAGGTATTTTTGACTATAAAGAACAAGTAAAAGCATATTCAAAAGAATATGCAAAAGCCATCTTAAAAAATGATACGGAAAAAAAAGAAAAATTAGAAAAATTATTCTCTAATTTACAAAAATACGGCGGAGCATATAATACATGGAGTGAAAATTTAAGAAAATACAGAGCAAAGTTTGCTGTTATTAAATACAAATACGATCAGATGCTAATTGATTCAAAAAAAATATTGCCACTTAAATATATTGTTCAAAAAGCATATCCTGATAATAAAAAAGCTAGGCCTATCAGATGGCTTATAGTATTATTATCTTTATTATCTACAGAGTTACTGACTTTTACATACTTTTTATTTCAAATTAAATCAAAAAACCATGAATAACTATCCACCTCTTGAAATTAAGACATTTATATTGCTACTTTTGCAAAACAAAAAAAAATTGGCTGTAATTATTGTTCTAACAGCCATTTTCTCTATTACAATTTCCTGCCTTATTCCGCCCAAATATAAAACCATAGCAGTAGTATACCCCATTCACTTAACTCCTTATTCAGAAGAATCACAAACAGAGCAGTTATTACAATACTACAACAGCGTTGCTGTAAGAGACCAAGTAATAAAAAAAATGAAATTAATACAACACTACAAAATAGACACAACAAAATCAGATTATAAGAGTTTACTTAATTATCTATACAGAGAAAATATCTCTTTTTCACCAACTTTATATGAATCTATTGAAATTGAAGTAAAAGACAAATCACCACAAATGGCCAAGGCCATTGCAGACTGCATTATTCAAACTACAGATTCTTTCATCCTTGCCCTTAAAAAACAACAAATAATTGAAGAATATAAAAACTATCAACAAGAAGTTAAAAGAGTTCAATCTCAAATTGATAGTTTAAATAACCTTATTATCACCATTAATAATGAACATAATATATTAGATGCAGAATATCAGGCACGGTATTTAAGTAAAAAATTAAGCAGTGGAAAATTGGATCCAGAAAATCAAAAAATTGCCAATGCTATCAAAAATAAAAAAACAAGAATTGAAATTATAGAGAAAGTTATAAATACACACATAAAATCTTTAGGAAAATTAAAAAAAGAATTAGACAGATTGGAAGTAGATTTATATGGCCACTTACACTTTTCTCAAATCATATCTCCTCCTTATGTACCCGATAAAAAATATTTTCCTGTTAGATGGGTAATTGTTAGTTTATCCGAATTATCTGTTATCGCTTTGTATATCATATATCTTCTCATTACAACTAAACAAAAATAATACGATTTTGTTTATCAAAAAAAACATATTTTTCTTCTCATCTGTTATAGTTTTTCTCCTATTGGAGTCATATATTTTACTTAACAAATATGACTGGTTTATTCCATTTAATTTAATACCCTTAATTATTTTGGTCTTATTGGGTATTTTCTACTTTACTAAATGGATAATATTTTTCATGGTTTTTATTACTCCATTTGCTATATCATTAAAAGAATTGGGACTAACACAAACACTTGACTTAAGCTTGCCTACTGAGCCACTGATGATTATTTTCTCAGGAATTTATTTAATCAACGAATGGCTAAAAGGCATTACGCCCAAAGAAGTATTAAAACATCCTATCAGTCAAATAATACTTATTCAGTTATTATGGATGCTCATTACCACATTGACAAGTATGGATATAATAGTTTCTTTAAAATATCTAACTGCACGGTTTTGGTTTGTATTAAGCAGTTATTTTTTAATGACTTACTTATTCAAAGATTTTAATAATATAAAAAAAGTAATTTGGTTATACACGATTAGTTTATGTGGAGTGGCCATAATTACCATCATCAAACACGCAGAATATAATTTTCATCATAAAATAGCCGACTGGATTGTAACACCATTTTACAACGACCACACTGCTTATGGGGCCGCACTCGCACTCTTTATTCCACCTACCATATCACTCTTAATAATAGAACAAAATATTCTGAAAAAAAATATTCTTATTATACTCAATATTATACTCGTCATTGCACTTGTGTTGTCATACGCACGTGCTGCTTGGATAGGATTGGTAGCGGCCATATTCGTTTTTCTTACCCTTTTGGTAAAATTAAAATTCAAACATATACTTATTTCTTTCATAACATTATTTATTCTGATCTTTAGCTTCAGCGAAGAACTTCTTATTCTTATTGGTAAAAATAAAACAGATTCTGAAGGAAGTTTTTATGAAAATATTATATCTACATATAATATAAAAAACGATGCATCCAACCTTGAAAGAATTAATCGTTGGAACTGTGCAATCAGAATGTTCAAAGACAAACCCGTTTTTGGCTTTGGCCCTGGCACCTATCAGTTTTTTTATGCACCATATCAACTCAGTAAAGAAAAAACTATTATAAGTACTAATTTTGGAACAGGCGGTAATTCTCACTCCGAATATTTAGGTCCCCTTTCAGAAGAAGGACTACCCGGCTTATTAATATTTCTTACACTAACATTATATGTGTTTTCTCTTGGTTACAAAGTATGCTATTCAAATCTCAACAAAAAACATAAAATCATGACATATGGCATCTTTCTTGGCCTTGTTACTTATTTTATCCACGGTTTCTTTAATAACTTTTTAGATACTGATAAGTTATCTCTTCCTTTTTGGGCGTTCATAGCAGCTTTAGTAAGCATTGACACTTATCATCAACAGAAAAAACAAAATATATGAAAATAAAATTACTATTTTCTATTCACCTTGTTATTATATCAAATTATTTTGCAAACACTTTTACCCATTTACCCAATGATACCAGTAAAAAACACATTTATGCCCATAACCCTAACTATCGTGCTACGAACACACTTATTACCGATATTATTCATACCAATTTATATGTAAAACCAATTTGGGATAGCTCTATCCTTATTGGAAAAGCCGAGATAACTCTTAAACCTTATTTTTACCCTACTAATCAAATTTTCCTTAATGCCAGAGGAATGCGACTAAATCAAATCAAAATTAATGATTTATCTTCCAAAAAAAATCTCACATTCAAATACAAATACGATAACGACTCTATTAAAATTACACTTGAAAAAACCATACCTTCTACTCAAACTGTAATTATTACTATTGATTATGTTGCACAACCCGAAAAAATAAAAACAGGCGGAAGTGCTGCCATCCAAAGCGATAAAGGACTATATTTTATTAACCCCAAAGGCCAAATTGCAGGCAAAATGCCTCAAATATGGACACAAGGCGAAACCCAAAGCAACTCAGTTTGGTTCCCAACCATAGATAGTCCAAACGAAAAAATGACACACGATATTTATATCACCGTAGATAAAAAATACACTACACTTTCTAATGGTCTGCTTATAGAAAGTAAACAAAACCCCGATGGTACCAAAACAGATCATTGGAAAATGAATTTACCTCATTCCCCTTACCTTGTTATGATGGGAATAGGAGAATTCAAAAAAGTAATAGACAAACCATGGAAAGACAAAGAAATCAGTTATTATGTAGAACCTGCATACGAGCCTTTTGCTAAAGCAATATTTAAGAACACCAATAAAATGATTGATTTTTTTTCAAAAAAACTCGGAGTAGATTTTGCCTGGCCAAAATATGCTCAAATCATAGTTAGAGATTATGTCAGCGGTGCTATGGAAAACACATCAGCCACTCTGCATGGCGAATTTTTATACCAAACCGACAGAGACACTGTAGGTGGCGTTCAATTTGAAGATGTTATCTCTCACGAATTATTTCACCAATGGTTCGGCGACCTTGTTACTTGCGAAAGCTGGAGTAATCTTCCACTCAATGAATCTTTTGCTACGTATGGAGAATACCTGTGGAAAGAATATGCATACGGAAGAGATGCCGCCGATGAACATCACTACTCCTCTGCATCAGGATATTTTTTCAGACACAAAGACCCTGAAAAAAATCCACCACTCATCCGATTTTTTTACGACAACCGCGAAGACATGTTTGACGGAATTAGTTACAACAAAGGCGGACAAGTGCTGCACATGTTACGTAAATTAGTTGGAGACAGTGCTTTTTTTCAATCTTTACAATTATATCTTGTACAAAACATGTTCAAGCCCGCAGAAATTCATCATCTGCGCCTGGCATTTGAACAAATAACCGGTCAGGATTTAAACTGGTTTTTTAACCAATGGTTTATGTACGGCGGGCACCCCACCCTTCAAATTCAAAAATCCTATGATGAAAGAAAC
>JAOABO010000040.1:12878-13142 GCA_026418315.1 Bacteroidia bacterium
AAAATACTTTCCCTTAACGTCAAACAAACACAAAATGAAAAATATCCTATTTATCGTCTTCCTGTATATGTAGATGTTTATACATCTTCCGGAAAAACAAAATACCCTATTGATATTCAAATGGCAGAACAAACATTTACATTTTCTATCAATGAAAAACCATTACTGGTCAATTTTGACTCAGAAAGACAATTACTTGCAGATATTGACTATCCAAAAACAGAAGATGAATTAATTTTTCAGTTACAACATGCCCCCTTATGG
>JAOABO010000041.1 GCA_026418315.1 Bacteroidia bacterium
TGGCAGTAGAATAAGTACAAGTCAGAGTATTCGTGGGTACATTCAGAGTGTAACCGCCTACTGGCTTTAATGTATCCATACCTATGGTGACGGTCTGACACACCACACAGCCACCCGGAGAAGGGTCATAAGCACATCCTACATAATTACCCGGGTTGTTGAATGTAAAGGTATTGGCCGTGCTCAAGGTACTGGTACCGCTGGCATTGGTCCAATACACCTGTGGTGCTCCGCCGCCTCCTGCCTGAGAGGCGTTGATAGTAAGGGTAACGGTATTAGGGGAACATTTGATATTGTAATTGTTATTGGTAGCGGTTAAAGTCATCGTAGGTGCTGCAGTAGATTGGCTGACAGAGACAGTGAAGGTGTTGCTACAACCATTAGCAAGATTAGTAGCTACAAAGGTATAAACACCCGCAGCGCCTGGTGTTAATAAATTTCCGGACAATAAACCACCACCAGGTTGCAGCCAGGAATAAGTGATATTGGTGGTAGGAGTGGAAGTACCTGTAAAGGTGCCTGCACTACCATTACAAGGTATATTAATAGAGTTAGGGGATACGGTTACATTAGGTATGGTAGTAAAACTTCCAACAGTGAAAGTCTGAGTATAAATACATCCGCTATTTGCGTCAGAAGAGAAAACAGTATAGGTTCCCGGGGAATAAACAGTGTATGGATTACCAGTAAATGTACCACTAGAAATACTGGTAAATGTGTAGCTCGGACTAGCGTTGGTATTGGTACTCACCGCTGATGCGATTACAGTATTTTGATTACAGGTTAATGTATCGTCAGATAAAGAAACAGTAAAAGTAGGAATAACCGCTGCAGCATTTACAGTAAATACTTGTGTAGCTGTACATCCTACACTATCTCGTACAGTAACTGTATTACTTCCTGGAACCAGACCCGATGCAGAGAAGGTATTAGAACTAATTTGAGTAGTAGAAGTAGGTGCTGGCGACCATATAATAGCAAAAGAACCACTACCCAAAGATGCTGTTGCAGATGCTATTGCTATTGAATTAGAACAAGATGGCTGAACAGGCGTTACCTGTAGTGCAGGTGCTGGAGAATTAATAACAGTAATAGTTCTGGTAATAGGGGAACAGGCGCCGGGAGGGTTCATAGTTAAAGTATAGTTTCCAACGAGATTAGTTACAACAGATTGAGTAGTTTGTGTAGGAAAACCAGGAGGGCCCTGCCATGTGTACGGACCTAGGCCAGGAGGTGCTGTAAGAGTGGCACTGGTATAACCACACATAGAAGCGGTAATAGTAGGTGAACCAGCTGGGTAAGTGTTCACTACAGAACCATTGTTTGTAGTAATGTCCATAGGAGAACATTTTGCATCAAAAAAAGCATATCCATAATGTCCACTTAAGGTACAATCTCCTACAGTTACCTTTACAGTAATACACGAACCAATAAAAGGAGTTAAGTCAGCAGAACTCACTATCCAATTGGGTGTATAAGAAAGACCACCTGCATTCGTCCAACCCGAGAATGTGGCAGAACATCCGCTGGAAGGAGGAACAATACTAAAAGTAGGACAAGTTGTGGGAGTTGGAGGTCCGGTACAATTATTGGATACTTCAAAGCTAATATTAATAAATGGTTGCTCACAGCAAGAGTGTCCAGGGTTTTGGAGCACGGCCATAAAAGCAAATTGGAATAATGAGCTAGAAGGAGTTACCGTGAATGTTTTAGATATTCGAACCGCTTTTGCTCCGGCAGTATTATTATTTAATCGAACAATAAAATTGCCTCCTAATGGGGAATTAGGAATAGTAGCCAAAGGCCCACCAAAAGGATTTGAATAAGGCGTAGCTACAACAAGAGCAAGTGCTGAAGGACCGCTACAACAACCTATCATTGTACAGGAGCTAATATTATTAGTTCCATCGCTAGCAGACCAGCCCGTTAAGTTACCTAATTCAAAATCCTCATTGTTACAAGCAATTGTTTGTATAGTTGGTGGAATACTGTTTCTATCAGACCAATTCCAATAATCTACAGGATTATACCTTTGCAGTTTATATTTTTGAATGATGAACTCTCTTTTCTTTTTATATAAAAAGAATTTTAACTCTGTTGAGGTACAATTATTTTCTAATCCTTCTTTTATAGCTGCATCTTCGTCAAATCCATATAAAGAATCCCTATCAAAAGGATATGATATCAATGACTGAATATCTACTTGTGCACGAATAACCTGAATACTTGTTGTAAAAACAAGTGATGTTAAGAGGTACAAGTAATAAAATTGTCTTTTCATAAATTTGATTTTTTGTTTTCATGAATTTTGTGCAAAAATAATTTAAATATTTGAACCATCCTAATGTAAATTTAATGCCACAATTTGTTAAATTGTGGCTTTGTGTTTCCATCGTTTATGACTCCACAGCCAAATTTCAGGTTGTTCTTTTATCTTTTCTTCTAAATGTTGCATAAAATGTTTCATCACCGGATACTCTGAATAATCTGCTACTTCTACCAAATATTCTCTTCCATCTACTTCATAATATCCTGCCTTTATTTGTTTAACGCTCACAAATACAACAGGAAATTTTAATTTTTGGGCAATTAGTTCTGGTCCATAATATACAAGTGTGTTTTGGTTTAAAAATGTCATTGAAAAAGCATTTTGCGGCGAAGGGCATTGGTCGGCTATAAATGTAAAAACGGCTGGTTTTGTTTTTATAGATAATATATGTTTATATGCTGTTCGCATTGAAATTAATTGAGTTCCAAATCGCGTACGAAGTTTTTTCACTAATTTATCAAAAGATGGGCTGGAAAGGGGATGATAAAGTGCATATAATTGATTTGAAAAGTGTAAATTAAAAGCAGCGCCGGCCCATTCCCAATTTCCTAAATGTCCCATGAGCACTATCACATTCTTTTTTTCGTGAGCATATTTATTAAAAATATTCTGAAAATTTTGAGTATAAATACATCTTTGTTTAAGTTCATTTTTTGGAATGCTAATTAACTTGATGGTCTCAACAATTAATCTGCATAGAAATCGGTAAAATTTTTTTTCAATTAAAATAATTTCATTGATTGTTTTATCGGGAAAAGATTTCAAAAGATTTTCTCTCACTACTTTTCTTCTATACCGAAAAATATAGTACATAATAAATGCAAGCAAGTTGGAAAGTTTGTATAATATGGTCAATGGTAAAAAAGATAATAACCCTAATATGCCATATAAAAGATAATAAACCATTAAATAAATTTGCATTTTCTGCTGGCAAACAAGCACATTTTAAGGAGTATCCATCCGTGTTTAAAGCGAGAAATATTGGTATTTCCATAAGTTCTTTCTCTGTAACGAATAGGTATTTCCACCATCTTTAAGTTTAATTTATGTGCTCCGAAAAGTAAATCAAAATCTCCAAAAGGATCAAAGTCACCAAAATAACTTCTGTTTTTAATCAATTTTTCGTAATCGCTCTTAAAAAGAACTTTTGTACCGCACAAAGTGTCTTTGAATCTTTGTTCCAAAAGAAAAGAAAATGTCCAGCTAAAAAAATGATTACCCAAATAATTCAAAAACCGCATGGCTTGTTTTTCCATAGGATAAACCAGCCGTGTTCCATTAACAAAATCACCTTTATTTTGGGCAATGGCATTGTAAAATTTAGGTAAATCTTCGGGTGGTACAGTCAAATCTGCATCTAGTATCATTAAAATATCACAAGCAGCATGCTTAAATCCTTCTCTTACTGCATCTGCTTTACCCTTGCCGGGCTGACGAAATATTTTAATGTCGTGTGTAGCATGGTATTTTTGTTGAACTTGCTGAATGACTTCCCAAGTATTATCTGTACTATTCCCTTCTACAAAAATTATTTCGGTGTGTTTACCCATTGGTGGCAAACGTAATATGGCATTTTCAATATTTCCAGCTTCATTTCTTGCAGGAATAATTACAGATACTGTATAATTTTTGCTATTATTTTTACATGGAAATGGGCGGGCAAAAGAGAAATGATTGATATTAAAGTATCTAATGAGCGGTAATTTTGCAACCAGTTTATTCAGGAAAGCAGATATGAAAGGAATATAAAATGGAAACAAGGTTTGCCTTGAATTGCGGTAAACTTCAAATCCAGAAATATAAAGAAGGTTATTGACATCGCTGCTGGTAAGCCAGTTTTGCACAGGTGTTTTTCTTTTTATTCTCAATAATTCTGCAAGCTTGATAAAGGGCTCCCAAAATGAGTTATAGTATTGCACAATGATCTTTGTTCTCTCGTGGCAAACTTTGTGTAATTGTTCAAAAACTTTTTGTATATCTTCAGTAAAACCTATTAAGTTACTAATTATAATAAGGTCATACTTTTCGTTTAACTGAATGTTGTTAGCATCCATTACTATGAATTCTATACCCGTATGGGCATATTTTTCTTTTGCCCATTGAATTTGTTTTTCAGAAAAATCTATTCCGGTTTTGTGTTTTCCTTTTATTTTAGCCAGTAAATCTCCACTTCCGCAACCAATTTCAAGAACCCTATCATCTTCATGAGTAAAATATTCAATATAGCGGGTTATTTCATTCCAATAATAAGCATTAATAGCTCTTGGTTTTTTTTTAGATGCTAATTCATCAAAGTATGTTTTGATATTTTCTTTCATTTTTTCTGAATCAAAATAGTGTGAAAAAGTGCTGTTAATTTTTGTACCGGTTGCAAAAGTACTTCAATAAACTGAAAAAATGGATAAGAAAAATCAGGTACAAATGGATGATAAGAAACGCCACCACTCAATAGGTATAAAAGCGTGGTATGATATTCAATTGAAACAATATTCAAGTTCGGAAATTTTTCTGAAAAATATTTTTTTTCTCTGATAAAGTAAATGTATGGTAATGCCTGATTAGAATGGCTTAATGGTTTGCCTGCCTGTATTTGTAATCCTGCATTTTCATCAAAAGGTTCATGATGGAATTTTTTATAAATCAATCTTGAAAACAAAGTGTTGGCCGGTTCTATCATGATGATTTTTCCAGATGGTTTTAATACCCGTTCTGCTTCTTGCAAAAATAGAGAAGGATTAGGTATATGATGAAATACATTTAACATAAAAATACTATCTAAAAAATTATTTTCAAATGGCAGGTGTTGGGCATCAATTTGTTTATCTATATAAGGTAAATTCAAAATGTCTGAAGTGATTATATTGGGTAATATTTCTTTCAAAAAGCCACCTCCAGAGCCCAACTCCAAATGGTTACCGTTCGGATTTTGACGATATATTTCTTCAAAATATTTATACCACTTCAAATAAACTCTTTTTAGGAAGGGTGTAGATAAGATAATGTTACGATGCAGAATAGTGGTTTGTGGGTCATCTAAGTGATATGGTATGTTTCTTTTTTTAATCATTGGTAGCAAAAATATTATAGTAATGTTCTTGTGAATTCTTTAATTGGTAAAGCTTATGTTCACTTAATTCCTGCAGTTGATTTTGATTAATGAGATAAATTTTTGAAAAATGGCTCTTTAATAACTGAATATAGTCATTAACATTGCTACCTGCTTGTTGCAAGCCATAAGGCCATAGTTCGGATATCATTTTAATTTTTGGATTTTGAAGCAAAGTTTTTTTCATTCCTTGTATAGCAAAAGTTTCGTACCCTTGAATATCTATTTTTACAAAATCAACTCTTGGAATATTTTTTTGTTCAACGTAATTATCAATACTAACACTCTCTATTTCTTCAAAGTATTGACAATCATCAGAAGGATAAGTTCTGTGATCTACATTCAGTTGTGAACGAAATAATTTTATTATTCCAGACACAGAAGATACGGCTTTGTTTTCTATAGTTACATTAGTAAGATGTTGTGTATTATTTTTCAGGTGATAAAAATTTCGTCTATCTGGTTCAAAGGTAAACACCCTTCCATTTTCTTTTACTAATATAGAAAACAGGCGGGTGTAAAATCCAATATTAGCCCCTATATCAAAAACAATATGACCGGGTTGAATAATTTGTTTTATCAAATCAATTTCAAATTGTTCATTTTTCTTTTTATACCAAAAATATAAAGGTTGATAAACAGAATAGAAATGGTTATACAGCCATTCACCCATTTTTAAAGAGAGCGGTATCTTCATTTTACTTTATATTGTAATTAATTTCATAAACATAACAGGATTCTGTTTCTCCTTCGGTATGAACGAGTTTAAGAGCAGACGGATATTTTCGTGCAATGGGTTCAAGAATATTGTGAATGGTATTAATCACCTGCCCTGTATTTTTATTAGGGTCTATCCGAAGATTGGCTAATAAAATATGAGTAACCCCATTTTGTTTGAAATATGCTAAAGCACTGTCAGGATGAGATTGATTAGTTTCAGGATCTTTTTTTATGACACTGTAAATAGGAAAAAACTTTCTTTTTCCATATACAAAACTCATAGGGGCTTTTCTACTGGCTACATAAGCGGTTGGGGGCAAGTTTTTTCCACACCATTCGCTGGCTTTTAAAAAGTTTATCCAATCATCCGTATAGCCATAGTAAATATCTCCGCTTAGGTTTTTTATTACTACAGGAATATTTTTTATTCCTCTTTTAGATGTAGAAACTAACATAGAAGCGGAAAACAACACACACAACAATATGTAAATATTTTTAAAGAAAGCAGATTTACCAAACCACTCGTTGAATAATAAAAAGTAATTGACAATCATAACTGGCATAGCCACCATAATAATTCTTGGCTGGTCCCACCTGGCCTGCAAAATAACAAATGATAAAACAATAAGCCCGAGCGTGTAGAGCGAAACAAATATCAAAAAATAATTTTTTTGTTTATATATTTTCCAAAAAGACCATAAGAATAAAGCCCACATAACAAGAGTAATAATGCTATAAGTATTAGAGTTAGTTTCGTCCATCCACCCTATTATTTGAAAAAATCGTTTACTTAAATATAAATTACTATTATCAATAAATCTTTGAATAAATCCTGACATATCTTCTTGACCAAGTGATGCATCATAAGGGTCTTTTTGCAGCAAAATACGGGATTGATTAGAGTATTGACTAACATTACCAAAAATAAGTTTCAACAATAATTTATATGGAAAAAAAAATAACAAAAAAGCACCAGCCGATAGTAATGTAGCTTTCTTGTCCTTTAAAATTACCCAAAAGAAAAAGAAAACTGCCGGCAATACAACAATAGCCCCACTCCTTGTTATTACTAATAATGTCATCGTAAATCCTAAAAATATCAACGGCCGATATAATGAGTGGTAAGGAGATTTTTTATATTGATGATATAGGTCTGAAATTTTTCTGAAAGAAAAAAATAGTAGCCCTTGTAAAAACATAAAGAGCGACTCTGTAAAAGTCATAGATGAAAAATAAACTATATGATGATTAGTGCTTAAAAACAACATAAGAGGAATAAACACCATCATTGGAATGATTTTATCAAATGCCTGAAAGAAAAAAAAGATAGATAATACATGAAACAAAACATTAAACAATTTGAATATTATTAAATTAAACCCAAAAATTTTGTATAAAACGGCTAAAAACATTGGATAAAAAGGAGCATTAGCCGTATAAAAATAATTTGGAAATTCATTGACAAACCGATATGCTGCTTCTATGTACAAAGCATCATCATGTGCCTCACTGATACGTGCATTAAAATTTATAAAATCAAAGAATAATCCAGTTAATAAGAAAAACCACAACAATTTTGATGAGGTAATTTTAGAAAAGAAAGTATTACACTTATCGTATAAAGAAGAATTTTTGTTTTTATTTTTAAGATGATGCTGAGTAGATGAACGAATGTTTTGTTTAGACATTTTATATTTTAATTTGCTCAAAAGTAATAAGTATAATTTTATTTTTAAAATATACACACGCCCAAATAATTGATTTTTTTGTATTTGTGTAGCAAATTTTCACGACCTTTGCAATATGAAAATTGGTCATGTTGAAATACCCGAATTTCCGCTTTTGCTGGCACCCATGGAAGATGTAAGCGACCCTCCATTCAGATATGTTTGTAAAATGAACGGTGCAGATGTGATGTTTACCGAATTTATTAGCAGTGAGGGATTGATAAGAGATGCTATTAAAAGTAAAAAGAAGTTAGATATTTTTGAATATGAAAGACCCATTGGTATTCAGATTTTTGGAGGAGATGAAGAAGCATTAACCATGGCCGCAAAAATTGTTGAAACAGTACGTCCTGATTTTTTAGATATTAATTTTGGATGTCCGGTAAAAAAAGTAGTATGCAAAGGTGCTGGTGCCGGCGTATTGAAAGACATCAAGCTGATGGAACGATTAACTAAATCTGTTGTTCAATCTGTAAATATTCCTGTTACCGTAAAAACACGATTGGGATGGGATGAAAAAAGTATACATATTGAAGAAGTCGCATTAAGATTACAGGATGCCGGCATTAAAGCATTAAGTATTCATGCCCGAACAAGAACACAAATGTATAAAGGTGTAGCCAACTGGGAATATATTCTTAAAGTAAAAAACAATCCTAATATAACCATTCCAATATTTGGCAATGGCGATATTGACTCAGCCCCAAAAGCAAAAGCATACAAAGAAAAGTACAAAGTAGATGGAATAATGATAGGACGTGCCAGTATAGGTTATCCATGGATATTTAACGAAATCAAGCACTACTTAAAAACAGGAGAATTATTACAACCACCTTCCTTACACAAAAGAATTGAAGTATGCAAAACCCATTTATTAAAATCTATTGAATGGAAAGGTGAAAAGTTAGGCGTTTTGGAAATGAGAAGGCATTATGCAAATTATTTCAAAGGTATTCCTCACTTTAAATCCATTAGAACAGAATTAGTTACTACTGATCATATAGATGCTCTACTTGATATTTTGAACAGTATTCCTGAAAAATTACAAATATTGCAACAAAAAGAAGGTAATTCCGTTATACTTGATAGTGCAAGCGAAGATAATGTCCAAAATGTATTTGAAAACTATTGTAATGACTAATTACATCAGGTCTATTAAAATCTATCTATTAATATGGATTGTTTGTTTTATATCTACTATTTTTTTTAGCCCCATTCTTTCACAAAATATTGTTATTCATGGCAATGCTCACCCCTGTGTATCTTAAAAATTCTGATAGAGTAGCAAAGTTGTATGTTTATTCAGATTTCATTACCTACCAGGAAATTCTGCAGGATAAAGATTCGTTAGATAACAAAGGAAGGTTTACTCTAAAACTGCATACTAAAATAACCCAACCTGTACTCATCAAAATCAACAACGCTGTTGCTAAGTTATATATAGAACCCTCTGCATCTGGTATAAAAGAATACATCATTAAAATGTATCCACCGGACTCTGTTCAGGTCAATGTAAACGACATTATACTAAACGCTCAAATTTCTTTACTTACTTATGATACACTTGAACTTAACTCATTAATATTTGATTTTAATAAAATATATAATAAATATATGGAAGAGGCCACTAGAAAATTTATTAACAGGAATGTATTATTTAAAAAATTAGATAGTATTTTAGTAGAAACCTCCTATCAGTTTAAGCACACTCAAAATCATTATTTTAAAAACTACATAGATTATACCATAGCACAACTTAATATCAATGCTACAAGAGATAAAAACACATTAGCTAATATTTTTTTAATTCAAAAACCAGTGCAAATCAATAACTATGAATATATGGAATTTTTCAATTCTTTTTTTAAAGATTATTTAATAGCCGATATTACAAAACAAAAGCACCAAACCATTTACTACACAGTTAATAAAAGTACGCAAATCAAACAATTGTTTGATTTTGTAAAAGAAGACCAACTGCTTAATAAGAATGATACTTTGAAAGAACTGGTATTGATTCAAAATTTATACCACTTTTATTTTAACGACCAGTTTAACCCTTATGCTGTTCAAATTTTACTGGAACAATTACTTACATCAACCAGAATAGAAGAGCATAAAAAAATCTTACAAAACATTATTCAGGAATTTAATCAATTAAAGCAAGGCACCAATGCTCCGGATTTTATAGGACTGACAAAGGATAGTAGTTTTTTTAATTTGTATTCAATATCTAAACAGCATATATACCTGAACTTTTTTTCATTGAAAAGCCAAAATAGTTTGAAGGAACTGAAAGATATACAGTTTTTATCAGACAAATTTGGAAACAAGGTCAAATTCATTTCTGTTTGCATAGATGATGATTTTATGAGCTTCAAAGAGTTTGTAAGAAAAAATCCACAATATAAATGGCTGTTTTTATGGAATTTTAACCCTGCTAATGATTTGTCCGCAAAAGTAAAATACAATGTAAAAGCCACACCTTTATTCTTTCTTATCAATACAGATAAAACACTCATGCTCTCCCCTGCCCCTGCCCCTTCTGACGGTATTTATTATCAATTTCAAAAAATGTTCGGCAAAAAGAAAAATACGAACAGATTGCCTGAATAAGTATGAGTTTTACTCTTTGAGTAATTTTAAATCATTTATAAGCTTTAATACATATTCTAATTGCTGGTCTCTGTCAAGATCGGTAGTATCTATTACTATGGCATCTTTTGCCTGCACAAGAGGATTTTCTTTTCGGTGAATATCTAAATAATCTCTTTCTTCAAGATTATGTTTTACTTCATCATCTGTTACATAAATTCCTTTACTGTGCAGTTCATCTAATCTTCTTTTTACCCTTACATCCATATCTGTAATTACAAACAGTTTAAGTTCAGCATCAGGAAAAACATTGGTACCTATATCTCTTCCATCCATTACAATCCCTTTTTCTTTTCCATACTCTCTTTGTTTTTGTACTAAAAATTTTCTTACTTCTTTAATACTGCTAATTTTACTGACTATATCAGATACCAATGGAGTACGAATTTCTCTTTCAACATTTTCGTTATTTAAATAAGTTTCAGAAGTATATTTTTGAGGATTAAAAACAAATCGTATATCAATCTTATTCAAAGAGTTAATTAATTCATGAACCTTTATTTGATGATTGTCCGAAACCAACTTATTCCTTAAGGCATAAAGAGCAACTGCTCTGTACATAGCACCCGAATCTACGTAAATATAATTTAATTTTTTCGCTAATCCTTTGGCTAATGTGCTTTTACCTGTAGCAGAATATCCATCTATAGCAATAATTATTTTTTTCACAGATACTATTCTTTTTCAGATAATTCAGAATTCAAAAGTTGAATCACCTCATCTACTAAAAAAATATTTTCAGATGGTAAATCGTTATACACCTGCTGAATCATTTGAAGGGCTTTTTGAACATCGTCTGCCGGAAATGGCTTGCTTAATCCAGTAATATTAGTATAGGCCTCTAATGCAACATGAAAATTATGAGACAAAAGATATGGAATAAACACTATCATATCTTTATCATCATCAAAGCCAGCTTCCCAATATGTGCATAACAGTTTGGACAGCATCCCTTCATCTGTAGTATTTTCTATTTGTTCCATCAATAGGTCTTTGTAATTATTTTTCTTTAACCAAAGAAGCAAATCGTTTTTTTCGTAAGCGTTGTCATATTGTTGGATAAATTTTTCTACATCTAAAATTTTTTTGGTGCCAGCATTTGTATTGTTTGAAATAAGAAGTGTCTGAAAATTTTTTTCATCAAATAAAAATTCCTGATTAAGCGGCTGTTCATCATCATGTAAAGCATCTTTTTTTTCCTGATCATTTAAGAACATGTCGTCATTTATAGAACACATACTTGTAATTTTTAATTTTTTAAAAACTAAATCTTAAGAGCATCCATATATTGATAAATAATATCTTTGGGTTTCATATTTTCTGCTTCAGCCCTGTAGTTTAATACAATTCTATGTTGTAAAACCGCAACAGCTACTGCATTCACATCTTCAATATCAGGGCTGTATTTACCATTTAATAATGCATGGCATTTGGCACCTAAAATTAAATTCTGAGAGGCCCTTGGGCCTGCTCCCCATTCTACAAAATTTTTAGTAATGACATGGTTCTTATCTCTTGTTAAATTCACCAATTTTACAGCATATTCTATAACAAAATCTGTTACCGGTACTTTTCTGACAATATCCTGATAACTGATAATTTGTTTTTCTGAAAGAATTTTGTTCAAAATAATTTTTTCATCAGAAGTAGTTTGTTTTACGATTTGTATTTCTTCTTGTATAGATGGATAATCTAACTGAATGCTAAACATAAAGCGGTCTAATTGTGCCTCAGGAAGTGGATAAGTACCTTCCTGCTCTATGGGGTTTTGTGTGGCTAATACAAAGAAAGGTTGTGGTAAGGCATATAATTTTCCTGCTATAGTTACCTGCTGCTCCTGCATGGCTTCTAATAAAGCAGATTGGGTTTTGGGCGGAGTTCGGTTAATTTCATCTGCCAGTATGATATTGGCAAAAATAGGTCCTTTGATAAATTGAAAATGTTTTTGTTCATTCAAAATTTCTGATCCAATAATATCACTAGGCATTAAGTCCGGAGTAAATTGTATTCTGTTAAATGATAATCCTAAAGCGTCTGATATGGTTTTTACTAACAGTGTTTTAGCCAAGCCCGGTACACCAATCAGCAAACAATGTCCTTTGGAAAAAATTGAAATAATAGTTTGTTTTACCACTTCATCTTGTCCTACAATCACTTTGGATATTTCTTTTCGGAGCTTCAAATAATCGCTATGCAATTGGGTGGCTAATTCCACTTCTGTATTAGATGTACTCATAATTCAATTGAATTTTTAGTTATTCATAATTTTCCAGTAATTTGAAAAAGTGCAATTATAAATATCTTTATCTACCCTTATATATACAGATTGGCTTTTTTGAGCAATCCATTTTTTAATTATTTTTTTTTGCTTATCCAATTGGGCTAGTTGTGCTAGTTTCTGGTAATCATCTTTAATATTGGCACGATGTGGCGGTGTAGAATTATTCAGTTTAATGATTCTAAATGCAGGCTTATTATCATGTGTAGAGTATTGTAT
>JAOABO010000042.1 GCA_026418315.1 Bacteroidia bacterium
TCCCTACATTCCATACGGCGCAGTAAATGGTCAATTACTTATCAGAACTTTAGGATTAGATAATTTAAATGTAAATGGCGACAGACACTATGACGGTGTATTTGACTTTTTACCCGGCTATACTATCAACCCTGCTAATGGAAGAGTATACTTTACCTCTGTTGAACCATTCGGCTCTTATCTGAAATCAAAATTCAGTGCAAATGATTTTCCAAATGCCAACAAATACATTTTTCAGGAACTCTATGACTCCTTGAAAGTAGCCGCTCAACAAGTACCTGAAAAAAATCGATATAAAATAAAAGGCACTTATACCTCCTCTTCCGGCTCTGAGATTGTTTTGAATGCTCTTAATATTCCACAAGGAGCAGTGATTGTTACAGCCAATGGCATCCGGTTAACTGAAAATGTAGATTATACAGTAGATTATACACTGGGTAGAGTAAAAATTATTAACGACGGATTATTAAACAGCGGAGCCCAAATCAAAGTTTCTGTAGAAAGCAACTCATTGTTTAACATTCAGCAAAAAAGTTTAATTGGTACAAGATTAGATTACAAAGCAGGACGAAATCTGCTGTTAGGCGGCACATTCATGCGTTATTCTGAAAGACCCATGACTCAAAAAGTAACATTCGGAGATGAGCCCGTATCAAACATTATTTGGGGATTAGATTACAATTACAAAACAGAAGCCCCTTTTATTACAAGAATGTTAGATAAACTCCCATTTTATAGCACCAAAGAAAAAAGCTCCATTACTACATCAGGAGAATTTGCTCAGTTAATACCAGGAAACGCTGCCGCTATCAATCAAAATAAAGGCACTTCTTATATTGATGATTATGAAGGAAGTGTAAGCACCATTGACTTAAGAAGCCCACAATCATGGAAGTTAGCCAGTATTCCGCAAGGTCAACCCTCAATATTCCCTGAAGCATCTCTCAGTGATTCTATTGCTACCAATTTCAACAGAGCCAAACTGGGATGGTACACCATTGACCCTGCTCTGCAAAGACAACAAAGCGGCATCACTCCATCTTACTATAACAAAACTATTTACTCCAATAATTTCTTCCGTCAGGTCATTGAAACCGAACTTTTCCCTCTCAAAACCCCGCCCAATGGACAACCTGTCCTATTACCCGTTTTAGACCTCGCCTATTATCCAACAGAAAGAGGGCCCTACAATTTTGACATCAATCCTACTCCTATTTCTGCAGGAATTGACCCGAACACAGGCAAGCTTAAAAATCCTCAAAATAGATGGGCAGGTATTATGCGTAATTTAACCACCAATGATTTTTTCTCTGCCAATGTAGAATACATTCAATTCTGGCTAATGGACCCATTTAATTCTGATTATAACAGCTCTACCTACCCAGAAATGGATGCCGCCAATCCCCCAAGCGGAGAACTCATCATTCATTTAGGAAACATTTCTGAAGATATTATCAAAGATGGCAGAATGAGTTATGAAAATGGCCTTCCTGCCGCATCAGCTGCCACACAAAACCTGCCTGTTTCTCAAAGCAACATGGCTATAGTACCATCTGTTCCTCCTATTACCAATGCTTTTTCTTCAGACCCTAACGACCGGGCACAGCAAGATGTGGGCTACGACGGCATGGACGACACGAAAGAAAAAGAAAGATATAATTATCTATTAAACCAAATCACAAGCGGCGGATTTAATACTTCCGCTCCTCTTATACAAGAGTTCTTGTCTGACCCTGCATCAGATAACTACCATTTTTTCAGAGGAGACGACTATGACCAACAACAATTAAACACTTTATTTCGTTACAAAAAGTACAATAATCCTCAAGGTAATTCTCCAACCGAGCAACAATATAAAAACCAAAATTCAGGCGGATACCCTACAGTAGCCACCACCATGCCAGATATAGAAGATTTGAACAGAGATAACACCTTAAGTGAAACAGAAAATTACTATGAATATAAGATAAAAATTTCCAAAAATGATATCAATCCGGCAAGAGTAGGACAAAATTTTATTGTCAATAGTTTTGAAACTACAGCAGACATTGAAGGAGTAAAAAAAACTGTTAAATGGTATCAGTTTAAAATTCCTGTTACAGAATTTGAAAAAGCAGTAGGAAATATTGAAGGATTTAACTCCATTCGCTTTATGAGGATGATTGTAAAAGGTTTTGATAAACCTGTTATTTTAAGATTTGCAAGATTAGAACTGGTAAGGACCGACTGGAGAAGATACCCCTATGATTTATCCAAACCCGGCGAATACATTGCCCACGATAATACCAACACCTCTTTTGACGTTTCTGCAGTTAGCTTACAAGAAAACGGCACCAAAACACCTGTTAATTATGTAATGCCCCCCGGTATACAACAACAACAAAATGTTCAAACAACCAATCTTGTTTTACTCAACGAACAAGCATTGCAAATGAGAGTCATTAACCTTGAAGATGGAGATGCAAGAGCCATATACAAAAACACAGAACTAGATGCACGAATGTTCAAAAAAATGAGAATGTTTGTACACGCAGAAAAAATACCTACCGCAGACAACTTATTAAAAAATAATGACCTTACTCTATTTGTACGATTAGGAACAGATTATAACGACAATTACTACGAATACGAATTACCCCTCCAACTCACCCCTCCCGGAAAATATGACAACAACAGTGAAAATGATAAACACATTGTATGGCCTGACGAAAATGAAGTAGTTATTGACTTTGACGAACTGGTCAATCTGAAACAAACCCGAAACAGCTCTACCAACGGCAATTTTATTGCCAACCAATCTGTTTACCAGATGGCGGTTGGAAACAGAACTTTATCCATTAAAGGAAATCCTAACATAGGCACTATTCGCAGCATTATGGTAGGTATCCGCAATCCCAAAGACCCCTCTATGCAAATGCACAGTGCCGAAGTGTGGATTAACGAACTCCGCCTTACAGATTTTAACAATAAAGGCGGATGGGCTACTACCGGCAAACTACAAGCACAACTGGCCGACCTTGGAACTGCTAACATTGCTGGCACTTACAGCACTCCGTTTTTTGGAAGTGTAGATAAAAAAATTAATGAGAGAAGCAAAGAAACCAATTTAGTATGGGATTTTTCTACCCAACTACAGCTCGGAAAATTTTTCCCTGAAAAATGGAAAGTGAGTATACCTTTTTACTACAATTATGGAGAAACCAAAAATATTCCTCTATTCAATCCATTTGACCCCGACATCAGAACAAAAGATATTCCCAAAAGCGATTATCTGAGCAACGATGAAATTAAAAAAATGCAATCCAATGCCACCGACTATACAAGAAGAAAAGGATTTAATTTCACCAATGTGCGAATAGAAGGACTAAAAAATAAAAAAATGCCGGCATTACCTACAGACCTTTCTAACTTTACTATCTCTTATGCATACAACGAAATACTCAAACACAATGTCAATATTGACCACAACATAATAAAACAATACAAATTCAACCTTACCTATCAATATAATCTGAAAGTAAAAAGCATCAAGCCATTTGATAAAATTAAACTATTTCAATTACCCATATTCGCTTTGATTAAAAATTTCAACTTTCAACCCTTACCAAATAGTTATGGATTTTCTACGGATATTACAAGAAATTATTCCGAACTACTCAACCGAGACATTACCAGTTTTTATTTCAATGAGCAGGATAAAACACTTACTCAATACAATAAACAATTCTTATGGACAAGAAACTATTCGTTAAGATGGGATTTAAGTAAATCATTAAAATTTGATTACAATGCTACCAACAATGGTAGAATTTTAGAACCATACGGAGCAATAGATACAAAAGATAAAAAGGACTCTATCAAACAAGAATTTAAAAAAGGCGGAACTACAACCGATTTCAAACAAACTATCAATCTCAACTATCAAGTACCCATCAATCAAATTCCTTATTTTGAATTCGTCAATCTGTCTTACAAATATACTGGCAATTATCAATGGATGAGAAGACCATTTGCTGCTGCAGATACTATTGGTAATACCATTCAAAATTCTAATAATCAAAACTGGACTGCTAACTTAAGCATGAGCACCCTTTATACTAAAATTAAATTTTTAGACAAAATGATCAATGGAAAACTGTTTGAAAAACCACCTAAAAAAGACAAAACAGATTCCGATACCACCAAATCATCGAAAAATAAAAATAAACCCAATATATTATCTCAAGTATTTCAGGTATTTGGCAAAACCATTACAATGGTTAAAACCATTTCTATCAGTTTTCAGGAACAAAAAGGCACCAATATTCCTAACTTCAAACCTTCATCTCAATATCTTGGTATGGATGGCACACAACAATTAGCCCCAGGATTTGAATTTGCAGCAGGACTACAAAAAGATATTATACCCAAAGCCATTGAAAAAAACTGGATTTCTAAAAACATCATTCAAACTACGCCCATTACAAAAAATTATTCCAAAACATTTAATTACAGAGCATCTATTGAACCACCTGCCGGTATCAGAATTGAACTTAACGGAAATCAAAATTTTACCCAAAATCTGTCTCAATACCTTATATGGGATACTCTTACAAAACAATTTACCTACGTAAGTCCCAATGAAACAGGTAATTTCAGTATATCCGTATTGACGCTTAACAAGTCCTTCAAAGAAAAATGGAAAGGAGCAGAGTCACAATTATTTAATGATTTCCTTGAATTAAGAAAAGAATATTCAAAAATTTTAAGTAGCCAAAACCCTAATTCTTCCGGTATCAAATATGATGGAAACGGAAATTCCTATTATGATGGTTATGGATTAACACAACAAGACGTATTGGTAGGTGCCTTTTACAACGCCTACACCGGAAAAAAAATCAAAAACTATAATACCAAAAATCCTTTCCCGTCTTTTCCAATGCCCAACTGGAACATTACTTTTGACGGACTGGGTAAAATCAAGTGGTTTCAAAAATGGTTCAAAGCCATTACTGTAAAACATAGTTACAAATCTACCTATACCATTGGCGGATATAACAACAACCTGTTATACTATGAATTAAACGGTTACCAATTCTCCCGCGTACCTGTAGAAAATCCAATTGTCAACGGAATTCAAAGTACACAAAATTTTAATTCCAAATATAACATTACCACCGTTACCATACAAGAAGCTTTCTCACCACTTATTCGTTTAGATTTCAATTTTGTAAAACCCGGATGGCAAGCCAATTTTGAAATAAAAAGAGATAAAACTGTGAATCTCAATTTAACAGGCCCACAAATTACAGAAACAAAAGGTCAGGAATATGTTGCAGGAATAGGATACCGCTATCCAAAATTAAAACTAAAAAATATCAAAATACAAGGTAAAATATTAGAAAGCGATTTGAATGTCAAAATAGATCTCAGCTACCGAAAAAATCTTAATGTGGTCAGAAGAATATCTGATGGCGTTACATTGCCAACTACCGGCGCCGATATTATTTCCTTACGCTCATCTGCTACTTACCAAATCACATCCAATATTGCCCTCCGCATCTTTTATGACTGGATTAAAAATATTCCTCGAACCTCTGCTACCTTTCCTACCTCCAATACCAACATTGGATTTAGTTTAAGAATCAGCTTTCAGTAAAAGCAACCTATCCGACTAAAATTTCCTTTTCACTCTTATTTTGTTTAGTGCCAAAATTTCCCTAATTTCGCAATTTGAGAACTCAACTTATAGTACCATGATTGAAAAATTAGAAGAAATTAAAAGAAAATTTGAAGACATAGAACTGAAACTATCAGATCCATCCGTTGTTTCTGATATTAAAAAGTTTAAACAACTTAACGTAGAATACAATTATCTCAAAGAAATTGTTGAAAAATTTGAAGAATATAAAAAAACACTGACCAACCTCAAAAACGCCAAAGAAATATTAACCACTGAAAAAGATAAAGAATTACTAGATTTGGCAAAGCAAGAAGTAGATGAAAACGAAACTAAACTCCATGGTTTAGAAAACGACATAAAACTACTCCTAATTCCAAAAGACCCGGAAGATGCTAAAAATGCTGTCATGGAAATACGGGCAGGTACAGGCGGAGATGAAGCCGCTATCTTTGCAGGCGACTTATTTGAAATGTACAAAAGATATTGCGACAAAAAAGGATTTCAGGTAGAAACCATTGACTATAACCCCGGCACCATGGGTGGATACAAAGAAATTATTTTCAATGTAAAAGGTAAAAATGCCTACGGCACTCTTAAATTTGAAAGCGGAGTACACCGTGTACAAAGAGTTCCTGCCACAGAAACACAAGGCAGGGTACACACCTCTGCAGCATCTGTGGTAGTTTTGCCCGAAGCAGAAGAATATGACATAGACCTCAAAGAATCGGATGTAAAAATGGAAACGGCACGAAGCGGCGGAGCCGGCGGACAAAATGTAAACAAAGTAGAAACAAAAGTAATTTTAACCCACATACCTACTGGCATTACCGTGATGTGTCAAACAGAAAGAACACAATTAGCCAATCGTGAAAAAGCCATGCAAATGCTTAAAACCAAATTGTATGAAATTGAATACCAAAAAAGAATGGAAGAAGTATCCCGAAAGAGAAAAACTATGGTAAGCACCGGCGACAGAAGTGCCAAAATCAGAACCTATAATTACCCACAAAACAGAATTACAGACCATAGAATTAACCTCACCCTGTATAATCTCACTGACTTTATGAATGGAGATATTCAGGAAATGATAGATGCTCTGCAATTCGCAGAAAATACTGAACGACTCAAAGAATCCGGAATACAAGAAACTATAGCATAGTTGAATAAATGAAAAACAATCTTACATCAATAATAATATTCATCCTGTTTTATTTTTCATCTTACGCAGATTTTGATAAAAATCTTTTCGTAAAAAAATTCAATCAGGCCGATTACAGAGAAAAAATACGGATGGTGGCCAACGCCGATTTCAATGATATTAAAGACATTTATCCATTATTAAAAGATTCCCTCGAAAAAATAAAAAAAATGGTGTATACCCGCACCGAAAGCATGGAAGCAAAATTTTTATTTGATATTATAGAAGCCAACCTCGCATCTCATCAAAAACAGTTTTCTAAATGCGTTTATATTATTAACAACTGTTTACAATACCATTGCAACAACATCAACGACTCACTAAGGGCATTTCTTATATTAAAAGAATGCCTCATCAATATTAACGATTATCCTAAAGCCCTTGAAATACACAAAATCATTGAAAAAAACTGGAACAGAAAAAGCATAGCATTATGGATGGGAACCCCAAAAAGCACCATTTACAGTTATCTTGGAATATATAAATATGCTATAGCAGAACGAATAAAAGAATTTGAAAGTGGTTCACAAGACCATTGGGAAAAAGCAAGATTATATAACGACATAGGCGTTTTTTACAACCGAATGAAAAATTATGACAGTGCAGAAGTAAATTTTAACCGGGCATTGAAAGAACTTTCAAAAGTAGATCCTAAAAAGTCAGGCATAGACACCAACTATTACAACTTTTTCATATCCCTTATCAAATCTAATCTCGCTGTCGGCTTTATAAAAAATAAAAAATATAAAGAAGCCATCCCCTACTTATTGATTGATGTTAGAAACAGCTTAAAGAATAAAGAATATGAAAGTGCCTTTAATGCCTATATTGGACTCATAGAAATTTATCTTAACCTGAATCAAATTGCTCTTGCGAAAAAATACCTGGATACACTTGATATACTTGATATAGGCGTATTCTCCTACCCCAACAACCTTGCAAAAAAATATTATTGGCAATCTGTGTACTATGAAAAACTTGGCAACTTAAACAAATCCCTTGATTACCTCAAACAATATCTTAAACTTTCAGACAGCATAAGAGAATTAGATAGAGAACTACAAACCATCAATACAGAAATTGCATTCAACGTACAAGAAAAAGACAATGCCATTAAAGAAAAAAACGCAGCCATTACTATACTCAAAATAAAAGAAGAAAAAAATAAATCGATTAAAATATACCTCATCATATTTATTATTATTCTTCTGTCAGCCGGATTTATTCTATACAAATACTACATGGAAGCAAAAAAACACTCAGAAGAATTAGAAAAAAACAACCAAACCATACAGCAGCAAAACCGAATGATACAAAAAACACTACAAGAAAAAGAATTGCTCATTAAAGAAATACACCACAGAGTAAAAAACAATCTTCAAATCATCAATAGTATTATACAACTACAAATATCAAAAGAAAAAAATGACAAGGTACAAACGCTTTTATCCGAAATTTCAGCCCGCATTCAATCTATTGCACTGACTCATCAAATGCTATATAAAAAAGATAAACTACTTAAAATAAACGCCACAGAATATCTCAAATACCTCTGTGAGCAAATATTTAAATCCTTTTCTGATGGCTCAGATGATATTCATTTAGAATTCTATTTCAACGAAGATAAACCTTCAGATTTGCTATTAGATACAGCCATTCCGCTTGGCCTAATATGCAGCGAAGTGATTACTAATGCCATCAAATACGCATTTCCCAATAAATCAGGAAAAATTACAATAAACTATACATGTAAAGACAATATACATACTCTTATTATTAAAGACAACGGAATAGGCATTGACCTGAAAAAAATTAATAAAACCGATTCTTTGGGAATGGAACTGATTAAACTCTTGTCTGAACAAATTGATGCACAATATTCATTCAAAGTAGATCACGGAACTATATTTGAAATAAGTTTTAAAGACAATTCTCTATAACAACCGTTATATAAATCCATCAACAATATGCAAAAACTATTATTTGTATGCCTTGGAAATATCTGCAGGTCACCGCTTGCCGAGGGCATTATGCTACATTATATTAAAAAAAACAAATTACCACTGATTGTTGATTCTGCGGCTATTGCTCCATATCACATTGGAGAAAACCCTGATATCAGAACCATTAAAAACGCACTAAAGCACAATATCAAAATTGAACATTTAATAGCAAGACAATTTCAAATAGATGATTTTGAAAAATTTGATAAAATATATGTAATGGATTTTTCACATTACGAACATCTTCGCAAAATAGCCCCTAATGCCCAATTATTTGAACAAAAAGTAGATTATCTGATGAATGTAGTATATCCTAATCAAAACATAGAAGTGCCAGATCCTTATTACGGAACTGAACAGGACTTTGAAAAAGTTTTTCAAATGATACATACTGCCTGTACAAAAATAATAGAAATATACTCCTATGAAAAAAATATGCCATTTAAATAAATTTTGCAAATTCAAAACTTTTTGTATACTTTTGCAAAAATCAAATTTCTCTTTATGAAAAGTAAATTTACACTTTTAATTGGTATTGCTTCTATTTCCATTACATTAGCCCAACAAGTTCCACTTTTAAATCAATATATGTTTAATAAAATCATGACCAATCCCGCTATGAGTTATCAAAATGACATGGGAGAATTATACGCATTGCACCGTTCTCAATGGACAAGTATACCAGATGCTCCCGTTAATCAGGTGTTAGTTTTTTCCGCACCCCTACAAAAGGATAAAAACGGATTTGGTATTGTCATCACGCACGACAAAGCAGGATTATGGGATCAAACATCTGGTTATGCTAACTATTCACATGCCGTAAAACTCAATAAAGATGCTAAATTCAGTGCTGGTATCAACGTAGGAGCATTTCAAAGAAGATATGATTTTAACCGGGTTATAGTAAAAGACAATAACGACCCTGAGTTATACGCCAACTCTTTCAGCCGTGCTACATTTGATGCCTCTTTTGGCTTTAATTTTTCATGGAAAGATTTCAATACAGGATTTACTGCATGGCAACTATTAGATAGCAGAGTAAGATTCAATGACCCTAGCGGACACTTCACAAAATACATTACTACCCGCCATATCACATGGAATGCTTCTTATGTAATCAAAGTCATTGAGGGAGGTAACTTCCCATTAAATGTCATCCCGTCCACTTATTTAAGATATGTAACCCCTGTTGGCGGATTTTCCATGGCAGCCCCCGTGCAAGTAGATGCCCAGGTAATTGCAGAATCAGAAAAATACGGATGGATATTTGTTGGTTACAAACATGGTTATTCACTTACAGGTGGTATAGGCGGCATTATTTCAAAAAGATTAAGATTTGGTTTGAGTTATGATTTTCTCTATATCAATAGTGTAAAAACATTCCTTGGAGCAGCCACAGAAATTTTTGTATCTTACAAATTTTCCTTTGCAGGTAAAGGTAATAACTCTCAAACTTTATACTAATATAAAATATGGTAAACCATTATAAACGTATTGCGTTTATAGCAATTATATTGTTTGTTTGTAATCTGTTTTCAACTGCTCAAACTAATCCAGATTGGGTTAACCAATACAAAGACAAAAAAGATTCATGGCTTCTTTCAGAAGCAGAAAAATTTTATTCATCCGGAAACCTCCGAGAAGCATTAAAATATTTCTATGTTCTACACGAAAGAAAACCAAAAGATGAAATTATTCAATACAAACTCGGTATTTGCTATTTGTACAAAAGCGACGAACCCGATAAAAGTTGGCAACTCTTGTCTCCACTTGAAACAAGTAAAAATAAAAAAATTGAATACATCCAATTTTATTTAGGAAGAGCACAACACATCAAAGGTAATTATGAAGAAGCTCAAAAATACTATACTCAATTTTTATCATCTCAAAAAGATACTACCACCGATGCCTTTTTAAGAGGTAAATACTTTTTACAACAAACCATTTCTGCCCAAAATGTCATTAAAAGAGATCTTGAATTAATAAAGAATGATGTTGTTCAGATTCTACTTCAAAATCAAAACATTAATACAGATCATGACGAATATATGCCTGTTACTGATGCCGATGAAACAAAAATTATATATACCTACAGAGGCCCAAAATCTAAAGGGGGAATGCTCAACGAAAATGGTGACCCTGACCCTTATGGTGCCTTTTATGGAGAAGACATTTATGAATCCCTAAGAACTCCGGAAGGCGACTGGGGTACTTCACATCCCATAGATAATTTAAATACAGAAAGAAACGACGGTGCAGTTGCACTCTCTGCTGATGGCCAAACACTTTTTCTGTATAAAAACAAACCTGATTCATCAGGCAATATTTACTATTCAAGATTGATTGGCAATCAATGGTCAAACCCATCTCCTTTGCCAGGAGGTATCAATACCGAATTTTGGGAAGGAAGTGCCTGTTTAGCATTCAATGAAAACATGATAATTTTTTCTTCTGAAAGACCAGGTGGTTTTGGAGGCAGGGACCTTTGGAGATCAGTCAAACTCCCTAATGGAAAATGGTCTTTACCGATTAATCTTGGACCTAATATCAATACCCCTTATGATGAAGACTCTCCTTTCTTATTTTATGATGGCGTTACATTATATTTTAGTTCAAACAGTAATAAATCAATAGGTGGATACGATGTGTTTTATTCTACTCTTCAACAAGATAGTACTTGGTCTGTTCCAGTTAATCTCGGCACAAAAGTAAACACTCCTTTTGACGATAAATTTTACGTTATAAATGCAAGCGGATCACATGGATACTATTCTTCTATGAGAAAAGGTGGCTTTGGCCAGCAAGACATTTATCTGGTTACTCCGGGCCATTTTAATAACACTTCCGCATTTATTCTAAAAGGTATTGTTTATCTTAATGAAACACCAGGGTATTCTGATATCACAGTAAAATTTTCAGATCAAAATTCTGAACCCTCAAATTTCAATTCCAATGCTTCTACAGGCAAATATTTGCTTGTTTTTCCACTAAGTTTTAAGTATGATGTAACATTTGAAGCCAATGGATTCGTACCATACAAGACAAAAATTAACCTAAAAAATGTCTTTAAATTCAAAGATAGTATTTTAGATATTCATTTATACAACCAGCAAGATTTTGATAAATACATGAGAATCGCCGGAACTGTATATGACCCAAAAACAGGAAAACCATTAGCAGGTGTAAAAGTAGAACTCCGCAGTAAAGATGGTGAAGTAATAATGACCACAACTACCGATGAAAATGGAAATTATGTATTTAATAAAGTACCCAAAGGTAAAGAGTATGAAATCAACGTCGACTATCCGGGTGAAGTTTTTGTAGAAGGTAAAGCAACTGACTTATACGGACAAAATGGTTTAGCCGGAGTGTCTATTAATGACCAAATTACCGGAGACGATGGAAGCTTTAAGTTCAATGCTTACGGAACAGGTGCCGAAGATGCTTATATGGATATATCAGGAAAAGTAATACACCCCAAAACCAAAAAACCCATACCAGGTGTTAGAGTCCAACTTCGTTCAAAAGATGGAACCATTGTGAGAAATACTATTACTAATTATGAAGGTGATTTCGTATTCAAAAAAGTACCCAAAAACAAAGATTATGATATTTTTGTAGATTATCCTACTGCTTCAGTGGTAAATGGTATTGTAACAGACCATAGAGGCAAGGGCATTCAAGGTAAAAAAATTGGCGACCAACTTACTGATAAAGACGGAAAATTCAGTTTACTCACCAGCAATAAAGGAATGCTAACCAGCTCTCCTTATCCTCCCGGAACACTTGAAAAATATCTCATACCGTTCAGTAAAGACAATCTAAACAACGCCTTAAAAATGGACGAAGCTCTATTGGCAGAATTCCTTGCAAAATTCGGAGATTATTCAGCAAAAGATTTAGTATTCAAAGTACAAATAGGTGCTTATTTGTATGCCAATAATTTCAAATACTTTAAGTATGAAACTTTAGATAAAGTAAATAAAAAAATGTACGACGATAATCTCACTCGTTTTACACTTTCCACTCCATACAAAACATTCAGACAAGCATGGACAAGACAATGGGAAGCCCGAAAATATCCTGATCATGATGCGTTTGTGGTTATTTTTTAC
>JAOABO010000043.1 GCA_026418315.1 Bacteroidia bacterium
AAAATTATGAAAAAACTCTTACTTACTGTTACATCAACATCCATTTTGAGCTTTGCTTTTGCTCAAAACAAAATGATTACCAACAAAATGTATCAGGAAAAAGTAAACCTTCCTGCTTCATCATCCTTTTCTGAAAAAACCACCGCTACTTGTTCTGACACACTAATGAATTTTGCTCCTACAGCTACTTTAACTGTTTATAGAGCAGGGACTCATGGTTATGTGTGTGGAACAAACGACTACAATGATTTAGAAAAAGCGGAATGGTTTGCTGCTAGTACTTATACTGGCATTACCAATCCTATAGTAAATGGAGTATTGGTTGGTTTTTATAGAGATCCCTCTGGTTCTAAAGGAACGGTAGGAACTCCAACAGTACCTGTTAATCTTATAGTTTATGATGGTAATGCTACCTCTGGTCCTTCTACAGCAGTAGGTACTTATACAGCCACATTAGGTACAATTGCTGCAGCCCAAGGTACTTCTGCAATAGTATGGTACTATTATACCGGTAGCAATATTCCTATCGCAAATCCTTCTGTAGGATTTTTCACATCAGTTCAAATTCCTGATGGAACTGTGGCAGGAGACACCGCCGTTATTTTTTCTGCTTCCGTAACCAATAATACTGCTTGGGAAAAGTGGAGTGATAATAATTGGTATGACTTTGTTACCTCATGGAATGCTAAAATGTCTATGGCCATGCTTCCAATTATCACAGGTTCTTGTGTTACCACTGCTATTGGAGATAATTATGACCTTAATCAAGCTATTAATATTTTACCTAACCCATCTACTACCGGAAAAGCATACATTACTGGTTCTTTCCCTGTTGAGCAAAATATTTCTGTAGAAATTGTGAATTTGCTTGGCCAAACCATACTTAATGCAGAAAATAGATTTAAAACCGGAATGATTCCACTTGAGTTAGACAATTTAGAAAATGGCGTTTATTTTATTAATATCTCTAACGGAAGTCAAAAAATTTCCAGAAGATTGATTATTAATAAATAAATTACACACGCCTTAAAAATAAAAAGGCATCTCTGTATAGAGATGCCTTTTTATTTTTTCTTTTTACATACTGCTTTTCGTAAATATATTCTTCTTGGTTTATATTTTAATCTCATCAAAAACTTATACGAAAGATCACCTAATTTTTCTTTATCTTTATGCGAAATTTTTTATTATGTCTAAAATTGCTTATGTATTTCCCGGACAGGGCTCACAATATCCAGGAATGGGAAAAGAACTGTACGAAAATAATTCCAAAGCAAAAGAACTTTTTGAAAAAGCAAATGAAATACTTGGATTCAGAATCAGCGACATCATGTTCAATGGTACAGAAGAAGAATTAAAGCAAACCAAAGTAACTCAGCCCGCTGTTTTCTTACACTCCGTTATACAAACTTTAATCACAGAAACATTTCGTCCCAATATGGTAGCCGGACATTCTTTAGGAGAGTTTTCAGCGCTTGTAGCAAATGGCACGCTTTCTTTTGAAGATGGCTTAAATCTTGTTTCTATCAGAGCAATGGCTATGCAAAAAGCATGCGAAATCAACCCTTCTACCATGGCTGCTGTTTTGGGATTAGACGATACAAAAGTTGAAGAAATATGTAAGTTAGTGCAAAACGAAACAGGTGAAATTGTTGTACCAGCCAATTATAACTGTCCCGGACAATTAGTAATATCAGGCAGTATCAAAGGTATTGAAATTGCTTGCCAAAAAATGAAAGAAGCCGGAGCAAAAAGGGCATTGGTATTGCCCGTAGGAGGCGCATTTCATTCCCCCCTGATGGAACCCGCAAGAAAAGAACTAGAAACTGCTATTTTTCAAACTCATTTCAATGCTCCCGTATGCCCCATTTATCAAAATTACACCGCAATGCCTGAAACTAACCCAAATAAAATCAAAGAAAATCTAATAGCACAACTTACTGCACCCGTTAAGTGGACTCAATCTGTGCAAAAAATGATAGAAGATGGTGCAACGAAATTCATAGAGGTAGGGCCAGGAAAAGTATTACAAGGATTAATTAAAAAAATTTCTGCCCATGTGGAAGTGTCTTAATTATTCTATACAACTACTTTTAATTTTCTTATTCAATCTCTGTACAGTTTACGGACAATCCAGAGGTACCTATTATTATCCTCAGTTTTTCAGAGGTGCCGGTATTTTTGTTGCAGCTAACCACTCCATGCATCATTATATTAACCAAAATCATACTTTGAAAGATTTTTACAATCCGATTTTTACTCATTACTATCCGCCAACCCATATTTCAAGAGAATTTTTTTCTTGGGGTGCAGGAATATTTGCAGAGTTTTTACCCTTTGATAAAGTTAGATGGCAAACAGAATTGGAATATACTCACAAAGGAGCAAGAGAAAGACAGGTTTACAACTGGTTTTGGGGAAGTGTTAGTAATAATTTTTTTCCTAATAAATACACCTATATCCAATGGAATAATTATCTGAAATATTTTTTTTTGAAAAACTATTGGGGTACCTTTTATTGGATGTTGGGAATACGATTAGAATATTTGCTTTCTCAATCTATTAGTGTATACGCACCCGTTAGCACATCATTTCCAAAAATTTGGTTTAGCGGAGACGTTGCCATTGGTTATGAGTGGGATATAACATGGTTCAGATACTTCCATCCATTTGTAGAATATCATTGGAATCCTGATATAATTTATCATAAATATCAAAAAGATTTATACAATGTAAAAGTAAGAAACAGAACTTTTGAACTACGTGTAGGATTGATATTCAGACCAAAAGGCAAAGCCATTGACGATTGTAATGCACCTAAATACAGAGGGATAGAATTTTAAAAAACAAAAATATGTCAAAGGAAGTGTTATACTCACTTGCACAGGGCGCATTAATGCCTCAGGAAGAGGCCATGATGTTAAAGTCCCAAAAAAATCAATTGGTTATTGGAATACCAAAAGAGATTGCTTTTCAGGAAAACAGAATTGCATTAGTACCTGATGCTGTAGCACTATTGGTAAATAACGGGCATAGAATTATCATAGAAAAAGATGCGGGCAGAAATGCCAACTTTGACGATCATGACTTTAGTGAAGCAGGTGCAGAAATCGTGTACTCCGCACAAGAAGTATATGAAAAATCATCTATTATTCTCAAAATTGCACCACCCACTTTGGAAGAACTGGAGTGGATGAAACCAAAACAAATTTTATTCTCTGCTTTACAATTAAGCGTTCAGCCCAAAGATTTTCTAAAAAAAATTATTTCAAAAAAACTGAATTGCGTAGCTTATGAACTTGTAACCGATGGAGAAAATTATTATCCTTTTATCAGAGCAATGGGAGAAATTGCAGGCGGTACAAGTATTTTAATTGCTGCCGAACTACTGAGTAATATCAACGGAGGACCCGGCTTCTTACTCGGTGGCATTACCGGAATCACGCCTACAGAAGTCGTCATTATTGGTGCTGGGACAGTTGGAGAGTACGCTGCAAGAGCAGCGTTGGGGCTAGGAGCAACTGTAAAAGTATTTGATAATTCTATTTATAGATTACGTCGATTACAGTCGGCTTTGGGAAACAGAATATTCACATCTATTATTGTGCCAAGAGTTTTGGAAAAACATTTAAGAACTGCCGATGTAGTAATAGGTGCATTACGAGCAACTGGTGCCAGAGCACCTATTATTGTTACAGAAAGAATGGTATCAGAAATGAAAGCCGGTGCAGTCATTATTGATGTAAGTATTGACCAGGGTGGTGTATTTGAAACATCCAAACCAACCAATCACTCTCAACCCACATTTAAGTCCCACAGTGTTATTCATTACTGTGTACCTAATATTCCTTCTCGTGTAGCCAGAACGGCTTCTTATGCATTCAGTAATCTACTGGCACCTGTTTTAATCAATATGGGAGAAGAAGGAGGATTTGACGCCGTAATAAGAAAAGATGCTGGCATTAGAAAAGGTGTATATGTATATAACGGAATCCTAACAAACAAAGCCCTTTCAGACACATTTAAACTGCCCTACAAAGATATAAATCTTTTAACTGCTAATCCTTTAGCTAACTAAAATTTTTAGTATATGAAAAAAATTCTCGCAAACGACGGAATTGACAATATTGGTAAAGAAATTCTTGAAAAAGCCGGTTTTATTGTAGATACCAATAAAGTACCTCAAGAAAAATTAATAGATATTATTAATGAAAATGAATATACTGTTTTAATAGTAAGAAGTGCTACTCAGGTAAGAAAAGATTTAATTGACGCATGTCCAAATTTAAAGATTATAGCACGAGGAGGGGTGGGAATGGATAATATTGATGTGGAATACGCCAAACAAAAAGGCATTGTAATAATTAATACCCCTGCCGCATCTTCTCACTCTGTGGCAGAATTAGTGTTTGCGCATCTTTTGAATTTAGCCCGATTTACTCACCTTTCCAACAGAGAAATGCCTGTTAGTGGACATAAAGAATTTAATGCACTGAAGAAAAAATATGCTGAGGGTATAGAACTAAAAAATAAAACTATTGGGATCATTGGATTTGGAAGAATTGGACAAGAAGTAGCAAAAATGGCTATTGGTGTAGGCATGAACGTTCTTGCTTACGACCCTTATGTTGTTTCTGCTGAAATAGAATTAGAATTCCCTTTTCTGAAAAGAAAATTAGATGTGAGTATTAAAACAGAAAAAATTGAAGTGGTTTTGAAAAATTCTGATTTTATTACTTTACACGTACCCGGGGGCTGTATCATCACCAAAAAAGAAATTGACCAAATGAAAGACGGTGTTATTATCATCAACGCATCGCGAGGCGGGGTAATCAATGAAAACGACTTACTAAATGCCTTGAATTCAGGAAAAATCAGAGCAGCCGGCTTAGATGTTTTTGAAAACGAGCCCCATCCAAATATCAATCTTCTCAATCATCCCAAAATATCTGTTTCACCTCACATAGGTGCATCTACAATGGAAGCTCAACAAAGAATAGCCACAGAATTATCAGAAAAAATCATTCAAACATTTGAAAAAATTCAGATACATTCTTAATGGCCGCTATACTTCCTTTCAAAGGTGTTTTGCCCCAAAAAAATCTGGCTGATAAATTGGTTACTTTATCGGCTGATAATTACAGCATTGAAGAAGTAAAAAAAATTATAGAAAAAAATCATCTTTCGTATTTAAGTATTATTTACCCTGATTTCATTGATAATCAAAAAACCCCTCCTCACTCTGTTGAAAGATTTAATAAAATATACAATCGCTTTCATTTGTTTTTATCCAATCAATATTTTATTCAAGACCCACAGCCAGCTTATTACATATACCGACAAAAACACGCCCAATTTGAGTTTAATGGAATTATAGCCGCCATCAGCACTGAAGATTACTGGAAAGGCAATATAAAAATACACGAGCAAACATTAAGCGAAAGAGAAAAAAAACTAAAAGATTACTTGAAACATTGTAAAGTGAATGCCGAGCCCGTATTGTTTTTTTATCCAAAAAATCAATCACTCTCTGAAATAATAAATACCTTGCAAAACAATCATCCTGATATTGAAGTCCATATTAACGGCGTTCAACACCTTGTATGGAAATCTTTTGATTCATCTATCAATCTCTCCATTCAAAAATGCTTTCAGGAAATCGGACATGTTTTTATTGCTGACGGCCATCATAGATCCGCTTCCTCTTCCTTACTGGCAAAAGAACTAAAAGACAATATCAATGCTCAATATTTTTTAGGTGCATTTTTTCCGGAAAATGATTTGAAAATTTTTTCTTTTCATAGATTACTGACAAACCTTACCATTCCAAACAACTTACTTGAAAAACTCTCTGAACAATTTATTATTGAAGAAATCACATCAACAAACTATCCATTAAAAAATAAAACCATTGGAATGTACTGGAATAATAAAAGATTTGTTTTAAAGTATAAAAACACAAACGACACAACTTTAGATACTGAGATATTAGTAGAACATATATTTAAAAAATTTTTTTTACTTCAGGATATTCGTAACAATACCCATATACATTACTATCCCGAATATACTTGCAGCATTCATCAGGCAGAAGAAATGGTAAATAATAAAAAATATCAAATAGCTTTTTTCACACACCCCGCATCTGTACAAGATATTAAAAACATTGCACTACAAAATAAAACAATGCCTCCAAAATCCACTTACGTCTTACCTAAACTATTAAATGCCCTTGTAATATATAGTTTAGAGTTCTCTATGAAAAAATAATATAGACCTTTTTTCATTGAACTCCGACACATATTCACTTATAAAATTAAAATTCATCGTAACCCGGCATACATGTGATATGTCCTACAAACTCATGCTTACCACCCTTTAAGTCATAAACTTTAATTTTATACACATAAACATCTTGAGTAGCTTTATTTTTCTTACCTTTTACTGTTCCATCCCAACCTTGATAAAAATCTGTAGTTTTAAATATCAGCTCACCCCACCTATCAAATATAAGCATTTCAAACTTTGTTGTGTCAATACCCATTCCTTTACATATAAATACATCATTCAGATTATTGCCATCAGGTGTAAACACATTGGGTATATATATATGAAACTCTGGCTCAACTACTATAGTTTTGACAATCATATCCCTGCATCCATATTGATTATAGACTACTAAAGCAACCGAATACGTACCAGGTTGAGAAAACGTATGAACAGGGTTAGGTAAATTACTTGTATTATTTGCACCACTGCCAAAATCATTAAAAAACCAGTAATAAGTAATAGCCCCCTGCGAAGTACTTGTAAAACTTACAGTAGGTTCAAATTCCGTTGTAGTCCAAGGATTAGCAACAAAGTCAGCAATAGGATACGGATATACTTGAATATAATTAGAATAGGTAGTTGAAGAAGAACAAATCCCGTTAGATACTGTAAGCGACACATTATAGTATCCTGAGTTATTATATGCTGTAGATACAGAATATCCTGTTGCTGTTTGTCCATTCCCAAAATTCCATGTGTAGGTATTAGATGAATTGTAATTGGTAGCCACAAAATTAACTCGTAGCGGCGAACATCCTTTTGTAATATCTGCTGAAAAAGAAGAAACAGGCACTGGAGTTACACTTACTGTAAAATAAGCATTAACGGGCAGGTTACAGCCATCACTTACAGTTACTGTGTAATTTTGTGGCTGTGTAACATAATCGGCAGTAACAGAAATAGACGGCGAGTTTGACCCGGTATTCCATAAGTAATTATATGGCCCGCCATTGCCAGGACTGGTTATAGATGGAGATAGTACTACATTGGCATTGTCACAAACAGTAACAGTTTTGCCAACAACAGCAAGTGCAGGATATATATATACCTGAGTTGTATAAGTATTACTAATGCATCCTTTGGAATCCTGAGCAAAAACAGAATAAATAGTCGTTGCCATTGGCGAAACATTTAATGTTCCATTATTAACTATTCCCCCCGGATTCCAGTTAAAAACATAATTTCCCTTACCTCCCCTTGCATTGGCCATTCATGTCACAGTATTATTAACGCAAACTGATGTGGAAGGAGAAACATTCAAGATAATGTTATTTGGTTGAAAAATATTTAAGGTAACCGTGGTGTTGCAACCAGAAGCATCATTCACTATCACAGAATAA
Source organism: Bacteroidia bacterium (assembly GCA_026418315.1). GTDB lineage: Bacteria > Bacteroidota > Bacteroidia > B-17B0 > Aurantibacillaceae > BPGX01. Next base: position 7,671 of record JAOABO010000043.1, read on the forward strand.
CTACCACTACCTAAATTAACTGCAACATTAGAATTTCCGCCTGATGGTAGCCAGGTATAGGTATAAGGTGCCACTCCGCCCTGTATATTAATGGTGGCACTCCCTGTAGCAGACCCAAAGCAATCGGCCGAATCGGTAGTAATGGTATAAGAAAGGTTGGAGGCAGAAACCGTAAAGTTGGCAGATGAAGTACAGTTATGAGCATCACTGACAAAAACAGTATAAATGCCTGGTGGTAAATTGGAAGCTACCTGTGAATTTCCTCCAATAGGAGACCACGTATAAGAATATGGAGAAGTGCCACCTGTAACATTAACAGTTGCTGTGGCATTACCTCCACAGTTGTTGGTAGATGTAACACTAACATTCAAGGAACTTGCCTGAGTAACAGAAACACTAGCAACAGATGTGCAAGTTGTTATATCGGAGATTAAAACTGTATAAATCCCCGCACTTAAATTATTAGTAACATTAGCATTCCCTCCAGATGGTATCCATGTATAACTATACGTCGGATTCCCTCCACTTACGTTCACTGTAGCACTTCCGTTACTTCCACCGTAGCAGCTTACAGAACTACTATTTACAGTTATTGTAAATGCCGATGCCTGTGTGATATTAACCACCGTAGAAGCCGTACAACTGGCGTTATCCTGAATATATACTGTGTAATTTCCTGCCACAAGATTACTTGCAATAGAAGAAGTACTAACAGACGGTGCCCATGTATAAGAATAAGGCGTTGTTCCACCCGTTATACTAACTGTAGCACTTCCATTGCTGCCACCATTGCAACTCACACTTTGGGTTTGAATACCTGCAACAGCAATACCTGTACCTCCGATGGTGAGTGTGGTAAAAGTAGTACAACCATAAGAGTCAGAAATATTAACTGTATAGTTACCTATACTTAACCCTGTTGCTACTGATGCACTTCCTCCTATTGGTATCCATGTATAAGTATATGGAGAAAAACCACCTGAAGGCATAACGGTAGCACTACCGGGTGTACTGCAAGATGCATTTTGAATATTAACTGATGTATTAATAAGGGCGGTAGAAGTGCCTATTGTTGTTGTAAAAGTAACCAAACAATTATTAGCATCTTTTACCAATACCGAATAATTTCCTGAGGTAAGATTATTGGCTATATTGGAATTCCCACCAGATGGTAACCATGTATATGTATATGGGGAAGTACCACCAGTAACAGAGATAGTAGCATTACCATTGGCGGCCGTACACGTAGCATTTTGAGTAGTAATGGTTGAAGTAATGGCTGCCGGTTGTGTTATGGAAAGAGTAACGGTACCCGTACATGCATTATTGTCTTTTGCAATGACCGTATAAACCGTTCCGGGATTTAAATTACTTTGCACAGAACCTGTAAGAGAACCTGGCATCCATGTGTAAGTATAAGGACCAGTGCCGCCAGATGCCGATACCGTACAGGAACCCGTACCTCCATTACATAATGCGTTTTGAATGGTAGGAGTAATAACAATAGTAGGACAGCTTACACAGGGAGTGATAGATGCAGCACTATTAATTTGAACAGTAGACCCTGTAGCATCCGTAATTCGTATAGGATAGTTAGGCGGAGCAGGTGCTACTGTTCCCGTAGCATAATTTGCCCAATAGGTAACTGTAACAGAACACCCTGGCGGAACATTACAGCCAAATATACAGCTACTACAATTAACACTGGTGGTCTGATAAGCCCATGTGTAACTTGGAGTTCCTCCACTAACCTGTAATGAACCCGAGGGTTGAGAACAGACATTTAAGGTAGAACAGGGCGCTACAACAACCTGTGTGGTTTGAGAACCACAAGATAACGAATAAGTTACAACAAAAGTTCCTGTGCCAGATATAGATGGACTAAAAGAACCAGTAGATGAATTAATACACGATCCACAAGATGCACTAAAAGTGCCACCAGGTGTAGATACCGAAAACGTAAAGGGAGGGTCACTTTGACATTTTTGAGTAACTGGACAAATGTTTGGGTCGCAGCAAATCATAGATTGAGGAGCACAAGCGGATGCTGCAAATGTTTGTACATATCCTGTGCGGGAAGCACTACCTGAATTACCCGTAGAACCTGCAGCGATTATTTCTCCTCCTGAATTTACCTCTACATCATATACATTAAACGATGTCGGATAACTCCCTAATAAGTTTAAGTTCTGATCAAATTTATAAACGCCGTTGGTTGAACCAACATAAACATTACCACAATTATCAATAGCAATGCCACTATTACCTACAGCATTACCACCAAAGCCACCTGAAAATGAACCTCCCGGAATGGCAGCAGTTCCTACTATTGCACCTGTATTAAAGTTTCTCTTTTGCACTTGATTACCTGCATTGACATATACAAATCCGTTGAAATTACTAAACGCAATGGCTTCCAGCCCGCAGTTGTTCTTTCTAAAGTTTTCACATTTATATGATAGGTTTAATCCACTATTTACATGAAATGGAAAAGTATTCACCGAACCACAAGGGCTTAAATTATCAGATACATAACCAATAGAATCATGTGTTAAGTAATAGTATGTAGAATTGGAACAAGAAGTAATAGACCTAACTTCCTGTTCATTTCCTAAACTTCCAACGCCTGTAACCTGTACACTATTCGTAACATTACCTGTATTCATATCAATCTGATAAATAAATGGCTGAGGAGCTGTGCTTAATAATGGTAAACGTGTGCCAGCCACTACTAATTTCGTTTGATTACAATTAAAAGTTATATTCCAAAATTCCGGACCATTAGTAGTACTAACAGGAGATGTATTATTCCACACTAAGCCTCCGGCTGTGCTAACCTTTTGAATCTGCGCAACTGAACCTTGTGTTATATAAGAATTACCAGCATTATCTACTGCAAATGTTCCTAACCAGCTGGTGGTATCATAAGGCGTATTGTATGTCCATTGCAAAGCCCCGGCACTATTATATTTAATTAATTGCATAGGAGATGTGCCTCCTATAATATATACATTTCCAGCGCCATCCCTTTCACATTCCCACACACAATCCCAGTTGGTGCTTGGAAAATTCGGAGTTTGTGTCCAAGGATCTATAATCAATGTTTCATTGGATGGATATGCATCAACATAAAAAGATAATATGGAATTTTTATCTATTGCATATTTGCATGCAACATTTTTCTTTGTATTTTGAAGATATGCAACCGGCGTGTGCTCTATAATTTCGCCTAAGGCAGTAAATACAAACACCTGATTATCTTTAATTTTGGTCTTTTTTGAATATTTCCACTTAATATCCGACACTTTGCCGCCAGGATGAACAATGATGGTATATTTATATCCTTTATCAGGATGTAAGGTGTATTCAATATCAATGTTTGGATAAATGTTTTTGTAAACTACCTTATTGTAGGTGGGGATATAATTGATATTCTGTACCTGATTACCTTCTTTGAAAGAATAACTGGAATAAAAAGAATTTTTTTCTTCATAGAAAACCTGGGCATTAGGATGAGTATTTAACCATTCACTGGTAATACTCTCTCTTTTTTCAACTAATGTATATTCTTCTTCTCGTTCTTTTTCTTGTTCATAACGTTCTTCTTCTTTTTTCCATTTCTTTTTAATTAATTCAATTTGTATAGCATTTTTTGAGAAAAAATAATCTTCATTTTGTCCATCGTATGCTACTAAAACAGGTTGATTTAATATTTGTTTGTTTTTCCATTGTCCTTTGTTTTCAACAAAATATTTTTGAGAAAATGGATTCACTTTCCACTCTTTTTGAACATATAAATCAGGATTTAAAATTTGAGAATGGCCGCAATAAAAAAAGAAGACAAAAAATACAAGTAAATACTTACTCATAAAATTAAGTTTGCGGCAAAGATAAAAAAAAGGGAATCATATACGAGCGTATTTGAATAGAAAGATACCGCCGTTCAATCAATAATATTACCATCTGAATAAATTTTACTGATATTTGCAGATCTATGAAAAAAGTACTCATTACAGGTGGTAGTGGAATGATTGGAAAATATCTTTCCGAAAAATTGGTTGAAAAAAATTATACGGTTTGCTGGCTTTCACAAAACAAAAAAATTACACACGAAAAAACTAAGATTTACTTCTGGGATATCCAATCCAAAACAATTGATTTACAGGCATTTGAAAATACTCAATATGTAGTACATCTTGCAGGTGCAAACATTGCCCAAAAAAGATGGACCAATGAATTTAAAAGAGAAATTTTAAATTCCAGAATTGAAAGCACAGATTTGTTGATCCGAACAATCATTGATAATAAATTGCCCATAAAAAAATTGGTAGGAGCAAGTGCCGTAGGGTACTATGGCATGAAAAACGATGAAAAAATATACACAGAAGATGATAATCCAGGTGATGATTTTTTAGCCCATGTGTGTGCATTGTGGGAAGAAGCATATCGTCCTTTAGTGGTACATCATATTCCAACTGCCATTTTGAGAATAGGATTAGTATTGAGCCACACAGGCGGAATATATACCAAATTAAAGCCCCTTTTTCAGATTGGATTAGGAAGTGCATTGGGAAATGGTAAGCAATATATGCCATGGATTCATATTGATGATTTATGTAATATGATCATTTTTTTATTGGAAAATGAAAATATTCAAGGAATATTTAATGCTGTATCTGATGAGTATATTTCAAACTATAAATTTTCGAAAAAAATGGCTGAATCTTTTCATGCTCCGTTTTTTTTACCAAATATACCTGAGTTTATTCTTAAAATGATTTTTGGTGAACAATATCAATTGTTAGTAACAGGGTTAAAAACCAGTAATGAAAAAATTAAACGCGCAGGATTTCAATTTCGTTTCAGCACACTTGAAGATGCTTTACATGATTTAAAGGAAAAATTAAACACATGAGTGTTAAGTTTGGTTTGATAGGCAAAGCATTATCTCATTCTTTTTCAAAAGAGTTTTTTGAAGAAAAGTTCAGAGAATTGAATCTTCAAGGGTTTTCATATGAGTTATGGGAAATGGATAATATAGAAAATATACGTTCCTTTATTCAGGAAAAAGAAAACATTAGAGGGTTTAATGTTACCATTCCATTTAAAGAAGACAT
>JAOABO010000044.1 GCA_026418315.1 Bacteroidia bacterium
CTTTTATGGTTTTCAGGTGATGATAGAAAATATACATTCTGAAACCTATTCTCTGTTAATTGATACTTATATTAAAGACAATAATGAAAAACACAAGTTATTTCACGCTATTGACACCGTACCTTGTGTAGGCAAAAAAGCAGAATGGGCTTTAAGATGGATTAACAAGGGAAGTTTTGTAGAACGTTTAATTGCTTTTGCCGCCGTTGAAGGAATTTTCTTTTCAGGTTCATTCTGCTCTATTTTCTGGTTAAAAAAACGCGGATTGATGCCAGGACTCAGTTTTTCCAATGAACTTATTTCAAGAGATGAAGGATTGCACTGCGATTTTGCTTGCCTGCTATATACTAAATATATCGAAAATAAACTACCAGAATCTACTGTTCATCAAATTATTCGTGAAGCCGTAAGCATAGAACACGAATTTGTAAAAGATGCCATTCCGGTACGACTAATAGGCATGAACGCCGATTTAATGTGTCAATACATAGAATTTGTGGCCGACAGATTATTAGTAGCGCTTGGGTGCTCAAAAATTTTCAACGCTACCAATCCTTTCGATTTTATGGAAATGATTTCTCTTCAAGGAAAAACCAACTTTTTTGAGAAAAGAGTTTCTGAATATAAGAAAGCAGCAGTAGGCACTAAATTACAGGAAAACACATTTAAGTTAGACGAAGATTTCTAATCTTTCATCTAAACTTTTTACCTACTTGTTTTAAAAACAAAAACAAGCTTAGAAATTTTACTTTTAAAAATGAGCAATAAAAATAAAACCATACAAGTAAAAAATTCAGATTATCTGGCACAAGATACACTCATCACCCTGTCTGATAAAAGCCATGTTTCTTTTATAGAAAATAAAATCATTCATCAGGATATTTTTGATGCACTCCCGCACCTCCCCGAAAATTTTGTTGATTTACTATTTATAGACCCTCCCTACAACCTTACAAAATCCTATCAAAGTCATACCTTTAAGGAAATGACTTCGGCAGAATATGAAAAATGGTTTGAAGCTTGGTTTGTACCTTTATTAAAAATTCTCAAGCCAACTGCTTCTGTATATGTATGCTGCGACTGGAAAACATCTGTTTCAGTTTACAAAATCATTTCTCAACATCTTAAAATAAAAAATCGCATTACCTGGGAAAGAGAAAAAGGCAGAGGTGCTTATACCAACTGGAAAAACTGCCATGAAGATATATGGTTTGCTACCGTATCAGACCATTATTACTTTAATGCCGAAGCCGTTAAAATGCTACGCAAAGTATTAGCTCCCTACAAAACCATTCATAATCAACCAAAAGATTGGTTCATAGATAATAACAACCAACCCTATCGGCTTACTTATCCTTCCAACTTATGGACAGACATCACCATACCCTTTTGGTCAATGCCCGAAAATACAGACCACCCTACTCAAAAACCTGAAAAACTTTTGGCCAAAATAATTTTAGCCAGCACACGAGAAAATGATTTTGTATTTGACCCCTTTCTTGGTTCGGGCACAACCGCCGTTACAGCCAAAAAACTAAACCGAAAATACTGCGGCATAGAAATTAACCAAACCTACTGCCACTACACCTTAAAAAGATTAGAAATGGCTGAAACAGACAAAAAAATTCAAGGATACGAAAACGGCGTCTTTTTGGAACGAAACACCTCATTTTCTAAATTAAAAAAATTATTCACACCAACTGGTGTATAAAATTATTTAAATCACTACTCTATCAATAAAAATAACATCTAATTTTACATTCAAAATTTTACAACTATGTATGTCATCAAAAGAAATGGAAGCAAAGAGCCCGTGCAATTTGATAAAATAACTGCACGAATAAAAAAACTATGCTACGGTTTAGATATGAACTTTATTGACCCAGTCATAGTAGCCATGAAGGTTATCAATGGCATATATGATGGCATTACCACTACCGAACTCGATAACCTTGCTGCAGAAACAGCCGCTACCATGACTACCAAACACCCCGATTATGCTATATTGGCGTCACGCATTGCTGTCAGTAATTTACATAAAAACACACTCAAAAGTTTTTCGCAAACCATAGAAAAATTATACAATTACATTGACCCCAAAACAGGACAAAAAGCCCAGCTTATTGCAGATGATGTATATGAAATCATCATGAATAACAAACAACAATTAGATTCTTCCATTATATACGACCGCGATTTTGGATACGATTACTTTGGCTTTAAAACACTTGAACGTTCTTATTTACTCAAAATCAATGGCAGAGTAGCCGAAAGACCTCAACACATGCTGATGAGAGTGGCCGTAGGCATCCATAAAAACGATATAGACGCCGCTATAGAAACTTACAACTTAATGAGCGAAAAATGGTTTACCCACGCCACACCCACTCTCTTCAATGCCGGCACACCCAAGCCACAAATGTCTTCCTGCTTTTTACTTCAAATTAAAGAAGACAGCATTGACGGCATTTATGACACATTAAAAGATTGTGCTAAAATATCGCAAAGTGCAGGCGGAATAGGATTAGCCATACACAAAGTAAGAGCCACAGGTTCTTACATCAAAGGCACCAACGGCACCAGCAATGGTATTATACCCATGCTGAAAGTATTCAATGAAACTGCCCGTTATGTAGATCAGGGCGGTGGAAAAAGAAAGGGCTCCATTGCCGTTTATTTAGAACCATGGCACGCCGATATTTTTGAATTTTTAGATATTCGTAAAAATCATGGAAAAGAAGAATTAAGAGCAAGAGATTTGTTCACCGCCTTATGGATACCCGATTTATTTATGAAAAGAGTAGAAGCCGATGAACACTGGACACTGATGTGCCCAAACGAATGCCCCGGCTTATATGAAGTTTATGGACAAAAATTTGAAGACCTTTATACTTCTTATGAAAAAGCAGGAAAAGGAAGAAAAACCATACGAGCAAGAGAATTATGGGAAGCCATTATAGAAGCCCAAATAGAAACCGGTAACCCCTACATGCTCTACAAAGACGCCTGCAATGAAAAATCCAACCAAAAAAATTTAGGTACCATTCAATCTTCCAACTTATGTACTGAAATTATTGAATACACAGCCCCCGATGAAATTGCCGTATGCAATCTTGCTTCTATTGCTCTACCAAAATTCGTCAATGAAAACACCAGAACATTTGACTTTCAAAAATTATTTGAAATAACCAAAGTTGTTACCAAAAACTTAAATAAAATCATTGACCTGAATTATTATCCGGTACCCGAAGCCAGAAAGTCCAACATGCGCCATCGCCCAATAGGAATTGGTGTACAGGGATTGGCAGATGCCTTTATTTTAATGCGATATCCCTTTGACAGCGAAGAAGCCAAAAAACTCAATAAAGATATTTTTGAAACCATCTACTTTGCCGCACTCACCGCCAGCAATGAATTAGCAAAAGAATACGGACCCTATGAAACCTATGAAGGGTCTCCTATTTCGCAAGGTATTTTTCAGTTTGATATGTGGAATGTAAAACCATCAGACCGATGGAACTGGAATGAACTTAAACAAAACATTCTTAAATATGGTGTAAGAAATTCACTTCTGCTGGCTCCTATGCCCACTGCATCTACTTCTCAAATACTTGGAAATAATGAATGTTTTGAACCTTTTACCTCCAATATTTACGTAAGAAGAGTACTATCCGGCGAGTTTATTGTTGTAAATAAATACCTTTTAAGAGACCTTGTCAAATCCGGCTTATGGAACGACACTCTGAAAAACAAAATCATAGCAGAAAACGGAAGTATTCAAAATATTCCGGAAATTCCGCAAGAGTTAAAAGACCTGTACAAAACCGTATGGGAAATCAAACAAAAACACATCCTTGACATGGCTGCAGACAGAGGGGCATTTATTGACCAATCACAATCTCTCAACCTTTTTATGCAGGATGTTAATGTGGCCAAGCTTTCCAGTGCTCATTTTTACGCATGGAAAAAAGGACTAAAAACCGGAATGTATTATTTAAGAACCAAAGCTGCTGCCGATGCTATTAAATTTACTGTAGAACAAAGTGTCTTAAAGCCACAGGTACTGAATAATGAAGATGCTTTAGTAGTAGAACTCAGCAATGCCGGAACCATAGACCAAAAACAAGTATCAACCTTAGTGCCTTCTGAAGACATGGCCAAAATTAATTTACCCTTAGAGCCCAGTGCCTCTGATCAAATTTCCTGCTCTCTTGATAATCCTGACGGATGTATTATGTGCGGCTCATAACATAGGTGATGTTGCTGCGAGGTGCCGAGCGAAGCGAGGCATTTCGCAAAAACGGTTTCGGGCTTGCGTTCGGGCGGGTTTCGGAGCATCCGCCTTAGGCGGATCAACCAGCACTGAACTTGAATAGAAGCACAAAGCTCCAAGTTTGCACGACAGCCCGCCTGACGCAAAATCCGTATTATGGACTGGTTTTCTCTGCATATAGTCTCTTTATTTTCTTGAAGAATTGATACAAAGTATAATAAGTGATAAAAAGAAAAAATATTCCAATTGCAAAAACAAAAAGTGAAGGCCAGTCTATAGAAGAATCTGTAAAAAGGAAATTCGCTTTGTAACTTTTCAAAATGTATGTAATCAGCAATAAAACCTCCAATATTAGAAAGGCAAATGTAAAAATTGAATGAAAATCAGGCATCCACCATATGATAAGTAATTTTTTCTTTTCATTTTGCTTTTTAAGAAAACTTTTTTGGGGATTATAATTATTGGGAAATATCTGCCAAAGTGGTTCTGTACTTTCTTCTGTAATACCTGCCCTTTCTCTTATAGTAGCATTAACAAATTGGTCTCTTCTAAAACCATAGGCATAACTTACTACCAAACAAAAACCAAGCGTTAATACTCCTTCTGCAATACAAAAAGCGATTGTAAAATCAAACAGTGTCAAATGAAAGTTCTTGTCTGTTGAAGTACCTCCAAAATTTAACAGTGCTAAGCCAAACCCAACAATTACAGAGAGGATTATTGAAAGCAATTGGATAAATGTAGATTGGTGATTGTTTTGATTTTCCGCAAACTGTTGATGAAAAGATTTTACCAATTCCTGTTTATAATTTTCCATATTATCAGAATACATATTATAATTTTTAATTATCTGTTTCAATAATATTTAGATATGAAGAGGCATTATATAATTTTAGTTTACCTATCGAACCATAAACAATAATTAATTCAAATGAAGTTTTTTTCTGGTAAAACAAGCGGCATACTTACAGCTTTGGATGCATCGTCAGATTTATATAATTGTGTTCCATAAATGTTTTTTGTCAAATCAGTCTTAACAACGCCATTTATACTTTTAAAGTATATCCTGATACATTCACCATCATAATACGTGTCTTTCAGTGTTATAAATGATCTGAAAAAACATTAATTATTACCCAAGACTTACCATCTGGTACAGTAAATTTAGCGCTTGCATTAGTAAACTCAATCGATTGTGCTTTACCTTTTGATATTGTTGTCTGTGCATTACCAGATAAAATCCACACGCTTAAAAAAAGCGTAACAATGAAAATTGTCAATTTTAATTTCATGATATTTAATTTAAGAATCCAACTACTTGTCATGCTTAGTAGTTTCACCCCATTTTTTTAAGTGGGTTCTGGTCTCCACTTTTTAAAGTTTATTTTTTATACAAAATCAAACCGAATACTATACAATAAATCGTCAAGACGAGTCAAAAATAAGTAGTTCTCTCATTTGTCTCATTCTGTTGTGTCGTCCTTTACGCTTGCCTGTAACGGGTGGGCGACTTAGCGAAGTTGCGGAGCGGCCAACGAAGTTGGCTGCGAAGCAATTTTGCCAATCCGCTTGTTGTGCGAATGTGCCGAAGCGCAGCGAAGGCACCAAGCACAGCAAGCGGATGTAAGCCGCCCCTCCGTTGCTGCGAGGTGCCGAGCGAAGCGAGGCATTTCGCAGCAACGGTTTGCAGATTTGCGATGGGCGGGATTTTTACCACTAATGTTTATGCGAAGTACAAAACTTTCAATTACCCCAAAACTGTCCTGCGGAGCACGAAACCCCGCCTATTGCAAATGTGCTGTTAGCGGTAGCTCTACTTCTCTCGTCAAATGTTTTCATACTTAATAAATTGTCTGATGTTGAAGTAATGATAAAGTATGTCTTCCAGAATTATCAACTTGTCAATGGTGTCAAACTGCTCAATTATTGAATTGATATTAGTTTCACTGTCAACAATTGAAACTCGTCTTATTGATGCTTCCAAAATTGCTAAAAAGTCGGAAGAGTTGCTTTCAAATCCGAATAGTTCGGGCAGTAAATTGTAATTAGAATCAACTATACTTTTTGATTCTCGTCCTTGTTGATTGAAAACTTCTTGAATGAAGTAATAGAAAGTTTGAGCCTTAGCATTTTCAAGATTGATTGGGTCACTATGAAATCCAACTTTGTTGTCTCTACTATATGAATAATGGTGGCTTGGATTGGTGTCATTTACTAAATCATGAGGCGGAATGGTAATTGATTTTTTGAACAGTAGCAAGTTTCTCAGAGTAACAAGTCTGCGGTGCATAGGGTGATAGAAAAAAATGTCGTCATAATAAATTGGTAGAAATTCTTTTGCTTGTGATTTGAGTTTTGAAAGGTCGCTACTTTTGTAAAACATTGGTGCGACATAAGCAGCTTTATTCTGCTGAGATAATTTGAACATTGCATTATGCTGTTCATATTTATTGTTCTTACGCAGGAGTTCAAATGCAAAGAAACCTTTGTCAACTGGTAATGAAACATTTTTGCGGTCAGTTGTCAGTTTTCCGCTGAAGTGTGGCGAATAGAAGTCGGAACGTTTGAATTGAATGTAAAATGGAACAATTGTGTTCAATACTCCGTCATAGCCCAACTCGTTTTCGTCCGCTTGCGAAATTCTTCTTACCTCAACACTTTTGTCCCGAAAATAAAATGACCTATTTAAAGAGGTTTCGATTGCAGAAATGAAATCTTCCTCAATAAAATCGGGAGTAATTCTTTCGCCATGTATTTTAAGTATGCTCATTTTTTGTTCGTCAGTTTATTGTTTGCAGGTCGTCCAAGAGTTACCGCTAACGGAGGGGCGAATGTGCCGAAGCGCAGCGAAGGCACCAAGCACAGCAAGCGGATGTAAGCCGCCCCTCCGTTGCTGCGAGGTGCCGAGCGAAGCGAGGCATTTCGCAGCAACGCACAAATATACGCAATTCTATTCTTTTATGTATATTTGTTGCGTATAATCTCCAAAAAAGTTTGGATATATGCAGTTATGCAATAATACTCAATTATTAGAAGATTTTACGCAGTTGCTGCAAATCAAAAGATACGCTCCTAATACTATTAAAACATACAAGCAAGCACTGCTGCAATTTTTGCAAGCATTTCCCAATCAAAATGCCGAATCTATTACTCCTGCTGATATTGAAAAATTTATCTACCAAAAAGTAAACAAAGAACATATTTCTGCTTCCTATCAAAAAACATTAGTAGGAGCCATCAAATTTCTCTACCATGAAGTACTGCGAAAAAAATATCACTTGAATTATTTATATCCAGATAGGCATGAACACAAACTACCACAGGTTTTCTCTGTTGATGAAGTACAAAGAATAATCAACTCCTGTACTAATCTGAAACACAAAGCCATTCTTGCTACTATTTACGGATGCGGTCTAAGAATATCAGAACTTCTCCATTTAAAAGTGAATGATATTGACTCTAAAAGAATGTTACTCAGAATAGAACAAAGTAAGAATAAGAAAGACAGGTATGTGCCTTTGCCTCTGAGTTTGTTAACTTTGCTGCGAGAATATTATAAGTTATATCAACCTAAAGGTGCTTTTTTATTTGAAGGCCAGTATGGTGAAAAGTATTCTGCCCGCAGCGTTCAGAATATATTAAAAGATGCTATGAAAAAGTGTAAAATTAATAAGCCCGCCAGTGTACATACACTCCGCCATTCTTATGCTACCCATCTGCTTGAAAAAGGCACAGACATTCGTATTATCCAAAGTTTATTGGGTCATAAAAATATAAAAACAACGCAAATATATACCCATATTAGTGCTACCCACATTCAAAAACTCAACAGCCCATTTGATGATTTAAATATTACAATTTAAACAAAAAAACCTTGTATGAAAGCATACAAGGTTTTACATGTGTAACTGAATACTGAATTAAATTTATTCTGCTGAATTGGTATTTTCGCCCGATTCAGAAGTGTTTTGTGGGGCAGATTTAGTTTCTGCAGATGCTTCTGTCTTAGTTTTGCTGCCTTTTCCACGGCGGGTACGAGTTTTTTTAGTGGTTTTGGCTGATTTGTTGTTGGTGTAAATATCATTAAAGTCCACTAATTCTATCATGGCCATTTCTGCTGCATCTCCTTTTCTGTTTCCTACTTTAATGATGCGGGTATAACCACCGTTTCTATTCAATATTTTTTCTCTTACCTCGTCAAAGAGGGCTTTAACGCCTTCTTTATTTTTCAAATAAGAAAATACTATTCTGCGGTTGTGCATGGTATCTTCTTTGCAACGGGTTAGTAAGGGCTCTGCATATACCCTAAGGGCTTTGGCTTTGGCTAAAGTAGTAAAAATTCTTTTATGTTGAAATAACTGTGTAGCCAAATTAGCAAGCAATGCTTTTCTGTGGGCAGCGGTTCTGCTGAGGTTATTTATTTTATCTCCGTGTCTCATAATACTATTTTTTATTTTTTGTTGTCAATATATTTGGATACATTCATTCCGAACTGAAGTCCTTTGGAAGCAAGAAGTTCTTCTAATTCTGCAAGAGATTTTTTACCAAAATTACGGAATTTGAGTAAGTCGTTTTTATTAAACGCTACAAGTTCTCCGAGTGTTTCTACATCAGCAGATTTTAAGCAGTTTAATGCTCTTACAGAGAGGTCAAGGTCAACAAGTTTGGTTTTAAGTAGTTGTCTCATTTGAGCGTCTTTTTCATCTGTAACAGGGGCTTGTTTTTTGAGTTCTTCTTCAAAGGTCATTCTTTCGTCGGAGAATAACATGAAGTGGTAAATGAGAATTTTGGCCGCTTCTTTTAATGCGTCTTTTGGGTGTATGGAGCCATCTGTAGTAATTTCTATATTAAGTTTTTCATAGTCGGTTTTTTGCTCAATACGATAATTTTCAATAGAATATTTTACATGTTTGATAGGTGTATAAATGGCATCGATAAAAATGGTTCCTGCGGGTGCGCCGGGTTTTTTATTTTCTTCGGCAGGCACATATCCTCTGCCTCTTTCTACAGTCAATTCTATCTTTAGTTTGACATTGGAATTGCAGTTAAAAATAACAAGGTCTGGATTCAATACTTCAAAGCTGCTTAAGAATTTATTGAGGTCGCCTGCAGTAAATTTATCTGCACCCGAAAAATTGACGAGTACTTTTTCGTAATTTTCGCCTTTTATTTGTTGCTTGAATCTGACCTTTTTAAGATTCAAAACAATTTCTGTAACATCTTCTACTACTCCTTTGATGGTTGAAAACTCGTGTGACACGCCTTCTATTCTTACAGAGGTAATGGCATTACCTTCTAAAGAAGAAAGAAGTATTCTGCGAATGGAATTACCTATAGTGATGCCGAAACCGGGTTCAAGAGGACGAAATTCAAATTGTCCTTCGGTTTCAGTGCTTTTAAGCATGATTACTTTGTCGGGCTTAATGAAGTTAAGAATTGCCATAATATATATGATTTAAGTTTTTTGTATTGTTTAATTAAAATAATGATGCAAAGCTTATTTAGAGTACAATTCTACTACTAATTGTTCTTTAATATTTTCAGGTATTTGGTTTCTTTCTGGTCGGTTAATAAAAGTGCCGGTCATGCTTTGTCTGTCAAAAGAAAGCCAAGGATAATTTGAAGAGTGAGATGCAAGAGAATTTACAATGGTATCAAGAGATTTTGATTTTTCTCTAACGCCAACGATGTCGCCTGGTTTGAGGGTATAGGATGGTATGTTGATTATTTTACCGTTCACGGTAATGTGTCTATGAGATACTAACTGCCGGGCAGCGGGGCGGGACGGTGCCAGTCCTAATCTATATACAACATTATCTAATCTGGATTCAAGGAGTTTTAAGAGGTTATCACCTGTAATACCGGGCAAGTGAGAAGCTTTTACAAATAAGTTTTTGAATTGTCTTTCTAACAAGCCGTAGGTATATTTCATTTTTTGTTTTTCCATGAGCTGCACAGCATATTCTGATATTTTGGCTCTTTTTTTAGCCAGTCCATGTTGTCCGGGAGGATAATTTTTTCTTTCTAATGCTTTGTCAGGACCAAAAATTGGTTCTCTGAATTTTCTTGCTATTTTAGATTTAGGGCCTGTGTATCTTGCCATAATGTTTAATATTAAAATTGGTTTAGATAAATGAGAGAGGTATTACACTCTTCTTTGTTTGGGAGGTCTGCATCCATTGTGTGGAATGGGTGTTACATCCACAATTTCTGTGATTTCTACACCTGCAGAGGCAATGGCTCTGATGGCTGCTTCTCTGCCTGCTCCAGGTCCTTTTACATATACTTTTACTTTTCTTATACCTGCATCGTGTGCGGCTTTCACAGCATCCTGGGCAGCCATTTGACCGGCATAAGGAGTGTTCTTTTTAGAACCTCTGAAGCCCATTTTGCCAGCAGATGACCATGATATAGGTTGTCCGTTGGCATTGGTAAATGTGATAATAATATTATTAAAGGTTGCATTGATGTGTACTTCGCCTACTGCATCTACTTTTACAACTCTTTTTTTTGCAGCAGCTTTTGCTGATGTTGATGTGCTTTGTTGTTGTTTTGCCATAAGAAATTAATTGTTATTTAGTTGCCATTTTTTTGTTAGCGATGGTTTTTCTTTTTCCTTTTCTTGTTCTGGCATTGGTGCGGGTTCTTTGACCTCTTACAGGCAACCCCTTTTTATGTCTCATGCCTCTGTAGCAATTAATATCTACAAGACGTTTGATATTTAATTGTACTTCAGAGCGTAAAGCACCTTCTACCTTATATTCATTATTGATAATTTGCCTGATTCTGGCCTGTTCTTCGTCTGTCCATTCAGATACTTTTTTGAAAGGATCTACATCGGCTTTTTTCAGTATTTCTTCAGCTGAACTTCTGCCTATTCCATAAATATAGGTAAGGCCTATAAACCCTCTTTTGTTTTTTGGTAATTCTATTCCTGCTATACGAGCCATAGTGTTCTTTTATTATTATTTTTTAAAAAATGGGGTGCAAATGTAATTAATTTATTTTTGTCTTTGTTTAAATTTTGGATTTTTTTTATTGATTACATATAAACGTCCTTTTCTGCGAACGATTTTGCAATCTGCACTTCTTTTTTTAATAGATACTCTTACTTTCATAGGTATGTTTTTTGCTTTATTTTTATGATTTGTATCTTGAAATGATTCTTCCTTTTGTAAGGTCGTAGGGGCTCATTTCTAATTTTACTTTGTCGCCTGGTAAAATTCGGATGTAGTTCATCCTCATTTTTCCTGATATATGTGCAGTAACGATATGGCCGTTTTCTAATTCTACACGGAACATAGCATTACTAAGTGCTTCTATCACTGTTCCATCTACTTCTATGTTGGCTTGCTTGCTCATATTAGATTATGCTTGTTGCATCATGGCAGTTCCTCTGCCTTTAATTCTTCCTGATTTCATTAATCCTTCATAATGTCTGTTCAATAAGTAGGTTTCTATTTGTTGTAAAGTATCTAATATAACACCGACTAATATCAATAAAGATGTGCCTCCATAAAAGTCAGCAAAGGCACCATTGATTCCAAACAGAATAGCAATAGAGGGTAATATAGCTACAATAGCCAAAAAGATGGCTCCGGGCAAAGTAATTCTTGACATCACCTGGTCTATAAACTCTGCGGTTTTTTTACCGGGTTTAATACCGGGAATAAATCCTCCATTTCTTTTTAAGTCATCGGCCAATTGTGTAGGATTCACCATAATAGCAGTATAAAAATAGGTAAATAATATAATGAGTAATGCGAATATGAAGTTGTACCAAAAGCCGTATCTTTCAGTAAAAATTCCACCGCTTCCTTGAGTATATCCAACAATGGCAGCTGGTATGAACATAATGGCTTGTGCAAATATTATGGGCATAACGCCTGCAGTATTTACTTTTAATGGAATATACTGTCTTACTCCGCCATATTGTTTGTTACCAATAATTTTTTTTGCAAACTGTACAGGTATTCTTCTTGTTCCCTGAACCAGTAAAATGCTGCCCATAATAACCAGTAGTAAAAATGCTATTTCTAACAGGAAGATGATAAGCCCACCGCCTTGGCTTTCAAGACGTGAACCAAATTCTGCAATAATAGCAAAGGGTAAGCGGGAAATAATACCTACCATAATAATGAGAGATATTCCATTACCGATGCCTCTGTCTGTAATTCTTTCTCCCAGCCACATAACAAACATAGTACCTGTAACAAGTACTATGATGGATTGGAACCACCACAGTGTAGATGGATTGGCTACTGCTCCGGGCACTGTATATACCTGAGACTGTCTCTTATACACATCT
>JAOABO010000045.1 GCA_026418315.1 Bacteroidia bacterium
CCCCCTTCAATTGGATAAGAAGTGGAGTAGGAACCGATCAGGAAACAGCTGATTGCGGAGGGCCAATCTATGGTTATGCAGGCTCACACAATTGGACAGATAAAGACAATGTAATGGCCAACATTTTGGGGGGTAGATGGGCACCTTACTGTATTACAGCTTATTCAGGAAGAAACTTACCAGGCGGTTGCAATATATTTGCTGGTCCCGGATATGATTCAAGATTAAATTTTAATGTCTCTGATGCTAATCCAGCAAGGACTGAACCAGCATACTTATCCAGTATAGATTTAGTCATTACTCCTGATAAAAGTAAATGGACAAGATGTATTGTTATTGAAATGCAAGACGATCCTAATTTGTCTGAGGGAGGAGCAAAAAAATTTGAGATTCGAAAACATCCATCAGTTGATAAAAACGGAAATACAGGAGATGGAATAGTAACGAATGATCCTAACGATGCTGATTATATAGCATCTCAAGGGATGAGCTGGTTCCCTGGTTATGCTATTAATGTTGAAACAGGAGAAAGATTAAATATCGTATTTGGTGAAGACAGCTGGAATTTTAACGATAATGGTACAGATCTGATCTGGAATCCAACTAATACTCAAATTGGTTCTGCATATAATTACCCATTTGGAGGAAGACATTATATCTATGTATTTGGTAACAACAGGTATGAGGTATTTAATACAAGTACATCAACAATACCTGAAATAGCTGCGTTACACAATTTGCCAGTAGGCGCTGGTAGATATGACGGATGTTCACAACTATATCCTCAATGGAAAGCAGCTTTTACTAATGTTACAACCCCAGCTCAAAGAATACAAATATCAAGATTAATCAGATCAATATTACAAGATGCAATGTGGGTGAACTTACCTGTACTAACAAATAGCAAATATCTATTCAAAAATCCCTCTCAAATACCTTGTGAGGTAAAAATTAGAATTAGAGTTAGAAAACCATATAGGTATGGTTACTCAACATTTTATTCTAACAGCACACCAGGAAGTTCACCTTACTATGCCGACTTAAGCTCATGGCGCGGTTATCCATTTGCACCTAACCTACTTCCTACAAATAACGGAACGCTCACAAATATTTCAACTAATCCTATAAACGACAATTTTCCAACATATCAATTTTCAACAAACGATATATACACAATTACCAATGAAAATGAAGTTGCAAAAAATGCATTGGATATTATCAGAGTAGTGCCTAATCCTTATTACGGATATTCTACCTATGAAGGTAACCGATTGGATACACGCATAAAGATTACAAATCTACCAAGTGATTGTACTATTAAAATCTATACCCTAAATGGAACATTAGTCAGAACCCTTACGAGAAACATGGAAAATCAAGAAGATAAATACAGTTTCACAAATGACTTCAAGCAATCAAAATGGTTACCATTTATTGAATGGGATTTAAAGAATCAAAATGGTGTATTGGTATCCAGCGGTATGTACATTATTCATGTAGAATCTCCAAAATTCGGAGAAAAAATTATCAAGTGGTTTGGTATCATGAGACCTTATGATTTACAAAACTTTTAAACACTCTAACTTAAAAGTGAAAATTATGATTAAAATGAAATATCAATTAGTTATATCTCTATCAGTGATATTTGCATATCCTTTGCAAGCAGGAAACCCAGAACGTGGAGGACAAGCAGGGGCTACTCAATTACTCATTAATCCTTATACCAGATCAGCCGGATGGGCAGGGGCTAACCAAGCCAATACACGAGGTATTGAAGCTCAATTTTGGAATGTAGCAGGAACCGTTTTTACAAAAAAAACAGAATTGTATTTTGCAAGAACAGAATGGTTGGTAGGTTCTGGAACTAATATCAATGCTCTTGGATTTACTCAAAAAATAGGTCAAGTTAATGCATTAGGTATTGGTATTGTTAATATAAATGGCGGTAATCTAATAAGAACTTCTGAAGACCAACCTGAAGGTGGTATGGGTACTTTCTCTCCAAATTTTCTAAACTTCAGTGTTTCTTATGCAAGAATGTTTTCAGATGACATTTATGGCGGAGTAAACGTCAAAATTATTAATGAAAGAATTCCCGGTGTTCAAGCAACAGGAATAGCTATAGACGGGGGTATTCAATATCATACCGGAAAATATAAACAAATACATTTTGGAGTATCAATTAAAAATTGGGGACCAAAAATGCAATACAGAGGTGAGTTGCTGACATTTCAAACACTAACACAAGTACCACCAGAATATCAAAGAACAGTTCAAAATCGCTCCTCATTCTTTGAAATGCCACTATGCGAAAATATTGGTTTTTCTTATGATTTTAATTTAACAGGGGATACCATCATTAATGGTATTAGAGAACATCGTTTAAGTGTAGCTGCTAATTGTATATTAAACTCTTTTACTTATGATAACTATTTGTTTGGTCTTGAATATGCATGGAAAGAAAGAGTTATGCTCAGAGCTGGATTTCAAGCAGAAAAATATATATTTGATAGCACAAAAAGAATGACCGCTCTTACAGGGCCAACAGCCGGATTAACAATAGAATGGCCTATCAACAAAGAAAAAAATAGCACCATAGGATTTGACTACTCTTACAGATTAAGTAATCCTTTCGGGGGTGTTCACTCTTTAGGATTTAGAATTAATTTGTAATTATCAATTTCTTTTTGTATTTTTGCAAAGCGAAATCCCGAAAAAATTTTCGGGATTTCGCTTTTTATTACAAAAAATAAAATGAACCACTATGAGTAATGTTGTTTTTTATACAGAGGAGGGTTTACAAAAATTAAAACATGAACTTCACCGCTTAAAAACAGAAGAAAGAAAAAAAATTGCACAACAAATTGCAGAAGCTAGAGAAAAAGGCGATTTAAGTGAAAATGCCGAATATACTGCTGCCTTGGAAGCCCAAGCACACCTTGAAGCAAAAATAGGAGAAATGGAACAATTGGTACAAAATGCCAGAGTTGTAAGTCAAAGTCAGGTCAGTACAGAAAAAGTTTCTTTATTCACTAAGGTAAAATTAAAAAACCATAATACAGCAACTATTGTAGAATACCAATTGGTTACAGAGAGTGAATCTAATGTATCTCAGGGTAAAATATCCGTAACCTCACCTATAGGAAAATGTCTGATAGGCAAGTGTATTGGCGACATTGTAGAAGTAAAAGTGCCTGCAGGAGTTATTAAATTAGAAGTATTACAAATATCTTTGTAAAAAGATTAAAATTATTATATGCCCTCTGTTTTTTCAAAAATAATTACAGGTGAAATCCCTGCATATAAAATAGCTGAGAACGAAAAATATTTAGCATTTCTTGATATTTTTCCTCTTGTAAAAGGTCATACTTTAGTTATTCCAAAGAAAGAAGTTGATTATGTATTTGACCTGGATGATGAAACATATTTGGGACTTATGAATTTTGCTAAAAAAGTTGCAATAAGTATTAAAAAAGCTATTCCGTGTAACAGAATTTCCATGCAAGTAATAGGTCTTGAAGTACCTCATGCACACGTTCATTTAATTCCTATTAATTCTATGTCTGATTGTAATTTTTCAAATCCTAAATTAAAATTAAGTAAAGAAGAATTTGAATCCATTGCAGAGAGTATCAGAAAAAACTTTGTTATATAAAAAAAATAAGATGGTTCCCTGGTTAGATGAAATTAAAAGAAGAAGAACCTTTGCAATTATTGCACACCCCGATGCAGGTAAAACTACATTAACAGAAAAACTATTATTGTTTGGCGGTGCTATTCAAATTGCAGGTGCCGTCAAGTCCAATAAAATAAATCGCTCCACCACATCTGATTTTATGGAAATAGAAAAACAAAGAGGTATTTCTGTTTCTACATCGGTTATGGCTTTTGAATACAAGGGGTATAAAATAAATATTTTGGATACTCCAGGACATGAAGATTTTGCTGAAGATACTTATCGTACGCTTACCGCAGTTGATAGTGTCATTTTAGTAATTGATTGCGTGAAAGGCGTAGAAAGTCAAACAAGAAAATTACTGGAAGTATGCAGAATGAGAAACACACCTGTTATAGTTTTCATCAATAAACTGGATAGAGAAGGAAGAGACCCGTTTGACTTACTGGACGAAATAGAAAAAGAACTTAAAATAAAAGTATTTCCAATGACCTGGCCTATAGGCATTGGTAAATCATTCAAAGGAGTATACAATTTCTTTGAACATCGGTTAAATTTATTTAATAATGAAAATAAATTCGTTAGAACTGATAATTTTATCACAATAAGTGACATTTCTTCTAAAGAACTTGAAAGTAACATAGGAGAAAATTTTGCTGAAAAATTAAGAGGCGATGTAGAAATTATTCAGGGCGTATATGACCATTTTGATAAAGAAAGTTACTTGAAAGGGATTATTAGTCCTGTGTTTTTTGGTAGCGCTGTAAATAACTTTGGCATACAGGAATTATTAGACACCTTTGTAGAAATTGCTCCATACCCCAAAGGAAGAGAAAGTGATAAAGGATGGATAAGTTCTGATTATCCTAAACTTACCGGATTCGTGTTCAAAATACACGCTAACTTAGACCCCAAACACAGAGACAGAATTGCATTTTTGAGAATTGTGTCTGGTAAGTTTGAAAGAAATAAAAATTATTTTCACGTAAGGCATCAAAAGTGGTTAAAATTCAGTAATCCTACTGCTTTTATGGCACAACAAAAATCAGTGATAGACGAAGCCTATCCGGGTGATGTAATTGGTTTATATGATTCCGGTAACTTTAAAATAGGTGATACAATTACAGAAGGCGAAAATCTCACCTTTAAAGGAATACCATCTTTCTCACCCGAAATATTCAAATATGTAGTGAATAAAGACCCAATGAAAACTAAGCAATTACAAAAGGGCCTTGAACAATTAACAGAAGAAGGAGTAGCACAATTATTTTACAAAAAAATTGACAACAGAAAAATAATAGGTACAGTTGGCCAACTTCAATTTGAAGTATTACAACACAGGTTATTTAATGAGTATGCTGCAAAATGTGACTTTGATTCATTACCTATTTACAAAGCAGTATGGGTTTCATCTGATAATGAGAAAAAAATGCAAGAATTTCTTAATGAACGTTCGCAATATATTGCTTACGACAAAGAAGATAGACCTGTATTTTTAGCGGAGTCGGCCTGGCTTTTGCAAATGGCTCAGGAAAAATATCCGGAAATACATTTTCACACAATCAATGAATTTAACTAATTGTTCTGTTTATTCTTCCATATATTTTGGAAATGTTGATAAATAAACATCTTTGAATTTATCAATATTGCCGTATTCAGTGCCATCTATTATCACCTTCTTTTTCAAAACTTTGCCAATTTCTAAGCAATCTGTCTGATGTTTTTGACATATATCTTTTAATAAGTGAATATCTTTTTTCAAAATACTTACCACAATTCTACCCTGTGCTTCACCAAAATAAAATGCATCAGTACGAATGTCTGCTGGTTTGTTTACTTCAAATCCTAATTGCTTTTCAAATGCTGACTCACATAATGTCGTAAATAATCCACCATCACTTACATCATGAGCACTAATCAGGATACCTGATTGTATGGCTTCTTTTACAGATTGATGGGTGTTATATTCCTCATTCAAATTAAAATAAGGTGCCGGAAAGTGTTTATATTTTCTATAAGAGTATAGATATTCAGATGCAGCAATGTCATTCACAACTTTACCAATCAACACTATTAGGTCATCTTCATTTTGAAATGACAATGTTGTCTGAAATTTTTTATTCTTTAAAATACCCAACATTCCTATTGTTGGCGTTGGAAACACTGCCCCATTTTCCGATTGATTATAAAAACTCACATTTCCGCCTGTTACAGGTGTGTCAAACTTTTCACAAGCAGTACTCATCCCCTTAATAGCTCCAACAAATTGCCAGTAAACTTCAGGATTATATGGATTCCCAAAATTCAAACAGTTGGTTATTGCCACTGGTTCTCCACCACTGCAAATAATATTTCTTGCTGCTTCACTGACAGCAATGGCTGTACCAATTTCCGGATCAGCATATACATATCGGCTGTTGCAATCTACTGATAGAGCAAGCGCTTTTTCAGTATTATGTATATTCACCACTGCTGCATCTGATGGGAAGTTAGTACTCATGTTGTTAATCCTTACCATGCTATCATATTGTTCATACACCCACCTTTTAGAGGCAATATTAGGATGGCTCATGATAAACTTTGCTACTTCTTCAAATTCTCTTTTATCTTTTATATCAGGAATAGTGTTGATGTTAAACTTTTTATTTTCAGCATAATAAGCTGGCTCTTTGAATTCTCTTATGTATACAGGGGCTCCTCCTCCTACTACTAAGGCATCTGCAGGTACTTCAGCCACTAGTTCATCATCATAATAATATTTCAAAATTGGTTCTTTAGTTACAACACCTATCTGTACACAATTCAAATCCCATTTTTCAAATATTCTAATAACTTCTTCTTCTCTTCCTTTTTTAACCACCACCAACATTCTTTCTTGTGACTCACTCAATAATATTTCAAACGGCTGCATATCTGATTGCCTTAACGGAACTTTATCCAGCCATATTATCATACCATGGTTCCCTTTTGCGCTCATCTCAGATGTAGAACAGGTAATTCCCGCAGCTCCCATATCTTGCATACCAACCACTGCCCCCGTTTCAATAATTTCTAAAGTAGCTTCCAGTAATAGTTTTTCCTGAAACGGATCGCCTACCTGCACAGCCGGCAAGTCCTCCACAGAATTTTTTGTAATATCTTTAGATGCAAATGCAGCACCATGAATACCATCTTTACCAGTTGCAGAACCTACTATAAATACCGGATTTCCTTCTCCTTCGGCTATTGCTTTTACCGTTTTATTTTTCTCAACAATTCCTACGCTCATGGCATTCACTAAAGGGTTATCGGTAAAACTCTCATCAAAAAAAACTTCTCCTGCCACTGTAGGTACTCCAAATGCATTTCCATAATCTCCGATACCTTTTACAACACCCCTTATTAACCACTGAGTTTTTTTGTTCTCAATGTTTCCAAATCGTAGTGAATTTAATTGAGCTATAGGTCTTGCTCCCATAGTAAAAATATCTCTGTTAATGCCACCAACACCTGTTGCAGCACCTTGGTAGGGCTCAATAGCACTTGGGTGATTATGTGATTCTATTTTGAAAGCACAGGCAAGATTGTCTCCTATATCTACCAGTCCGGCATTTTCCTCACCTGCTTTTGCAAGTAAATGTTTTCCTTCTTTTGGTAATTTTTTAAGCCAATGAAGAGAGTTTTTATATGAACAATGTTCACTCCACATGGCAGCAAACATAGATAATTCCGTGAAGTTAGGAACACGTCCAAGAATAGAAACAATTCTATCAAATTCTTCATCAAGAAGTCCCAGTTTTTTTGCAATTTGCTTATCAGTTAAGGGATTAGAAATTTTTTGAGTGGCAGATATTGACATAGATATTCAATTAAATTTGGTGTAAATGTACAGAATTTAGTCCGATAAAATCACTAAATTTGAAGCAAACATCAAAGTAATGGCGTCAAAAGTATATACTAAAACAGGTGATAAGGGAACAACGGGCTTATTTGGTGGCAAAAGAGTGCCAAAAGATTTTGAACAAATTGAAGCGTATGGAAATATTGATGAACTCAATTCTTTTATTGGATTACTGAAAGATTACATACAAGATACACCTATTGAAAATAAAGAGAATCTGATTCAAATTCTTCTCACTATTCAAGACAGATTATTTTCAATAGGTGCCCATCTTGCCACGTCGTCTGATAAGTTAGAAAAAGTAAAAGAGATGTTACCACCTTTGTTTGATGACGATATTCTTTTATTAGAAAAATCAATAGATCAAATGGAAGAAGAATTAGAACCTATGAAATATTTTGTTTTACCGGGCGGACATAAAGTTGTTTCATACTGCCATGTGGCCCGTTGTGTATGCAGAAGAGCAGAACGATGGGTGGTGAAATACTATCATATTGAACCCAATATTGAACCACATATTTTACCTTACCTTAATCGATTATCCGATTATCTGTTTGTTTTATCCCGATTTCTTAGTAAAAAATTAAATGTGAATGAAATACCCTGGGTCCCCAAAAAATAGTTTTTCATGTAAAAATATTTGATTGATAATTGAAAGAATGTAATGCTATCATTACTGAACTTTACCATAATCGGTTGCCCAATCTTTTGCAAAATAAGAAAGAATAATATCTGCCCCTGCTCTTTTGATACTCAGTAAAATTTCGTCACGAACTCTTTTTTCATCTATCCAACCTTTGAAAGCAGCTGCTTTTACCATGGCATATTCACCACTTACATTATAAGCGGCAATTGGCAAGTATGTATGTTGTCTAAACATTGAAATAATATCCAAATAAGCCAAAGCAGGTTTCACCATTACAATGTCTGCATTTTCTGCTATATCTAATTCCAACTCAAGCATCGCTTCCCTGCTATTGGCAGGATTCATCTGATAAGTTTTTTTATCTCCAAACTTTGGTGCACTATCAAGAGCATCTCTGAATGGTCCATAAAAAGCACTGGCATACTTTGCAGTGTACGCAAGAATAGAAACATGGGTAAACTGATTTTTATCTAATATTGTTCTGATATATCCTACTCTTCCATCCATCATATCGCTGGGGGCTACCATATCTGCTCCTGCCTGTGCTTGGGCTAATGCCATTTTTCCAAGTATATCAAGCGTTTTATCATTATCTATTTCATTATTTACCACTACTCCATCATGTCCAAACGAACTATATGGATCCATGGCCACATCGGTGATAATAAAACTTTCAGGGAATTTTTCTTTTATTAAACGTATGGTACTCAAATACAATCCCTTTTCATTCATACTTTCAGACGCCTGATTGTCTTTCAACCTTTCATTAATATGAGGAAATAATGCAAATGCTTTTAATCCCAGTTGAAGGCAACTCTCTATCTCTTTCAGAACTGCATCCTTTGAAAATCTATAAATACCTGGCATTGATCTGATTTCTTCTTTATCCGTCGTTTCACTACTCACAAAGATTGGATAAATTAAATCATTTACTGTCAAATGATTTTCCTGAACTAAATTTCTTATTACTGCATTTTTTCTGTTTCTGCGTGGCCTGCGAATGGGTAACATATATTTTATTCTACTACCCGCAAATCTACTGCTTTTTTCAAACAGAATTCATTTATTTATCATTTTGAATAATTGAATAACAATCCTTTCAAATAAAAATGTATTAAAATCTAACAAATTCAGCATCTTTGCACAAAAAATATGAATCTCATCAATGAAAAATTTAATCAGTACTCATACACTGTTACTGACCGATTCATTAAATATGTTCAAATAGATACCCAGTCCGATCCTAACTCCGGCAGTTTTCCTTCTACCGAAAAACAAAAAAATCTTGGCAAGCTTCTTGTAGAAGAACTCAAACAAATGGGCATATCCAATGCAGAAATAGATGAATACGGCTATGTGTACGCCGAGCTTCCGGCAAACTCTTCTAAAAAAGTACCAACTATTTTTTTCTGTGCCCATATGGATACTTCTCCCGATTGTTCAGGAACAGATGTGAAACCAATTATCCATCGCAATTATCAAGGACAAGATATTGTGCTGCCTGATGATCCATCGCAGGTAATATCATCAAAAAATCATCCAGAATTATTGAATCAAATAGGCAATGATATTATTACTGCCAGTGGTACTACATTGCTTGGTGCGGATAACAAAGCAGGTGTAGCAGAAATTATGGACGCCATTCATTTTTTACTGAAACATCCTGAAATAAAGCACGGAACAGTAAAAATATTATTCACCCCTGATGAAGAAATTGGAAGGGGTACAGATAAGATTAATTTAGAAAAACTAAATGCTCAGTTTGGTTATACAATAGATGGCGAAACACTTGGACATATTGAAAATGAAACTTTTAGTGCAGATGCTGCAGTTGTAAAAATTCAGGGATATTCTACACACCCCGGATTAGCAAAAAACAAAATGGAAAATGCGCTCAAAATTGCAGCAGAAATTATACAATCACTACCAAAAGATAAAGCCCCTGAAACCACTGAAAAAAAAGAGCCCTTTATACATCCAACATCCATCCATGGAAATATTGACTACACCGAAATTAACTTTATTTTAAGAGCATTTGATGACAAAACCTTATTGGAAATGGGTGACATCCTTAAACATACTGTGAATCATGTTTTAAAGAATTTTCCGAGGTCCAAAGCTGATGTAAAAATTTACGAACAGTATAGAAATATGAAACAGGTTTTAGATAAACACCCTTTTGTGGTAGATTATGCTATTGAAGCCATCAAAAGAACGGGTATAGAACCAACATTACATTCAGTAAGAGGTGGCACTGATGGCTCAAGATTATCCTACATGGGGTTACCTTGCCCCAATATATTTGCTGGCGAACATGCTTTTCATAGCAAACAAGAATGGGTAAGTGTGCAGGATATGCAAAAAGCCGTTAAGACCATTGTTCACCTTGTAAGTATTTGGGAAGAAAAATCATAAAAAAAGGCAACCAATTATGGTTGCCTTTTTTTCATAGTTTTCATCACTTTAACTTACTTAATCTCTATTCTCTTTTGAGCTTTTTTAATAACGCTCTCTTTTTTCGGTATTACAATATTCAGAATACCGTCTTTGTATTCTGCCGAAATCTTATCAGCATCAACAATGTCAGGTAAAGTGAAGGACCTGCTAAAAGCACTGTAATTAAATTCTCTGCGGGTATAATTGTCTTTTTCTTCACTCTTTTCTTCTCTTTGTTCAGAAGAAATGGTGAGTACATCATCTTCCACGTCAATTTTAAGATCTTCTTTTTTCACTCCTGGGATACCCACTTCAATTTGAAAATCAGTTTCAGTTTCTTTAATGTTAGCAGATGGAATGGTACTTCCAATATATCTGCTTAATCCTCCACCCCATGCAGGGAATTCGCCTTCAAAGAAGCTTTCAATTAAATTTTTGAAGGTTGGAATTTGATTGTTTTGTTTTACAATGTTTGCCATAGTTGTAATTTTTTTTGGTTAATACACCACAGAAATAACAAAGCATGTGCCATTAAAAGTAAGTTTACTTTTGCTGATTTTTTTTCACTTTAGTACACTTTTTTCAGTCAATTTGTCTAACTTTGTGCAAATTAAAAGACAAAAATTCATTAAAATGAATATTATTGAAATTGTTGAAGTAAGTAAACAATACTATCAACATAAGGCCTTAGATAATGTGTCTATTGAAGTGCGTAAAGGCAGTATTTTTGGCTTGCTGGGTCCAAATGGTGCAGGAAAAACTACGTTGATACGAATAATTACCAACATTATATCTCCTGATAAAGGAAAAGTATTTTATCATCAAAAAGAAATAGATGAAACTATCACGACACAAATTGGCTATTTGCCCGAAGAGAGAGGTTTATATAAAAAGGTTAAAGTATTAGAACAAATTATATACCTGGCACAACTTAAAGGAATGGATAAATACGATGCCATTCATAAAGCTGAATTTTGGCTAAAAAAACTTGACCTGCAAAAATGGAAAAATAAAAAAATTGAAGATTTGAGTAAAGGCATGCAACAAAAAATTCAATTTATTGCTACTATTATTCATTCGCCTGAGTTAATTATTTTAGATGAACCCTTCAGCGGATTTGACCCCATCAATGCTGAAATTATTAAAAACGAAATTCTTCATCTCAAAAAAGAAGGCAAAACAATCATTCTTTCTACTCATAATATGAATAGTGTAGAAGAACTTTGTGATGACATTGCTCTTATTCATCAATCTAAAGTTGTTTTGAATGGTAATGTACAAGACATCAAAAAGCAGTTCAAAAATTCAGTTTATGAAATACACTTCAAGGGTAATCTGCAATCATTTGCTCACGCTTTATGGACCTCTGCAGAAATAGTGGATACAAAAGAAATAAAAGGAGAAATATTTGCCAAAATAAAATTAAAACCCAACATGACCATCAATCAGGTATTGCACCAAATAATACCTGTAGTCGAAATCCTTTCTGTAAAAGAAGAAACATTGTCTATGAATGATATTTTTATTAAAACAGTATCATCAAATAATGTTGTAACTCATTCAATTCTAACTGAATGATACTTCGTGATTTCATAGAAATATATGATTTTTTACTCTTCCCCTTTTATATCATTGTTTTTTCAATGATTGCAATTGCTTATAAGAAAAAACGTTTGATGAT
This sequence comes from Bacteroidia bacterium, assembly GCA_026418315.1. GTDB lineage: Bacteria > Bacteroidota > Bacteroidia > B-17B0 > Aurantibacillaceae > BPGX01. Next base: position 12,320 of record JAOABO010000045.1, read on the forward strand.
GGGGCAGGATGAATATCGTTATTTTGACTTAGGTATCATCATCAAAATGACAGGCGCTTTTGCTTTCGCTATGGTTTATGCCTTTTATTACAAAGACGGAGACACAGGAAATTATTACAGAACAGGCAAAGCACTAATGGAACTATTATTTACAAAACCATCTGACTATCTTGAAATAATGACTGGTAACGCTCATCCTAACCGATTTTATTATTTTTATAGTAATGAATAT
>JAOABO010000046.1 GCA_026418315.1 Bacteroidia bacterium
GTCCTAATGGTTGTGGAGGAAGTGGAGGCGGAGGAGGTCAAAACTATTGTTTTGGGAGTAGTTGTAGTATTTTGAATGGTAATTTTCAAACTCCCGGAAATGCGGGAGATCCTGATTTGTGCCTTGGTTGTGCTGTGGGTGGTAATGGTGGGGTTAATAATGCAACAAATGGAACAAATGGAGGAAATGGACTAGTTGTAATTGAAATTACAAAGCAGACGAATATGATTCCTAATTTGGTGACTACGAGTGTAACTTGCCATAATTTAAGCAACGGTTCTGCTACGTTAACCATTACAAATGGTACAGCACCATATAGTTATACTTGGCTACCAACAAATACTACAAATTCGTATGTTAACAATATTTCTGCTGGGAATTATACCGTTTTGTATTCTGATGCTTCAGGTTGTGTAAAACAACAGACATTTTCCATTACCCAACCTTTACCTTTGAATATTTCATCTATTACAACCAAATCGGTAACTTGTTATGCAGGAAGTGATGGAAATGCCACGGTTACTGTAAGTGGTGGAACTGGGCCTTATTCTTATACGTGGTTGCCTACAGGTGGTAATTCGTCCGTTGCGGTTGGGTTGACGTGTGGTACTGTACAACCAAATCCTTCTATGACATATACGGTAATGGTAAACGATAACAACAATTGTGGGGTTGTTTCATCTACTGTTCAAATAAAAGGACCACCCAAATTAATGCCTCATGTGATGAGTACGAAAAGTGTGAGTTGTAACGGAGCTAATAATGGTAGTGTTACTATTTTAACCACGGGAGGCGTAGGTTATTTTCCTGGTGCAAATCTAACTTATACCTATTCTTTTGCACCAGGTAACTTCACATTAGCAACTACTAATGCAACTGTAACGAATTTATCTCCGGCTCTTTATACAGTAACTGTGTATGATTCTAATGGATGCAATGATACTGTTATGTTTAATATTCCAGAGCCAGCACCTTTAAGTTTAACTGTTGTCCAGCAGCAAAGTGTGTCTTGTTATGGTGGTTACGATGGTATAGCCAGTTGTACTGTAAGTGGGGGTACACCATTTTATACTTACTATTGGTACGATGCTTCTAATAATATTGTTGCTAATCAGTCTGTAGCAAATTTTTTGCCACAGGGTACTTATTCGGTTGGTGTTTTTGATGTAAACGGGTGTTCTATAGGTGGAACAGTTTCTATAGTTCAACCTACAAGTGCAGTTAGTATTTCAGTGAGAGACACCGTTTCACAAGGCAATTGTGCATTAGCTCCGTCGAATACTGTATTTGTGAATGGTCATGGTGGAATGGGAAATTATACTTATTCTTCAATTCCCACTGCCATAACGGGATCGGTTAATCCTAATATTCCCTCAGGTACGTATACGATTTATGTGACGGATATGAATGGTTGTTCAACCAATACCACTTATGCTATTTATTTACCTCCACCTTTTACTGCTACGGCAGTTCAAATACAAAGTGTTACTTGTAATGGATTTAGTAATGGTGCGGCATCTGTGACTATCGTAGGTGGAACAGGTGCTTATACTGCTACATGGATGCCTGTTAACCAACAAGGTCAAACTATTTATAATTTGGCAGCAGGGGTATATACTGTGTTGGTTAAAGATTCCCGTAATTGCTTGATAAGTGATACTGTTCAGGTATTTGAACCTCCAATTCTAAGTATTACGAATTTAAATTCTAATCCTGCTTTGTGTGGAAATAGTAATGGTGGAGCTACTGTTACGGTTGTTGGTGGTTTACCACCTTACACTTATACGTGGAGCAGCGTACCAATTCAAACGAATTCTGTTGCTTTTGGACTTACGGGTGGAACGACTTATTCTGTATTTGTGGAAGACCAAAACAATTGTATAGTATGGGATACAATCTTCATACCTGCTCCTTTGCCTCCGTTAATTACATCCATAACTTTTACTCCTCCGACTTGCCATGGATTTTCTAATGGGGCTGCATCGGTATCGTTTATTAATGGAATTCCTCCAATAAGTATTAATTGGCAACCAGGGAATTTTCCTGGCACAGCAACAATATATAATATTTCTTCTAATGTTTACACGGTTACCTTAACGGATGCTAACGGGTGTCAAACGTTTACTACTATTAATGTAACTCAACCGCCTGCTTTGTCTCTACAGGTTACTCCTACTCATACTATCTGTTATGGTACAAATGGAACAGCGCAAGCAATACCAGATGGGGGAACTCCACCCTACGTTTATAATTGGAATCCTGCAATATTTGTTGGTGGAGGACCGCATCCTGTCTCATTAACTCAAACATCACAATATATTGTAAGTGTGACAGATGCCAATGGATGTATTATTGGCCCGGATACCATTAAGATTGTTGTTTTACCGCCTCTATTAGCAAGTGGCATGAGTACTTTTGTTTGTCACAATGATACAACTTCGATATGGGCAACACTCACAAGTCCTGGAAATGGCGGTCCTTATACGTATACTTGGACAAATGGGGCAACAACTTTAACTACCAATGTAGTTGCGTTTTATCCTTCACAACCCAATACTTACACTATTGTAATTTCTGATGGATGTAGCATTCCTCCTGCTGTAGCGGTGAGCACGGTTTTTGTACATCCTTTGCCTAATGGTTATTTTAGAGCTGATTTTGTAGATGGATGTCCTCCTTTGAAGGTAAGATTTACTGCTTATTCGGATAGCGCTGTTGCATATTCGTGGGATTTTGGAAATGGAGAAACGGGCTTTGGGAGTACCGTAACTTCTGATTATCATCAACCACAGCAGTATACTGTTCATATGACTATGATTAATCAATATGGATGTACAAAAGATACGGTGGCTATTGATTACATTACCGTGCATCCATCTCCAATAGCCGATTTTGAATTGGATAAATATGAAACGACTTTATTGGAACCTGTTTTTACTGCGACAAATTTGAGTGTTGGGGCAAGTCAATATTTATGGGATTTTGGTGCACCAGAACAGCCAAATAATACTACTGCTTTTGCTAATCCAACGCATACTTATTTGTATGTTGGGGAATACGACGTCACATTAGTGGCAATTAATGAATATGGATGTACTGATAGAATAACCAAGAAAGTAAATGTATTGGCAGATTATTTCATTTATATACCAAATGTATTTACACCTGATGGAAATGGTTTAAATGATGTATTTCAGCCAAAGGGATTGAGTATTATGGAACAACCTTATAGAATGGAAATATATGACAGATGGGGAGAATTGATTTTTGTATCGGAAAATTTTAATGAGGGGTGGAATGGGAAAATAAAAGGTACAATGGGTATGGCTAAAAATGATGTGTATGCCTATAGAATAATCCTTACAGATTTTGGTAACAAAAAACATGTCTTTACAGGACATGTAACTTTAATTGGACATAGTAATTAGAGTTTATCTATCATGTGAGGAGTTTGTTTTGAAGCAGGAGACGTAAAAAGGAAAAATAATAAAATGGATAATGTTTTAAAACAGCGAAGCCCACCGTAAGGTGGGCTTCGCTTTCATGATAGAGCAGGGTTAATTGTTGTTTTCACAGCAATCGCTACCCTCATTACAGCAAGCACTGTTTGTATCACAGCAGTTGTCGCAGCAAGGACTACCTTCGTAACAACAAGGGCTTCCCGGATAACAACATTCTGTTGATTTAGCTTGTTGGGTTTTTGATTTGGCTGATAGAAAGCCAATAGCACCTATTGCTAAGACTAAAGCAAGGATGCTCAAAATGATATTTTTCATAGTGTTCATGTTTTAAGAGTTAAATAAAAATATTTTAGGAATAAAAATATGTAAAAAAGAGTAATCAAACTTTTTCGGGCGGGTGAAAGCAATCAGAACAAAATCCTAAAAGAATTTTTTCGTTAGGGTTCATAAATATTTTTTTTAGCATGCTGAACGGACAAGACAATTTTTGATAAAATACCTCATTTTGAAAACTACCACTACAACAGGAGCACTTTTCAAAAGGATTGCATAATATACTGTCGCAACAATCTGATGTGCTTTGTTTTTTATTTGGATTTGTGTTACTGCAACAATTTTCTGAACATGGGTGTTCACATTCAGTAAAAACGGGTGGAATAAAAGTTTTTATTAATGGTTCTGATATTAAAAAAGTAATAGATAATATTAATATAAAGGAAAGAAGTTTCATTTAATCATTCAAAGTAGTGTACAAATTTAAGTACTATTTTCTTTTAAGGTGTAATTTTTTTATTTAAATATTGTTAATCAGATGGATAATGTGTACTGGAAGTGGGCTTATGGATATTTTCAAGAATCATGCATTTATATAAATCTGTCATTTTTTTACACTTCTACTTCTGTTACTATGCTTGGGAATATTCTCACTGTTCCGTCATCTTCTTTTTTGAATTGATAGGTATATTTATAGTGGCTTTCTAAGCCGCTTTTGTTGGGAAGACCATTAATCATAACAATATCTCTGGATTTTGCAAAGCGTAGAAGTTCTTTCAGGTAATGGGCGGATATTTGTCCTACTTCATCAATAATGCAATGTACTTTGAATTTTTTATTGGTTTTTACAGAACTTTCTTTAATGAATACGTGTAAGAGTGTAATGTAAATAATGGCTTTTACAAGAATGTCGGTGCCGGTGGAGCCAATGCTATCTATGCGATGTGTCCATCCTGTTTCATTCAAACCTTCTTTGATGTTGAATTTGAGTTCGAATAGGTCCTGTAAACGTATTTCTTGTTGTTCTTGTTCTTTGATGGCTGTACGGAGTTGGTCTAACATTCTTATAATTTGCAAAGACAGGGGCTTTTTGGGTGCGTTTTGATTGCTGCTAAACAATCCTTCATTGAATACAATACCATGTTCGTCTCTGAATTCCTGAATTTTTTTGAGTAGTTTGTATATTTTGTTATCAGATTCTTCTAATCGTATTTTAATATATTCTATGAGTTTGGATTCTTCAAATTCTGCTTTTTTGAAATCTTCTGCAAGGAGTGATATGATGTGTTGAATTTTGTCTTTTTGCCCAGAGAGTTCTTTTACTTTAATAGCAATGCTATCAATAATCATGGTGGCTAGTGCAGAAGTTTCTGTAATAGATACTTCTATGCGGTTTTCGTTAATGAAGGAGCGAAGATTCTGAGCGAATTTTTCGTATTCATTGAAGGAGGCGTCGTGGCGAATAAAGAATCCAAAATGGTTATCCATTCTGAATTTTCCGGCATATTCATTGATGTATCTTTGAAATTGGGTATATTCTTCGTTAAAGTAAGATTCGTTTTTGAGTAATTGCGTACATAGGTCGGTGATGCTAAAATTAGAGGGTTTGGGCTCTGCATTTTCAATAATTTGGGCATAATGTTTGTAAACAGGAGTTTCTTTGAAATTGTTTTGGAAAAAGAGTATTCCCTGATTAAACTGATAGAGTGTTTCTTCCAGTTCTTTTTTTTGTTTTTGTATTTCCAATCTTTCTAAATTGTGTTTTTTGGTTTCTTCTTCAATTTGTTGTAATATATTTTTGTTTTCTGTTACAAATTCTTCTTTTTTCTGTTTGTATAAAGGAATGTTGTCAAAAAGGTCTCTTTTGTCTTTGAGATAATCGTTTATTAGGTTTTGGTATTGTTGAATTTCAGATATTTGTTCTTGTAGTTCGGAGAGTTGTTTTTGGATTTCCTGAATTTTTTTGTTGTCTACACCTTTATTTTGGAATATGTTTTGTTTTTCGGCAATGAGTTTATCTTCTTTGTCTTTAAGTTCTTTGATGGTGTTTTTGCGTTGGACTTCTAATTGTTCTATTTCTTTTTGTTGTTGTTGTTTGAGGTGTTGAATTTGTTGGTTAGATTTGGCAATGGTATTTTGAATTTGTGTTTCAAATTCTGTTTCGGTGAGTTGTTTTCTTTTTTTAAGGATAGCAATTTCTTCTTCAATCATTGCAATTTTTTCACGAATGGTTTGCAATGAGGCATCGGTTTCTTTGGCGGCTTTGGTCTTCCATTCTTCTAATTCTACTATGAGTTTTCTTTCTTTTTTTTCAGCAAGTTCTATGGCATAAAGGGTAACTTTGATGTCTTCTTTAATTTCGGCTATTTGTTTGCCGTATTTGTCTGCGTTAAGTATTTTTTCGTTTTGAATATTTTGTTGTTCTTGTATAAATTGATTTTCAAGTTCTTTGATTTGGTTGAGTTTTTGAATTTTTTCTGTTTGATATTGTTCAATGGATTTTGATACGATTTGTAGTTTATCAAGGTCTATTTTTACGCCAAAAATGGTGGGGCTATTTGTATCTACAAGTTGTGGATTCAGGTCGTTTTTGAATAAAATGTCTTCATTCAGTATTTTTCCAAAACTTAAATGCCAGTTGGGTACATTTTTTTCCAAAAATCCATAAAAGGCGTTTTCTTGTATATTGAGTTTTTCATCTATTTGGGCAATTTCTTTTTTGAGTTGTTCTATTTGTTTTTGAATGTTTAGGGTAATTTGTTCAAATTTTTGCTGAAGTTGTTTTTCTATGTTTTGCCATTCTTTTTGCAATGAATCTGCCTGATTTTGACGAATGGCTAATTCGCTTTTACCGGTATATATTTTGGTTTTGAGTTCAGTTATTTCTAGTTCTAATTGCTTGATTTCTTTTTCGTAGGGTTGTATGCTGGATGAAATTCTCTCTTCTGATTTCAGTTGTGAGAGTTCTGTTTGTTTTTGGTTGATTTCCTGGTCTAATGAAAAGATGGTAGATTGTAATTGTTGCTTTAAAGAGTTCTCTCTTTTATTTTGTTCTTCTTTTTGAAGTAATATAAGTTCATTGTAGTGATTGATGATTTCTGTAATTTGTGCATTAATTTTGTTGGTTACAGATTGTATTTCATTTCGGACTTCGTTGAGTAAAGATTGATATTGCACTTCAATGTTTTGAACATTGGAGGTGAGGGCTTCATATTCTTTTTGAAGTACTTGATAACGGGATTCTAGTTGTTGTTTTTCGTTGTGTTTTGAAATAATTTCATCAATATTTTTTTCTTTGTATATATCTAGTTTTCGTTGTGCTTCTCTTAACATGCCGTCATAAAAACCAATTTGTTCTCTAAGGTCTTTGATTTTTTCTTCGGAGGCATATTTAAATGCTTCGAATTCTTCTTTTAATTGCTGTATTTTATTTTCTTTTTCTTGTATGGTGTTGAGTAAAATATTGTGTTGGGTATCTGCATAGCGCAGTGTGGAACCTAATTTTTCTGCGGCTTCTAATTGTGTGGTTTTTAAGGTTTGAACCTGGTCGTACTTTTGTTCAATGAGTTCAATAAGTTGTTGTGTTTCTTTTTTAAGGAAGGTTTCAATATCCTGATATTTTTCGGAGAATTGTCTCAGTTGTCTTTCAATGTTTTCAAGGAGAATAGCGTCTGTTTCGTTTGAAATGGCACTGGCTATAAAGTCCTTAATAAACCGGGAGTCAATGCTGTTTTTGGAACTTAAAAAAACATTAGTGATGGATTTGGGTATATTTTGATATTTTTCATTTCCGCGGAGCAAAAAGAATTTATTGAGTTTGGGGTCTGTTTCTGTGCCATATAGGATGTTTCTGTATTTTTCAAAGGTATCTATTTGATTGCTGTAAAATATATTGCGCTGGTCAAGTTTGGCAAGGACTTCGCGGAATTTGAGGGCTTCGTTATTTTCATTAAAAAAGAAGTCAGGGTTGTATTCGCTGTCTACAAAGCGAAATACTAATTTATTGTGTCTGTAAACCATGACAAAGAAAGGAGATGTTTCTGTATTGACTTCATAGATGATGTAGGAGTTATCATATCGGAAATAGTGTTCTTCAAATGGTTTTTGAGAGCTGCTGATGCCAAGTGCACGGGAGTTGGCACTATAGAAAAATAAAATGGCTCGCTGTAAGGAAGTTTTTCCATAGTTGTTTGCACCGACAAAGCAGGTGTTGCCGTTCAGTTCAATGTCGGTGTATTTGACATTGGCTATGTTAATTAAAACAATTCTGTTAAGAATTCTGTATGGGAGCATAGATGAGGATTTAATTTGGGTTGATGTTGATGTCTATATTATCGGAAAGGTTATCGTTAGTATTTTCTGAATAATTGGGTTGGCCAAAAATGGTAATGGCGTTAATGATATCAAGAAGGTAAGAGTAAGCGTCCAGTACCTTGTATGTTTCTGTGTTTTCGTCTTCCAGCTCAAGGAAAGAGTCGCGTGTAAGCATGTCGCATATTTCGCGAATTTTGTTAAGAAAGTTTTCGGAGCGGTAAAGGGGTATTTTGGCGAGTTTTTGTTTGAGCCGTACATTGGCATTGCATTCTTCCGCTATTTCTGAAGGACGAAAGCGGGAACCGATGGTAATTTTATTATCTAAACTGGCAAAAAGGTCTATTATGTCTATGTATTTTTCAAAGGTTTCAAGTTTTTTTTCAGTAATACTGGGGGGTTCATTGAGTTTTGAAAAATAGAAGTAATTATTGCCTTTTTCTATCTTATATCGGAGAACATTAAAGTAATCTTGTAATTTTTCAAAATTGACGGGGTCGTTGAGAATATCATAAAGTCGTCCCATTCCGTCTTTTGTTCCGTTACTTGAAATAAAATGACCGCGAGCAAGAATGTTGAATATTTCGTGGGTTTGTTTGGGCAGTTCTAAATCTTCTATTTTCATTGGTTTGGTTTTTACGAGTTAGTGGTTATTTTTTTTCTTTCTTTGGAAGGGAGGATAACGGTGTATCCTATTTTTTGAGTTTTTTCGTTTTCAGTGATTTCAATAAATTTAAGTTGATATGAAAAGTTGAGTTGTTTTTCGTATTGTACAAGTATTTCTACGAATAATGATAGTTTTTGGTTAATAGTAAGGTCGCCTATTTGTTTGGGAAATTTAAAATTGAGGATAAATTCAAACAGGTTTTTTTCTTTTTGTTGAAGGAATTTTTCTACAAGTTTTTGAGTATCTATCAGTATTTGGTGGTCTAAAATTTTTTCATTGATATTAAAGTTGAGTTGTCCGGCAGAAGTTCTATAGCGGAGCTGAGATACTTTATATTTTTCTGCAATTTTTTGGCAAAGTTGTTGGCCGATGTCTGTGTATAGTGTATCGACGGATATTTTTGTTCTTGGTGCTTTGTGGCCATTAAAGCGTATGGGGTTTAGTTTTTCGATAATTTCATGAAAGTTAGTGGAAAAATTGAGGAGGCCTTGGTCTTTTAGTTCTTTGAGTTGTTGGGCTTTTTGGTAAATATCTAATTGATATTGTATTTTGTTGATATAGTCGGTGATGTCGGTTTGGATTTCAATGAGATAGTCCAGGTTTTCAAGGAGGGTTTGTTTAAGGGTTTGTATTATTTGAAAAAGCTGAGCATCTGCGCTGGATGAGAGTGTGTTGTGATTTTCAGATAGTAAATTTTGGAGTATGTAAATGTTGTTGATAATGGTATCTCTTTTTTCTCTGTATTCTTCTAATCGGCGGAGTTTAATGCGGTAGTTACTTTCGTTTTTATAGGTATCATCTATGCTTTTTTGTAGTTTAATGATTTCTCGGGTGATGGTTTTATCTATGCGGCGTAGGTACTTTTTAAGAGGGCTAATAAAGCGGTAGTGATGGGTTTCTTGGTAAAAGGAAATGTATCGTTTGATTTCTGAAACATATTCAGAAATAATGCCGGGTGTTGATTCGCCAATTTGAAGAATGTCTTCCAGCATGTTGATGACAGAATCATTAAGGACGACAGTATTTTCGTATTCATAAATAATTTCAAGGGATTTCATTCTGTTATACATCTCTTCGCTGATGCTGATTTCGCTTTTTAACTGACTAATACTAATGTTATCTTTTTTAGCAAAGAGGTATTCTATGGCTTCTCGGGAATAATAAAGAGTAGAAATAATGTCGTTGGTATTAATTTGCATAAGTTGATGTAAAATTCGGGTTGTAAAAATAGGAACAATTAAGCGGAGCGGGTGAGATATAATATCCACAAAAAAAAATAATAATCAACAATAGTAATGGATATGAAATGAGATAAGTAAAAAGGTTTTTATTTTTTTAGATTAGTAAAGAAAATTTGACTTACATTTGCCACTCAAAAAATTCAATGTCAGGATTATCTGTTCATCAGTGGTTATTTGGAATTCTTTCTTTTTTAACGGTGTTGTTTAGTTTAATGGTTGTTTTTAGCAGAAGCCCTGTCAATAGTGTATTGTATTTAATTATGAGTTTTTTTTCTATATCAGGTATTTATTTGCTATTGGATGCACAATTTTTAGCCATTGTGAATATAGTAGTGTATGCAGGTGCTATTATGGTGTTGTTTTTATCTGTTATTATGCTCATGAATTTGAAGGAGGATACAGAGCCGCAAAGAACTGTTTTTACTAAAATAATAGCGGGAATTATTGGAGGAATGTTTTTATTCGTATTGACGGGTGTTTTGAAGGGAGTGGAAGTGTTAGATAAAAAATTGTATGGCACTTCTCATGTTGGTTTGATTGAGAATTTAGGTAAAGTGTTGTTCACTGATTTTCTTTTTCCATTTGAAATAGTGTCTGTATTGCTTTTATCTGCTATGGTAGGAGCTGTGATGATGGGTAGAAAAGGGTTCAATAAAAATTAAAGTATTATGATAAATGGTATTTCTGTTAATTATTTAATGTTATTAAGTGCGGTTTTGTTTACTATAGGTGCTGTTGGTGTAATGGCCAGGAGAAATAGTATTATCATTTTTATGTGCATTGAGTTAATGTTGAATGCTGTCAATATTTTATTGGTTGCTTTTTCGACTTTACATCAAAATGCGGATGGTCAGGTTTTTGTATTTTTTGTAATGACAGTAGCGGCTGCAGAAGTGGCAGTGGGTTTGGCTATTTTAACGATGATTTTCAAAAATATTAGAAGTATTGATACTAATTTATTGAGTAATTTAAAAGATTAAGATATGGCTTACTTATTATTCTTTCTGGTAATATTCCCTTTATTGGGTAGTGTGATTAACGGAATTTTTGGAAAACGGTTATCTGAAAAAATGATTGGAAACATTGGGAGTGGTGTTATTGGATTATCTTTTTTATTATCTATCATTGTATTTGTAAAATTACAAAGTATTCCAGACAGAGTTGTTAATGTTGAATATTACAAATGGATAAGTAGTGGGGTGTTAGATGTTTCAATGGGATTTTGGTTGGATAGTTTATCTTCTTTGTATTTATTGTTCGTTACAGGTATTGGGTTGCTCATTCATATTTATTCTATTGGATATATGCACGGAGATAGTGGTTTTAATAGATTTTTTTCATACTTAAATTTGTTTGTGTTTTTTATGCTTTTGTTGGTGTTGGGTAATAGTTATGTTAGCATGTTTGTTGGTTGGGAAGGTGTGGGCTTGTGTTCTTATTTGTTAATTGGTTTTTGGTTTAAGAATCAGGAGTATAATAATGCAGCGAGGAAGGCCTTTGTTATGAACCGTATTGGGGATTTGGGGTTTATTTTAGCTATGACATTGATGTTTATCAATTATGGAAGTTTGAATTATGCTGATTTACTAAAGCCGGGTGTTGTTTCGTATAGTTCATCTGTGACAGTGATAGCTTTATTATTATTTTTAGGTGCTACGGGAAAAAGTGCTCAAATACCATTATATACGTGGTTGCCGGATGCCATGGCGGGTCCTACCCCTGTTTCTGCCTTAATACATGCGGCTACGATGGTAACGGCGGGTATTTTTATGGTGGTGCGGTCTAATGTTTTTTATTCATTATCTGAAGTGGCTATGATGGTGATGGCTATTATAGGGGGATGTACGGCATTATTGGCTGCAGTGATTGCTACTTTACAGTTTGATATAAAAAAAATATTAGCATATTCTACAGTTTCACAACTTGGGTTGATGTTTTTAGGATTAGGGGCAGGTGCTTATTCTTCTTCTGTTTTTCATGTTGTAACGCATGCTTTTTTTAAGGCACTTCTGTTTTTGGGTGCGGGTTCTGTAATTCACGCAATGGGGGGCGAGCAGGATATTCGTAAAATGGGTGGTTTGAGCAAGAAAATTACAACGACTTATTTAACTATGTTGCTTGCAACCATTGCCATTAGTGGCATTCCGCCTTTTTCAGGATTTTTTAGTAAAGATGAAATATTAGCACATGTGTATGAATACAATAAAGGACTGTGGGTATTAGGAATAGTATCTTCGTTGCTCACTGCGTTTTATATGTTCAGAATGTTGTTTCTGACTTTTTGGGGGCACTTCAGAGGAGGCAGCGAGTTGTATAAAAAATTGCACGAATCGCCTTCTGTAATGACTATTCCATTAACGATACTTGCAGTATTAAGTGTTGTTGGTGGATTAATTGGACTACCTGAATTTTTGGGGGCAAAGAACTGGGTAGGTCATTATTTGGACAATGTTATTGTAATGAAATCTTATTTAGGATTGAGTCATCAAACAGAGTGGATTTTAATGGTTATTGCAGTGAGTGGTGCTCTTG
>JAOABO010000047.1:0-11859 GCA_026418315.1 Bacteroidia bacterium
AGAGTATGATTGGATTAGAGCAGCAGAATTTGGTGACAGTGTGGGAACCGATATTATTACCTCTTCATTAGGGTATACGACCTTTGATAATTCTTCATATAACCACACTTATTCTATGTTAGATGGCAAGACCCTGGCGATTAGTAAAGCGGCTACCATGGCGGCCCGAAAGGGAATTTTTGTGTGCATAGCGGCAGGTAATGAAGGAGCCAGTTCGTGGTATTACATATCTGCACCTTCTGATGCAGATAGTGTATGTACAGTTGGTGCAGTAGATGCTTCGGGTAATGTAGCATCTTTTAGTGGTAAAGGACCTACTTCCAACGGAAGAATTAAACCTGATGTGTGTGCCAGGGGCGTTTCCACTGCTATTGCTGCTCCCAACGGAACAGTATTTACAGCCAACGGAACATCTTTTGCAACACCATTAATTGCAGGCGCTGTAGCGTGCCTGTGGCAAGCAAAACCCAATTTAACCAACATTCAATTATTAAACCTTATAAAACAATTTAGCAGTAATTCTTCTAATCCTAATAACAACATGGGTTGGGGAATACCGGATTTTTGCGGAGCATATACCACTATAAATAATTTAGAAGTAAGCCAAAGTGTAAAAATATTTCCTAATCCTACATCCAACAACATTTATCTTAAAACGTATCAAGTAATGAATAAAATTACGATGTTTGATGTACTAGGTCATGTTCTTTTAATTAAGAATGTCAAAGATGTTTCAGAAATGATTGATTTATCTGATATTAAAAATGGAATTTATTTTATTACAATAGAATTTGAAAATGGGAACATTTTCAATACAAAAATAATAAAATACTGATGATTTTTAATTCAATGGCAGCAATACAAAAGCAGACATTTATTTTTTCTGTGAAATTTTAAATAAATCTTCTTTTTCCTGCTTGCTTAAAGAATGATATCCTTTTGTAGATATTTTGTCCAATAAATAATCTAAATACTCTTCATCATCTTTGAATCTTTTTTTTGTAAGAGGCATTGGAGTGTTTTTTGGTTTAAATAATGAAATAGCTTGCAGGTCAATACCTTTTTTAAGATAGTAGGCGTATAGTAAGCCAAATAAAGCACCGCCCACATGGGTTATTTTTCCTCCGGTATTAAATGAAAAATCCAAAATCGTACTTAGAATAAAAGTAATAAGTGCAAAATATTTAAAGGGCATTTCAATAACAAAAAATAAATGAACAGGATAATTGGGTGTATAAATGGCTAAAGCAGCAATAATGCCCATTACAGAAGCCGATGCTCCTAAAAGATAACCCGCAGATAAAGCAGGAAATATCATTTGCATGATAAGCAGTGTAACCGCGCCTACCAAACCACTGATAATGTATAAATACAATAATCTTTTTTCACCCAAAATGTTTTGAAATAAGATGCCCGCAAAATATAACATCAGTAAATTGAATAGTAAATGAAAGAAATCAGTGTGAAGAAACATATAAGAAATCAAAGTCCATGGCTTATAAATTAATTCACTCTCCTGAAGAGGCATAGCCAAATAAGGGATTAGGTTTAACCCTAATAAATGAATGGATACATTAATTAATACAAAAATTGTGAAGTTTAATACTAACAGTGCAGTTAGGAAATTGCTGTTATTCAGCTGATACCATGTTTTGTTATATGCTTTTTTCATAAGTAGCATATTATTATACGAAGAAATTAGATTTCGGTAAAAAAGTGAACATTATTTTTTCTTTTCCACCATAGTATCCAAATTATCCCCACTACCATGCCGCCCAAATGAGCAAAATGGGCTACATTATCGTCCATAAATATACCAGTGAATAATTCTATGAGTCCATATAAAATGACAAACCATTTGGCTTTGATAGGCATTATAAAATAAATATAAAAATAAGCATTGGGAAATAAAACCCCATAAGCAGCCAGTAAACCATAAATAGCCCCCGATGCCCCTATCACTATCATGCTGTCATAAATTTCATTCATTCGTTCATTCCATTTTTCAAGCATTTCATTTTTAAATACACCTTCTGATAGTTGTATAATTTCATTATGAATCTGATAAAGTTCTTTTAAATGACCCTGAATAGAAAAGTAGAAAAAAACATATTGAGTAAGAGCAGCCCCCAATCCACATAGTGTGTAGTAAAACAGAAATTTTTTGCTTCCTAAAATATTTTCTAAAAGAGGACCAAACATCCATAAAGCAAACATATTGAAAAACAAGTGCATTTCATTACCATGTATAAACATATAAGTAATAATCTGGTACCAGTGAAATGCTTCTGATTTAAAGTACCTTAGCCCAAAGTACTCTACAATATCAATGTCATATTTATGAAATAGCAGTAATTTGAGTATATACAATAAGATATTAATGATCAGAAAATTAAGTGTTACGGGGGGCATTCGTGTATTCATAACAAAATTTTATTTATTTTTTAAAATAGCTAACAATCTCGTCTTTATTGATTTCTTTGAATATTCTTTTTCCTGATGGAGAAAATGTGTAATCGTTTAATGACAACAAACTTTCTACTATTTTAATCATTTCTGATCGAGTGAGAATGTGTCCTTGCTTTACAGCAGAGCTTTTAGCGACTGACCGAAGAAAATTTTCTTTTATATCTTTTATTTCAGTAATTTGATTGATGCGAAAATTTTCAAGCGTATTTTCTATGATTGTTTTGATTTCATGTTCAAGCATAAACTGCGGATAGGTATTGACTACTACAGAATTGTTTCCAAATTCTTCAATATCCATTCCGTTTTCTTTGAATAAATGAAGCAATTCTTTCATCAGCACAAAGTCATTTGCAGATAAATCAATGTGAACAGGAAATAAAAGCGATTGTGAAGAAATGGTGTGTGGATATGATTTTATTGTTTCATAGATGATTTTTTCATGTGCCCGGTGCTGATCTATGATAAGTAATTTTTCGTGAACAGAGCATATAATATACTTGTTGAGCCATTGAAAACATTCAAAATTGTGGGTAACAGAAACCGGTAATGTTTGTTGTTCCTGTAATTTTTTTTCCGGAGTATTTTTTTGAAAAATATTATAATATTCTTCCCAAGATGCAGGTGTTTGTTTAGATAAAGATTTATCCGATGTTTGGAAGGGGTTGTAATAGGGGTCTGTTTTTATTTGAGGTGGTGGAGCAGTTTTACGAGGGTCAATATCTCTCATATCAATATCGGACGGAGTAGAAAATTCTATAGTTGGGGTAATGCCGGATATCCCAAGTCCCTTGCGAATAACAGTTATTAAAAAAGGGTAAATTATTTTTTCATCTAACAGACGGGCTTCAATTTTAGCCGGGTGGATATTCCAATCTATGCGTGATGGCGGAATACTCAAAAAAAGAAAAAATTGAGGATGATAATCGGGAGGTATAAGGTTTTTAAAAGCTTCATAAACAGCATGTGACAGATAATTGTTTCTTACAAATCGGTTATTAATAAAAATCATTTGATAATTCCGTTTTTTTTTGGCCACATCAGGTTTTCCAATGTATGCTTTCAGTTCAAAGGCAGGGGTAGTATCATGAATGCTAATGAATTTTTCTTTTGAAGAATGGTCAATAAAATATTCTATTCTTGAAAAAAGATTATTGACTGGAGGTAAATTGAAAACAATTTTATCGTTATGTGTAAGAGTAAAATGAATGTTAAAGTGAGGAATAGCCAGTCGTTCAAATTCATCTGCAATGTGTTTGAACTCAATGGTATCGTCTTTAAGGAAGTTTTTTCGGGCAGGTAAATTGAAAAAAAGATTTTGTACAGTAATAGAAGTACCTTTTGGACAGGCACAGGGTTCATTGAGTAAAACTTTGTTATCTTCAATAATAATTCTTGTGCCTAATTCTGCATCTTCAGTTTTGGTTTTTAATTCTACCTTTGCTACAGCGGCAATACTTGCTAATGCTTCTCCCCGAAAGCCCTTTGTTAATATGTTGAACAAATCATCGGTTGTTTTGATTTTTGAAGTAGCGTGTTTTTCAAAGCACATGCGGGCATCTTCGGGGCTCATTCCAATGCCATTGTCTATGACCTGAATAAAACTCTTGCCACCTTCTTTGATATTAATATTGATTTTGGTTGCCTGTGCATCAATGGAGTTTTCTACTAGTTCTTTAAAAACAGAAGCAGGCCTTTGTATAACTTCGCCTGCAGCTATTTTATTGGCAATATGTTCAGGAAGAAGTTGGATGATGTTAGGCATGCTGGTTTTTTTGTGAAATTTGTTCCTGAACAATTTTTAATCCATCTTCAAAAGAATGAGGATGATACCCTAACATGCTTTTTGCTTTTGAAATATCCAGTCCGGTCATAGGCGGACGTTGGGCAGGTTGTTGAATATCTTTACTTAAAGAAGGGCGAATCAGATTTCTATTCAGATGAAAAAAATCAGCTACTTTACAAGCCATTTCGTATATGCTCATATAATCTTGTCCGCTGATATTAAAGATGCCGATTGCTTCTTTTTCTGCTATTAGAATACAACCATCAGCAAGGTCTTCTACTAAAGTAGGTGTGCGGAACTGATCGGTTACAATAGATATTTGTTTGTTTTGTTCAAGCGATTGTTTAATCCATAATACAATATTGGTTCTTCCTTCGTTTTTAGGCACTCCATATACCAAGATGGTTCTGACAATGGCCCATTTTTTTAAATGCGATTTTTGAATAATAGTTTCTGCTTCTAATTTGCTTTTTGCATATACGCTTAGCGGATTTGGAATATCTTCTTCGGTGAGCATTTTTTTTGTTCCGTCAAAAATGAAATCGGTAGAGAGGTGTATGAAATGAGGAATATAATGGTTGGTTTGTAATGTTTGTAAAATGGTAACAATAAATTCTACAGATTTAGTGTTTTGCATATAGCAGTCGTAAGGGTTCAGTTCGCAGGCATCAACATTTGTCATAGCGGCTGTGTTGATAATTGTATCAGGTAAGTGTTTTTCAATAGATGTTTTGAGCGCATCAAAGTTTGTTATGTCCAATTCTTCATAGATATAATTAGGATGTGAAATATTCAGGCGATCTTTGCCTTTTGATGTTGCAACAATAATATAATTTTGAGGTAAAAGTTTTTCAACTAGTTTTTGTCCTAATAAACCATTAGAGCCGGTAATAAGAATTTTTTTCATGTTTTTTCAGATAAGATTTGTTTGAGTTTTTTAATTTGTTCTTTGGTTCCTAAAACAAAAATTTTAGAATTGGGAATAATTGGTGTATCAGGGTTGGGATTAATGATGTATTGTCCATCGGGTGTTTTGAAGCCGATAATATTGGCTCCGCATTTGTGTCGGAGTTCAAGTTCTTTTAATGTTTTGTGGTGTAAAGAAGAATCTAAGTCATTGAATAGTATTTCTTCTAATGAGACATTATTTAGTCCTTGAGATGAAATCATTTCTATTAATTCTACTGTATCGGGTTTTAAAACCAATGTTCCCATGTGAGCACCTCCTACTTTATCAGGCATGATTACTTTATTTGCTCCAGCAATTTTTAATTTGGTATCAGAGTTTTCTTCGCTTGCTCGTGATATGATGTATATATTAGGGTTTAGATGCTTGGCAGAAAGCACAATGAACAAATTGTCTGCATCATTAGGAAGAGTTGTAATCAGAGCTTTGGCTTTTTTTATTCCTGCTTTAATGAGTACATCATCATTAGTAGCATCTCCATTTAGTACAAGGTGTTTGTATTTATGGGTGATGTTATCTGTAATTTGATTGTCTTTTTCAACAACTACGAATCTTTGTTGATGATGTTTAAGAACCTGTGCTGCTTGTCTGCCATTTCTGCCAAAGCCGCATATAATCACATGATTGTGTAATTTAGCAATTTCGTCCACTTTTTTTCTGTTTTTAAAAAATTGATTGAACTCTCCTTCTACTATAAATTGAGTAATAGAAGAAATAGCATAGGCAAAAATACCAAAACTTGTGATGATAAGAAAGATAGTAAAAATTTTTCCGGCGTCTGTAAGTGGTACTACTTCTCTATAACCAACAGTAGCAACCGTAATAACGGTCATGTATAAGGCATCTAAAAGGTTTATATTTTCCAATAATGAGTAACCGATGACTCCTATTAGTAACACAAGGGTAAGTAAGGATGCGGAAATGATAATTTTGCGATAAGGATAAAAAAAAGATTCTTCTTTCATGAGTTTAATCAATTTGGCAAAAATAGTAAGTAAGTACGGAAGTATGATGATGTATTGTGTTTTTTTAATTATTAAAGTTTATTTAATAATCAGGCGTCTACAATAATGTCTATAACGCATTGATGGTCTTTGATTTTTGACAGGGTATTACTAATTATTTGTTTGGACTTTGAATAAGAAAAGTTTTTTGGAATTTTTACTAATAGATGTTGAAGATGATAGTTATTAATCTTGGATATGTAGGGTTTGATGGGCCCTAAAATATTTTCTTTGAAGTGGGGGTATAGGTGCAGAAAAAGTTTTTGTGCATAATGAGCACAAGCATTTTCATCTTTACTTTTAATAACCAGTTCGCAAAGTCGTGTAAAAGGGGGATAATTATACTGTTCTCTTTCTTTTAATATCTTCTCATACAGTAAATCATAATTGTTTTCCAAAAAAATTTGTAACACCGGATTATCAGGATGAAAGCTTTGAATAAGGACTTCTCCGTTTTTTTCTGCTCTTCCTGTTCTGCCGCTTAATTGATAGAGTAATTGAAATGCTCTTTCAAATGAACGGAAATCGGGAAAGTGCAGAATACTATCGGCATTAATAACGCCTACTAAAGTTACGTTTTTGAAATCTAATCCTTTGGTAATCATTTGAGTGCCTATTAAAATGTCAGTTTCCTGTTTTTCAAATGACTCAATGATGTTTTTATGAGCAAATTTACTGCGGGTGGTATCCTGATCCAATCGTGCTATAGAATGATTGGGAAATATTAGTTTTAATGACTCTTCCAGTTTTTCAGTGCCCCAGCCCTTATAATTGATTTGTGTATGACCACATGCCGGGCACTGTTGAATAATATCGGACATGTTTCCGCAATAGTGACACAGTAACATGTTGTGTTGTTTGTGATACACAACGCTCACATCACAATGTTGACATTTAGCTACCCAACCACATCGAAAACATTGAATAATAGGAACATAACCTCTTCTGTTATGAAATAACAGTATTTGTTCTTTTTTATCTAATCTTTCTTTTATTGCTTCAAATAAAGGGGGCGTAATAATAGTTTGATCTTTTATCTGATGATAATATTTTCTGATGTCTATTATTTTTCGGCTGATTGAAGCCGTCCCATATTTTTCTTTCAGTAGTATTTTTCCATACTTATGATTGTCGCAATTATACAGGGTTTCAATAGAAGGTGTTGCTGAACCTAAAAGGGTTTTTGCATTTAAAAGTGTGGAAAGGTAAATAGCGGCATCACGGGCATTATAGTAAGGGTGTTTTTGTCTCTGACGAAGAGAGGGATCATGTTCTTCATCTATGATGACAAGGCCTAAATCTTTAAATGGTAAAAACAATGCGGATCTTGGACCTAAAATAATTCTGGCGCAGGTGTCTTTGTATTCAGGGTGATTTTTTTCATAATCATAATTCAATAATTTATTCCAAATTTCGGTTCTTTCGTTTTCTGAAAATTTTGAATGATATACATATACATTATTACCAAATATCTTTTTTAATCTTTGTATAAGTTGCGTAGTGAGGGCTATTTCAGGTACTAGATATAAAACTTGCTTTTGATTCTGAATTTGTTCTTTAATCAGTTCGGTATAAATTTCTGTTTTGCCACTACCGGTTTCACCAAAAAGTAAACAGGTTTGCTTGTTTTCCCACTGTTTTTTTATTTCTGATAACACTCTTTGCTGTGCATCAGTTAGTTGTATTGCTATAGATTGTGAATTTTCAGATGATAGACGACTTTCTTCTATATGATGCTCAAGTACAATTTGTTTTTTAATGAGTGTTTTTACAGCTTGTTCATTGGCAGATGCTATTAGAACAGATTTTTTAACTAAAGGATTATTTTTTGACAAATTGAAATAAGACAATAAAGCTTCTAATTGTTTAAATGCTCTTTTTTCCAAAGTTTGCATTAAATTTTTTAGATGTTCATTGTCCTTGTATATTGGATTAATTTCTACATAAGAAACTATTTTGGGTTTGTATTTTTCTTCCAGCTCCTCTGTAAAAAAAACGATGTTTTTTTCAGATAAGCTTTTAATAATTTTTGGAACAGATGATTTTGGCAAAAGTTTTTCTAACTCTTGTATTTTTACTTTTTTTTGGTGGGCAAGTATTTCTATAACTTTTTTTTCCTTCTCGTTTAACTGATCGTAAATAGTTTTATCTATTGCATAGTCTGAATTGATTTGAATATTAGAAACACTTTCAATCTTCAAACCAGATGGAAGGGCTACATTCATGACATCGCCTATATTACTCATATAATATTCAGATAACCAAAACCAGAATTTAATCTGATATTCTAAAACGCAAGGTGTTTCATCTAAAATATATTCAATGGGTTTAGTGCTATAATTGTTAGGCGGTGTTTGATGTATGTTGCAAACTACAGCAGAATAAAATTTTTTTTTGCCAAATTGCACTACCACTCTTTTGCCTATACATAATTCATTGAATAATTGTTCTGGAACGCTGTATGTATAAGTAAAAGGAATACTGAGAGGTAATATGACATCTGCATAATAAGCCACGAAGCAAAAATACGGCTAATATTTGTGTGTATCAAAAATAAACGATTCTTAAATAAATGCGTTTTCAGAGTTTAAAATTTATGTTGAAAACCAACATGCAGTCCATTGTGTTGTTTTGAAAACAACCTTTATTTTTATGGTGTGCTAAATTAAAAATTTTTATTGAAATTTGCCCAAAAAATATGTATCAGATTACTTTTCAGTCCAATGAATCTTTCAATATTGAAATTAGTTTCAACCAAAATCATATTAACGGAATTATTAATAATAAACCATTTACAGCAGAAATTCAAAAGACACATCCTTATGAATATTACATTTTACACAACCATCATTCATATAATATTATATTATTGAAAGCTAATACGGACGATAAAACATTGGTAGTAAAGATAAATGGAAAAAGAGCCATTATACAAGTTAAAGACAAATTTGACTTATTGCTCAAACAACTGGGAATGGACAAAATGACCAATAAAAAAACAGAAAGTATAAAAGCTCCAATGCCCGGCTTGGTTTTGAATGTACTGGTAGGAGAAGGTCAGGAAGTAAAAAAGGGAGATACACTGCTTATACTAGAAGCTATGAAAATGGAAAATGCATTAAAATCGCCGCATGATGGTATGGTCAAAAAAATATATGTAAGCAAAGGCACTGCTGTTGAAAAAAACCAATTGCTGATAGAAATATAAAATCAAAGCGCATGAAACAAAACAGAAGAAAATTTTTATTTACCACTTCTGCCTTTGCCTTCGGATGGCTGTTTTATAGAGGAGGGTGGTTAAGAGCCAGCACCAGCATGAATATCAATCCGAAAAAACATAGCGAACTTCATTATTCTCCTTTAGATTTTGATGCTGATTTTCTGGACACTTTTCCGTACAAATTACCCAAACTGCCCTATGGGTATGATGCTATGGAACCCTTTATTGAGAAGCAAACTATGGAAATTCATCATACTAAGCATCATCAAACATACATCAACAATTTAAATAAAGCATTAGAAAACTTAGATTTTAAGAATGCTCCGTTAATAGAATTATTTCGTAAAGTATCAGTATTGGATAAATCTATTCGTAATAATGGAGGTGGACATTATAACCATACTTTGTTTTGGCAGATGTTAAAACCTAACCCTAATAAACAAAATAATGTTCCATCTGCAGGGTTTCAAAAGATATTAGCACAGCACTTCAAGAGTTTTGATGAATTTAAAAAGCAATTTTCCGATGCAGCAGCTAAACATTTTGGTAGCGGATGGTGTTGGTTAGTAGCCAAGAATAAAAACGAATTAAAAATCGTTACAACACCCAATCAAGACAACCCGATAATGGATGTAGTGGATGCCAAAGACAGAGGGTTCCCTTTGCTAGGAATAGATGTGTGGGAACATGCTTATTATTTGAAATACCAAAACCGCCGTGTAGAATATATTGAAAATTGGTGGAATATTGTCCATTGGGAATTTGTAGAAAAAAGGTGGAACAATTTAAAGTGAGTAACCTGATTATGAAAACATCTGTTGTAAAAAAAATTACTTTTTGTGCAGCTCACCGCTTACACAACCCTCAATGGAGTGAAGAAAAAAATAAAATCATTTTTGGAAAGTGTAATAATCCTCATTATCATGGACATAATTATGAACTACATGTAAAAGTAACAGGCGAAATTGATAAAGACACAGGGTTTGTAATGGACCTTAATGTATTAAGCGAAATTATTAAAAGTAACATTCATAAAAAATTTGATCATAAAAATTTGAACTTAGATGTAGAAGAATTTAAAACACTTAATCCCACCGCCGAAAACATTGCTGTAGTTATTTACAACATCTTACGACCTAAAATACAAATGCATCTTGATTTACAAATCATTCTGTATGAAACACCACGCAATTATGTTGTTTATCCCGAAAAATAATCATAAAAGACAAATATTATTCCTGTATAATTGATAGTAATAACATTTTATGAGCAAAATTAATTCATCATTTGTCCTTTTACTTTTGCATTATTTACATTTTTTCATCATCTTTGCCCAAATTAGAAAAGTACATGGTCATTAGTGAAAAAATAAAAAACACTATCAGAGAAATACCAGATTTTCCTACGCCCGGAGTTAATTTCAAAGACATTACCCCTATTTTTGAAAACCCTCAGTTGTGTGAGGAAATTATTCAATCTTTTATTGAACAGATATCAGAAAAGCCCGATGCTGTATTAGGAATAGAAAGCCGTGGATTTTTATTTGGATTTTTATTGGCTAATAGATTACAGGTTCCTTTTATATTAGCAAGAAAAGCAGGCAAATTACCATACAAAACAGTAAAGGCAGAATATCAGTTAGAATACGGCTCTTCTGCCATTGAAATTAATCAGGACAGTATAAAGCCAGAACAAAAAATTCTCATTCATGATGACTTGCTTGCTACTGGTGGTACTGCCATGGCTGCTGCACAACTTATTTTACACCATCGTGCCAAAGTCAGTGATTTTACTTTTTTAATTGAACTGTCATCGCTCAAAGGAAAAGAAAAACTACAAGCGATTACTAAGAACATTATATGTTTAACCACTTATTAAAATCAAAATACTATGAACTTTGAACTTACTGAAAACCAAAAAATGATTGCAGAAATGGTGCGTAACTTTGCTAAAGAAAATATTGCACCATATGTTATGGACTGGGATGAAAAACAATATTTTCCTGTTGAATTATTCAAAAAAATGGGCGAACTGGGCTTATTAGGTGTTTTAGTTCCCCAAGAATATGGCGGAAGCGGCTTTGGCTATTTAGAGTACATTACTGCTATTATAGAACTTGGAAAAGTATGTGGCTCTGTTGCTCTATCAATGGCGGCTCATAATTCCTTGTGTACAGGTCATATTTTGCAGCATGCCAACGAAGAGCAAAAAAGAAAATACCTACCCAAGCTGGCAACAGGTGAGTGGATAGGCGCATGGGGGCTTACAGAACACAATACCGGCTCAGATGCAGGAGGCATGAATACTACAGCAGTAAAAGATGGTGATTATTATATTATCAATGGAGCAAAAAATTTTATTACACATGCTATCAGCGGAGATGTTGCAGTAGTGATAGTGAGAACAGGCGAAAAAG
>JAOABO010000047.1:11869-12233 GCA_026418315.1 Bacteroidia bacterium
ACGGCATGAGTGCTTTTATTATTGAAAAAGGAACTCCTGGCTTTTCATCAGGTAAAAAAGAGAATAAACTCGGAATGCGAGCCAGCGAAACAGCAGAATTGATATTTCAGGATTGTAGAGTACACAAATCTCAAATGATTGGTAAAGAAGGAGATGGCTTTATTCAAGCCATGAAAGTATTAGATGGTGGTAGAATATCCATTGCAGCACTTTCTTGCGGTATAGCGCGAGGCGCCTATGAATCCGCATTAAAATACGCTCAGGAAAGAATTCAGTTTGGAAAACCTATTGCACAACACCAAGCCATTGCATTCAAATTAGCAGATATGGCTACCGAAATAGAAGCTGCAGAATTGCTTACCTA
>JAOABO010000048.1 GCA_026418315.1 Bacteroidia bacterium
TGTGTTTCAAATACTAATTCGCCCCACCGGTTGTAAACAGCAAAGTAAATATCATTTATCAAATAACTTCTAACATAAAGTATATCGTTATTACCGTCATTGTTGGGTGTAAAGGTATTAGGAACAAATATACTGCTCTCTTTACATTCATTGTCTATTACAACTAAGTAAACCGTTGCGGTTTTTGTACAAATTCCGTCTGTAATGGTAGCGGTAAATGTAGTATTAGATGTAGGTGAAGTAGTGGTAGTAAATGAATTATTTGGAAAAACCAAATTGGGAGGAGACCAATACACAGAAGTTGCTCCCAATCCATTAGCAATCAATTGCGCAGTTTGTCCCACAAAAATAGTATCAGGAATAGCAGTAGCAATAATACTTGATGCAGATAAAGCAGAAACATTTACAGTGGTAAATAAAGTATAAACGCAGGTATCTCCAAGGGTATTAAGAGTGTATATATCAACGGTGTAAGTTGTGGAGGTGGTGGGTGAGGCAATAGGGCTTGAAATAGTGTAACTGTTTAAGCTGCTGGAAGGGGACCAATGGTAAGCAAATCCTCCTGTTGCATTAAGAGTGTAAGAGTTACCTAAACAAATGGTGGTGTTAGCACTAACACTAACAGGAACGGGCTGAGAGATACTTAAATTCTTTTGAATAGTATCCTTACAACCATATAAATTGTTGGCAATAAGTGTGACTGTATAAGTTCCTCCATTTGAATAAAAAATAATCGGATTTTGAGCAGTAGATGTTTGTCCATCACCAAAATTCCAATTAAAATTATTGGCATCAGAACTGGACGTATTAGTAAAATAAACATTCCCTCCGCAAGGATTAAGGGTATAAGTAAAATTGGCGGTAGGTTTGGGCTGAACAACAACTTGGGTAGTGAGTGTTTTGGAACAATTGTATAAAGTATCGGTAATAAGAAGAGAATATGTGGTAGTGATAGTTGGAGATACTACAACGGTATTATTGGTAGGATTGGAAATTCCAACGGTTGGTGTCCATTGATATGTGTGTCCTCCGCTTGAAGTAAGAATGGTACTTTCTCCATTACAAATAGTGTCTTTTTTGCTAATCGTGGGGATAAACGGATGAACATTAAAAACCTGCCTGATACTGTCTTTACATCCAAAATTATTTTTAACCACCAACACCGCCGTATAGGTGCCTGCTGTATTGGTTGTAAAAACAGGAGAAGATAAATTGCTAGTAAAAGTGGTTGGTAAAAAATACCACTGCATAGATTGTAAACTTCCGGATGTAGAATAACTTGCACTAAATAGGGCACTATCGCTACAGGTTGTAGTATAAGAAATACTTCCACTGATGGAAGGATAAACGTTAACAATAAAAGACGTGCTGTCTTTTGTTTTACAAAAAACACTATCGTTAATGATTAAGGTAACTGTATAGGTACCGGGGTTAGTATATGTTGCAATAGGATTAAGCGAAGAAGAAGTAACCACACCATTGCCTAAATTCCATTGGTACTGAAAAGTATTAACACATTTATTAAAAAACTGCACAGTAAGCGGTGCACAACCTGAAGTAGGAGTAGAGGTAGCGGTAGGATTTTGAAAATCTATTTTAAATACACCATTATTACAATTGGTGGAATGATTAGGATTGCCGGGAGTATTAGGCCATGCACCGGGAGTAACAGGAAAATCCTGATTACCACCACAACCCGCACATACCGATTGATAAATATTACCGCATTTATCAAAACGCGATGTTCCTCCGTCTACATGTTCATGACTAACAGGCCCTCCAAAATAGGAGCCAAAGACAAGAGATGACAAATTCGGAGATAGGGCCATCAAATAAAAATTGTATCCATCCGTTGACGATTGGATAGCAGAAGCCAAAGGCATACCTCCTGTTGATTGTAAAAAAATGATATTTCCTCCCCATCCAGATAAATACACATAGCCACAACCATCCACTGCAAATGCTGATGGTGAAATATCAATCTTTGTTAGTGAGCTTCCAAAGACAGTGCTGAATAACAAACTATTTAGTTGCTGATCCAGAACGGAGATAAATTGATGTCTGCCAGGATTATTATACACACTTCCTATCACAGGCATATTTCCTAAAGATTGACCAAAAAGATAAATTTTATTTTGAGGATCTCTTCTTACAAAAAATGATTGATCATAATTATTCGTACCAATATAAGTTGCCCTTAAAAGATTTCCTGAAAAAGGATCAATTTTGACAACAAAGCCATCAGCTTTACCTCCATTATAAGAAGTAGAATACGCACCTGCAGATGTAGGAAAATCTGCACTGCATGTTCCTCCGGTAGCATACACTAGTAAGGAATCTGTTACTTCCAGGGAGTTTCCACAATCATTATTACTTCCACCTACAAAAGTGCTATAGATTAAATTAGATAGATTCGTATTAAACACACATAATACAGCATCTTGTTTCCCTCCTAAAGTATTGTCAAAAGCATTTGGAGTGGTGGGAAAATCTGAAGAACGCGTGGACGAGAAAATATATACATTATTGTTTTTGTCTAACTGAATTTCTCCACGATATTGATCTCCATAATTGAACATAAGAGAGTCGGGGGGATATTCTGTAACGACGCCATAACCAGAAGTATAGGTAGTAATTACATTAGTATGATTAACCCCATCGTTATTACTTCCACCTAGGTAAGTAACCCCCAATAAGCTATTTAAATTACTATTCATTTTAGCAATGTATATATCTGTCCCGTTGGAAAAGCTGGTTCCATTGAATACAAAGGTAAGTAAAGGACCTCCACCAAAAGTTTTATCCCAAGAATTGGGAAGCATAGGTAAATCAGGGGAACCAGTGGCACCATAAAAATAAATGTTATCATTGGGGTCAACTACAATACTCGTTACTATCTCGCTTAAACTTCCACCAAAGTAAGTAGATGCCAGTAAGTTTGTGCCTGTGTTATTATATTTTGTAATCACCACGTCTATTTCTGTATTTGAGCCGGGCATGGTGCCATTATAGGTAATATCATACGCTCCGACAGTAGTAGGATACCCTGGTCCAAAAACAGTGCCTCCACTTATCAGGTTACCACTATTGTCATACGTTGCTGTCATTCCAAAATTATCGGCAGTAGAGCCGCTTTGAGCCGCAAAAACTAAAGATGGGTCAATGATTAAATCGTAGTTAGGATTATATCCTTTGGGAAATTCATAGGATAAAATGTTGTTTTTTAATTTAAATTGACATGGAACAGAAACAATACTATCGCCTATCATTTGATAAGCGTATGGTTGTTTTTCTGTGATATTCGTAAAGTCCAATTCTATATGTAATTCATTGTTCTTCAAATACATTTTATTTACACCCTTGTATTCTATTTGTATTTTGTTTGGTGATGCCTGTTTGTGAACTATAAAATTATATTTGATACCACTAATAGAGGATATTGCTTCGTAATCAATGCCTTCATAAATATTCTGTAAAACAATATGTTGATAGTTTTTTACATTACTTGCCCATTTAGATGGCTGGTTGCCAATAAAAAAATTTTCGTAATCTTTACCTTCATTAAATTTTTTCACTATGATGTTCTTATTACTATTCAAAAACTTCATTTGAAAGGATTGTCCTTTGAAATGCAAATCATTTGCATTTTTGGCTCCTCCTTCATGAAGACTTCTGAATTTTTTTTTGTCAAAAAAATTAAAGGTCAGTTTATCGTTTTCAACAAACATTACACCTCCATCTAAAGTAGCACGAAACAGAACATTACTGTTCCATTGTCCTTTGTTTTCGGTGAATTTGATTAAAGCAACATGGTGCGGGCTTATTACTTTTTGAGAAAAAAGCAAAGATACATGAAGCAATAACACTGTCAGACCAACTCGGATAAACATCCCGATTAAAATTTTGATGTGAAATATATGAATTATTTATTAAAAAATCAAATTTTGATTTTACTGACTATCGCCACTCTCTTCAGAAACCGGATACATCTTTTTAGTTTCTCTCAATGCATAGAAATATAATCCGGCAAACAAAATATCAAAAGCAACCATGGCCAGTGTCATACTGACTACCATGCCGTTTCCCCAGCCAGCATAATACTTTGTGTAGTTTTCCCAAAACACCACCGAAAAAAGATAAGGGAAAAATTCAGCAAACAAATATAAATACCAACCCTGCTGTTTTAATTGCCACATTAAAATAACTGACAATAAAGAAATTAGAATAAAAAGCAAATTCATATATGGCATGATTTGAAAATATTTATTGGTATCGTATTCGTAAGCAAGTTCTTCTAACTGTTGTGCAATGCTGGGCTTAATGTCTTTTAATTGTTCTGCTTTTTCAAGCAGAGATTCTTTAGGGTTTTTCAATAAATTAAACCCTGTTGAGCTCAATTGGATGATAATAGAGATAAGTGATAATATAAACAGATATCGCAATAGCGGATGCTTTTTCATAACCAAATTTTCAGCAAAGATACAATAAATGGTTTAATGAATTTCTATTAAAAGATTTCACAAAAAGTTCGATATGTTTTTTATGAAGAAATTTTATTTGAAAAATATTTTAATGAGTTTATGAATTGCTGTATTTTTGCCAAAAATATTTATGAAAATTTTTATTGACACTGCAAATTTAGATGAAATTAAAGAAGCCGCCTCGCTTGGAATTTTAGATGGCGTAACCACCAATCCTTCTCTAATGGCAAAAGTTGGGATAAAGGGAAAGAATGCTGTAATAAAGCATTATGAAGCCATTTGTAAATTAGTAGAAGGAGACATCAGCGCCGAAGTATTATCTACGGACTATGAGAATATTATTAAAGAAGGAGAAGAATTGTCTAAAATCCACCCCAATATTGTAGTAAAAGTTCCTATGATAAAAGACGGTATTAAAGCTATACGGTATTTTTACGATAAAGGCATTAAAACTAATTGTACCTTAGTGTTTTCTTCAGGACAAGCATTACTGGCAGCAAAAGCAGGTGCTACTTATGTTTCACCTTTTATTGGCAGATTAGACGATGTGTCTTCAGATGGATTACAATTGATACGTGATATTGCATTGATTTATAATAATTATTGTTTTGAAACAGAAATTTTAGCTGCTTCTATTAGGCACCCTATGCATATTATAGAGTGTGCAAAGATGGGGGCAGATGTAATTACCGCCCCTTTAAGTGCTATTATGGCTTTGCTTCATCATCCTCTTACTGATAAAGGATTAGATATTTTTCTAAAAGATGCTGAAAAGTGGAAATAATAAAAAACCCTGACTAAAAAAGTCAGGGTTTTTTGTTAACCTAAAAAGTAAACTATGAAAAACTATTTAGCAGCCGCTCTTTGTAACCTTGCTTTTCTTTGTTTTTCCCTTAAAATATTTTGAGTGTTCTTTTTGTGTTCTTCAAAATTTCCAAAGGCAAGTGCATCTAACATTTCTAATTTAGTCATTTCGGGTTTTTCAAAATGTTTTCTTAAAGCATCCATATTTTTTTCCACATATCGTTCAAAATTTTCTGGCATAAAGGGATATTCTCCTGCCTTTTTTACTTTAAATTCTTCAGGCAAATGGCCTTGTATTCTTATTTTGATTTCTATACCATCGTATTTTTTTGGAAGCAACCGACAATCAAATAAGAAAGGTCTCGTTAGCACAATAGCATGTTTTTTCTTTGTAGGGTCTATCATTTGAATACCTTCAAAATTTACCCCCATTTTTTTCAAGTAACCATACCTTTCTTCAAATCTTTTTAGAATATCGTACATAAGAAAAATTAGGGTACAAAGTTACGGCAATAAAGAGGGATTTGCTCAATAATTTAGACAAACCCCCAAGTTTTTTCCACAAAAAATTGTTAATATTTTTTCAAAAATGTTAATACCCCGACAACAAGCTTGTTGAATACCTCTTGATATTTTGTGGATACAAATGTATTTTATTGATTTTCAATATTTTGTTTATTGATTAAAAATTATCAACAATGTTTGAAAATTAAATACTTAATTCATACATCTTACCCGGCAGCGATCTGATCCATTCGTTCATTTCCATTTCTAACAATACAACTGATAGTTGGCTACTACTCATTTTAGAATAATAACTGATTTCATCAATGTGTAGTTTTTGTTTTTCTCTTAATAAACTCATAATCAGTTCTTGTTCAGATGTAAGGTTAATAGGCAAACTCAAAGTTGCAGAAGATTTTTTTATTTCTGTTTCTTTTAAATTCCAGTTCATAAAGTATACAACATCTTCTGCACTTTCAATCATTTGTGCTTTCTGAAGTTTAATTAATGCGTTGCACCCACTGCTATATACATCGTTTGTTCTGCCTGGAAAGGCAAAAACATCTTTGTGATAACTATTCGCAATACTAGCCGTAATCATACTTCCACCATCCAGTTTACTTTCTACCACTATCACAGCATCTGCTAAGCCGGCCACAATTCTGTTTCTCTTTGGAAAATTAGGTGCATCGGGTTGAACATGAATAGAATATTCTGAAACCACTGCGCCATGTTGGGCTATTTCATTAGCAAGCTTAGAGTTTGTTGCAGGATAAATATTTGGAAGACCATTACCCAACACAGCAATCGTTTTTAATCCGTTATTCAATGCCTCTTGATGAGCAAAAGTATCTATACCATGTGCCAATCCACTAATAATTAATGGATTGAACGGGGCAATATCCCGAATAAATTTTATTATGAGATCTTTTCCATAAGCAGTAGGTTTTCTGGTTCCAACAATTGCAATAGTGCGTTCCATGTTCCATAGAGGATCTCCTTTATAGTAAAACAAAAACGGACTATCATTCAACAACTTTAATCTTGTTGGATAGTTGGGGTCTGTGTAAAAACAAACGGATAGTTTGTGTTCTTCTATTCTCTTAATTTCTTCTTCTGCAAACTTAAGAGCACTGTGTTTGTTTTGTATAATTTCATTGGCAATCAGTTCCCCTATACCAGGAACTTTCATTAATTGATGCTTTGAATACTTAAATATGTTCTCTGCATTACCACAATAAGCAATAAGATTTTTACCTGTAACACTTCCAACATTTTTGATTTTAGATAATGCTAATAAATATAATTTTTCTACATCCATGTTTAATTGTTAAGAAAAAAGCACTTGTTTTTATTCTATAATCAATTGCATATTTTATATTTATTTTAGTTGCATTTTTGCAAACAATTAAGCACATTTCCACGCAAAAATAGTTTATGGAATATTTTTATTCAAAGAGTTTTTATTTAAAGATTATTTTTTCGTTAATATCAATCAAAAAACCTCTTTATAAACAAACCTGTTTGTTTGCTTGCTATGCATTCACTTATTATGTTGTTTTTTTTAATTCCACTACCTCCAGTGGTCAAACAAAACACAAGGTTATCTATGGAAAAGTTACCGATACAGATAATGAAGAAATTCCCGGAGCAATTATTTTATTAGACAAGACGTACAACACAGTTTCAAATTTTGAAGGCAATTATGTTCTTAAGGTCCCTTATGATATTGACCCCGATAAGCACATAATACAATGCTCTTATGTAGGATACAACACCTTTACAGCCAATATTCTTTTACCTACAACTAAAGACAGTGTTTTGTTTAATATCCAATTAAATAAAGATAAAAGTTTATTGGAAGAAGTGGTGGTGTCTGCAGGAAAATATGAACAGAATATTACAGACATTACAGTCAGTATGGATGTATTAAAACCTTCTTTAATTGAAAATAAAAACACCACACAATTAGACCAAATTATGAATCAAATACCGGGTGTCAATGTGTATGATAGCCAAATAAGCATTCGGGGAGGTAGTGGTTTTTCTTATGGCGCAGGTTCGCGCGTACTGATGCTGGTAGATGAAATGCCCATGATTAGTGCTGATGCCAACGATATAAAATGGAACTATTTGCCGCTTGAAACAACAGAGCAAGTAGAAATCATTAAGGGCTCTGCCTCTGCCCTTTATGGCTCATCTGCCCTGAATGGAGTGATCAATTTAAGAACCATGTATGCTAAATCAAAACCATATACCAATGTGATGTTATACACTGGCACCTATGATGCTCCCAGACAACTCAAATACAAATGGTGGAAGGGAACCTCTCAGTGGCAAAGAGGAGTTAATTTTGCTCATGGAGAAAAAATAGGTAACTGGGATATTGTTATAGGTGGCCATACTTTTTCTGATGATGGATACAGATATTTGGAAACAGAAGACAGAGCCCGATTAAACACCAACATTAGATATAACTTTAAAAAAGTTCCCGGATTATCTGCGGGAGTTAATACTAATATGATGAACACCAAAGGTGGTTTGTTTTTTTTATGGCAAAATGCTGACAGTGTTTACATTCCACAAGGAAGAGATATACAAAAATATAACAATAACCGCTTTAATATAGACCCTTTTATCAACTATTCTTTTAGAAACAATAAAATTAGTGCAAGAACCCGATATTACCTCACTCAAAACAGAAATAATAAAAATCAAGAAGCCACTGCAGAACTTTATTACGGAGAACTTCAATATCAAAAAAGATGGAAAAATTACTCTTTTACAGCAGGTACGCTAATAATGTATCAACAAGTGTATTCTGACTCTTTATATGGGAGACATACAGGAAAAAACATGGCGGGTTATATTCAATGGGACGGTAATTTTTTTGACAAACTAAATGTATCTGTTGGAGCAAGAGGAGAATATTACAAAATTGACACAGCATATACTCGTGGCTACTTATCTGATAAGCTAAAAGATTTGCCTTTTCAACCTGTTGTTCGAATTGGAATTAATTACAAACTATTTAATTACACTTTTTTAAGAGCGTCATATGGACAGGGATACAGGTTCCCCAGTATTGCAGAAAAATATGTAAGTACCAGTGTAAGTGCATTAAAAATTTTTCCTAACAACAAATTACAACCTGAAAGAGGATACAGTGCAGAGTTTGGCGTAAAACAAGCCATCAAGTTAGGTCAGTGGAAAGGGTATGCGGATATTTCTGCTTTTTACATGGAATTCAGAAATATGGTAGAATTTGTTTTTAATATTTATGCTCCCAACGGGCCAACCGGGTTTTGGTTAAACGATTTACCCTATGCAGGATTTATGTCTCAAAACATTGGAAATGCAAGAATCACAGGAACTGAAATTTCTTTGATGGGAACCGGTAATATTAATAAAGTAAATGTTACTTTATTATCAGGATATACTTACATAGACCCTGTCATGTTAGGATATAACCCATCAAGAGATACACTTGGTTTACCCGGAGTAAAAACATTAAAATATCGCAACAGGCATTTGTTTAAGAATGATATTCAATTAGATTGGAAATTTATCAGCGTAGGATGGAGTACCAGGTATCAAAGTTTTATGGAAAACATTGATAGACGATTTATTGAAAGCATTTTCAAAGAATATGGTTTTGACTTACCCATTTTTTACATATTACCAGGACTAAAAGAATATCGGGAAAAAGAAATGGCAGGAGGAAAAAAGGGCAACTGGATTCATGATGCACGAATTGGTTTTCAAATCAATAAAAACATGAAAGTATCTTACGTGGTGAATAATGTATTCAATGCTGAATACTCCTCTCGCCCAGGAGACGTTCGTCCGCCCCGACAACATTTTGTTCAAATTCAAATTAAAATTTAAACTCTTCAATCTTTATTATTTTCCAGCCCTCCAACCTCTTATCTGTTTTTAACGATATTATCAACTTGCAGATAAAAGTATTATCTTTGACACCAAAAATTTTCTATGTTTGAAAATCTAACCGAACGGCTTAATAAAGCATTTCAATTTATCAAAGGTGAAAGCAAAATCAATGAACTGAATATTGCTGAAACCTTAAAAGAAATTCGTCGTGCCTTATTAGATGCTGATGTGAATTACGAAGTGGCCAGAGATTTTACAGAAAGAGTAAAGCAAAAAGCACTGGGCCAAGAGGTAGTATCTTCTAAAATTACTGCAGGCCAGTTACTCGTCAAAATTACGCATGATGAGTTAGTCAATTTAATGGGTGGTAGTAAGGAAGAACTCCATTTAAGTGCCAACCCTTCTGTTGTTTTAATGGCAGGTTTACAAGGTTCAGGTAAAACTACTTTTGCAGCTAAATTAGCTCATTTCTTAAAAACTAAAAAATCCAAACATCCCTTGCTTATTGCCTGCGATGTATATCGTCCTGCCGCTATTGAACAATTAAAAATACTCGGACAACAAATTAATGTAGAAGTATTCTCTATTCCTAATGAAAAAAATCCAATTAAAATTGCCGAGCAAGGTATTGCTTATGCAAAAGAAAAACATTATAATGTTGTTATTATAGATACTGCCGGCCGCCTGTCTATTGACGAAGAAATGATGAATGAAATTTCATTGATTAAAAACAAAATACACCCTCATGAAATACTATTAGTGGTAGATGCTATGACAGGGCAAGATGCTGTGAATACTGCTAAAACATTTAATGACCGATTAAATATAACCGGCGTTATTCTTTCTAAAATGGACGGAGACACCCGGGGTGGTGCCGTATTATCCATTAAAGCCGTTACTAACAAGCCCATCAAATTTATTAGTCAGGGAGAAAAATTAGATGCCTTAGATATTTTCTATCCGGAAAGAATGGCCGATAGAATACTGGGCATGGGTGATATTGTTTCTTTGGTAGAAAAAGCACAACAGGAAATCAGTGAAGAAGAAGCCAGGAAATTTGCCAAAAAAATGGCGAAAAACCAATTGGATTTTGAAGACATACTCACACAAATTCGTATGATGAAAAAACTAGGTGGTGTATCTAACATTGCTTCTTTTTTGCCCGGACTATCTGGAATAGCTAAAAACTTAAATACGGAAGAAACCGAAAAAATGATTAAACACACAGAAGCCATTATTTTATCAATGACCCCAGAAGAGAGAAAGAAGCCCGAACTTTTAAATCAATCAAGAAAACTCAGAATAGCCACCGGATCAGGCACCAATATACAAGAAGTAAATCGAGTAGTAAAAATGCATGATGAAATGAAGAAATTGGCTAAACTACTCAACAACAAAGGCGCTATGGCGCAGATAATGAAGATGTTTCCAGGTTTAGGAAAAATGATGAATTAGAAAAATGAATTACAAGAAGGATATTGATATTTTGAAAAAACAACTAAAAAAATTACCCAAGCATTGGGATGGTAAAGAATGTGTTTTAGAACTAAAAGAACATAACTACAATTGGAAACAGATGGAGTGGTGGGCATTTTATTTTGAGTTCAAATGCATGCAGATACTCAAAGATTATTTTCAAATACCTGGCGATAAATTCAAGAATGTTGTCTTTGACCTGAAGGGAGAAATTAACTGGGATTTCAAAGCATCTGCCATTAAAACACATAATTATGACATCATATTAAATGATGTTGAATCTATGCAACAATCTATAAAAAAACATAAATATCATGGCGAAATAATTGCATTATGTGATGTTGAGTACAACGATGTTAATAGAAGTTTTCAAAAATGGCACACAGAACTAAAAGGAGGAAAGTCAAAATACGAATTAGAAAGAGAATTGAGAACATCTGTTTCAAGATATAGAAAAACTAAAGCAGAATTAACTGATATAATTTTTTTAATTTTGTCAGAGAAAGATTTAGAAAAACTTTCTACAATGAAACAGGGAAGAAATTCCAACGGAAAACCAAGAAAAGAAAAATATATGCTCAATTTGTTAGATTTAGGTGATTTTTATTATGATGAATTAAAGTTTAATTAATATGTTTTATAATATTGATTGCATTGAAGGTGCCAGAAAGTATTTGAGTGATAACTCAATAGATTTAATCATTACAGACCCGCCTTATGGCATTGAAGGAGATAAACTACATAAACACTATAACCGCGACGAGTCAAAGGTTATTGATGGTTATGTTGAAATTCCTAAAGAAGAATATCCTGATTTCACGATAAAATGGATTAAGGAAGCTGAAAGAGTTTTAAAACCCGGTGGATCTATTTATATTGTCTCCGGTTATACTAACTTAATACAC
>JAOABO010000049.1:0-6970 GCA_026418315.1 Bacteroidia bacterium
TCGTGATCATGGAGGAATACCTGCATTTAAGGGTTATCGGGGATATCCTGCTACCTTATGTGTTTCTGTTAATGAAGTGGTAGTGCATGGAATACCTGGTCATACTCCCTTTAAAGAAGGAGATATTGTATCAGTAGATTGTGGAGTAAAAAAGAATGGTTATTATGGAGACCACGCCTTTACTTTTATGATAGAGCCCGTTGATCCAAAGGTGAAAAAATTGGTGGAAACAACATACGAGTGTTTAATGCTTGGAATTCAAAAAGCAGTAGCTGGAAACAGGGTGGGTGATATTAGTTTTGCTATACAAGAACACGCTGAAAAGCATGGTTTTTCTGTAGTGCGAGATTTGGTAGGACACGGAATAGGGCAGAACTTACACGAAGAGCCCGAAGTACCAAATTTTGGCAGAGAAGGAAATGGACACCTTCTCAAAAACGGAATGGTTCTTGCCATAGAGCCCATGATTAATTTAGGTCAATACAAAGTGCAGCAATTAAAAGATGGTTGGACCATTGTAACCAAAGACAGAAAGCCAAGTGCACATTTTGAACATGATGTAGCAATCATAGATGGAAAGCCCCAAATACTTTCTACTTTTGATTATATTTATGAAGCATTGGGAATAATATCTAATGCAAAATAATTTGCCGATATTTATTTGGTTCTATCTATAATTTTTACAGGCAAAATAAGATTTGAAACATTTGCATTGGTTTCGGGCTCCTTGATCCTTTTTAATAAAATACTGCTAATATAAAATGTAATATCTTTTATTGGCTGATCTACGCTAATAATAGGCCTGTTTATCCAATCAAAGTAAGGCAGATTATCAAAACAAGACAAGATAGTATGTTTGCTTAAATTTTGCCATGTTTTATTTTGTTGGGTTAAGCTAATAAAAGCATTCATAATCAAATGATTGGTTGCAAATATTGCATCAGGAAAAGTATTATTATTTTCCCATTTACTTAAAATATGCTCCATACTTTTATTGATATGAGGATATTCCAACTCTTCTCTGTAACAATTAATATTATTTAAATGAATGTGGCTGTCTTTGAATCCATTGATTCTATCTTCAATAGTACTGATATGATTGTCTTTCAGTATGCTTAAGCAGACAATGTTTTTTGCTCCTTTTTCAATAAGAAGTTTTCCTATCTTGTAGGCACCACCATAATTATCTACTGTAACAAAGTTGGATTGTGATAAATAAGGTATTAATCTATCAGCAAATACACAGGGTATATTTAGTTTTTGAAAAATGTCTTGATAAAAAGCAGGGTTGCTCATACATGAAAAAAGCACTATTCCTTTAAGATTTTTGTCGTTGAGAACCAAATAAATATTTTCTTTTTCCTTTTCTTGATTTTCAAAAGTCAGGTAAATCTGTGTAGAATAGCCGTTTTTTTGAAATTCTGAATATAAACCCGAGCATACGCTGGCATTATAGTAAGCAAGGTCTGTGGTAATGATTGCAATATTTCCCGCAGTAAGTTTCATTTTCAGCGGATAATGTTAATGTAAATAATAAGTTGATTTCTTACATTTTATACTAATGGAGATAAATGTGGTTATTCGGTTTTAGATGAATATGAATTTTTACAAGATGTAATGATAATTTAACAATATGAAATAATATGCTTATTTACCTGCTTTGATTTTCAAATGATTCAATTATTTGTCTCCAATGTGTAGGTACGGGTATGGTAGTGTTTTCTATATAATTGAAACAGACCATAATACTCTTGGCATAGCATTTAATAGTACCTTTTTCAGAGGTTAAAACATTTTCAAATACAAAACTTTTATTTTTTATTTGTGGAATTCGGGTATAACAGTAAATACTTTCATTGAGCCATATAGGTTCAAAGTAATCTATTTCTGTTCTTGCTAATATTAACCCCGTTGCTTTGAAGTCATTTTCAGGAAACAGTGCATTAAAATATTCTACACGGCC
The DNA here is from genome assembly GCA_026418315.1 of Bacteroidia bacterium. GTDB lineage: Bacteria > Bacteroidota > Bacteroidia > B-17B0 > Aurantibacillaceae > BPGX01. Next base: position 1,964 of record JAOABO010000049.1, read on the forward strand.
TTGTTCAATGTATGATAAAAAAGTGGCGTTGTTGACATGCCCTTGCATATCAATATCAACGTATCTTACCTGAATAGATGTTTGGTGTTTAAATTTGGATAGATGGATGTTTTCTTTCTTTGTTGTCATTTTTTGTAACTTGTAATGAAAGGCCCTTATATAGTTTATTTATTTCTTTGAATCAATTGTTCAGAAAGGCGTATTAGTTTTTGAAGTGTAGTTTGGTTTTTTACATTGAGTTTTTGGAGTTGATATGCAATTTTTTGATGTAATTTTTCAACAGTATTCAGCGTGATAGTGTCAATGTTGAGGTTTTTATAAATAGATTGAAATGTTTTTATTTTTTCTGGGTTAGGCGGCATTTTAAGAGCATTTTTGATAGTGGATAATTCTTTTTTACTTGATATTTCTAATGCTTTGGTTAAAAGAAATGTTTTTTTGTTATGAAGGATATCGTTTCCGATTTTTTTTCCAAACTTTTTTGTATTTCCAAATGTATCTAAAAAGTCGTCCATAATTTGAAAAGCTATTCCAATGGTTTCACCAATCTGATAAAGTTTTTTTTGTTCTGCCTGGCTGGCATTAGCGGCTATAGCACCCATTTGGAGTGCAGTGCCAAGTAGCACAGAGGTTTTTTTTCTAATCATTTCAAGGTATTGCTCTGTTGAAATGGTTGGTTGTTTTTCAAAATTCATGTCTTCTTGCTGTCCTTCGCATATTTGAACAGAAGCGTATGCAAGTTGTTTATACAAAGAATAAGAGATGTGGGCAGGATATGTTGTAAGTACTTTAAATGATTCTACCAACAGAACGTCTCCTGCAAGAATGGCCATGTTGGTGTTCCACTTTGTATGAATAGTTTTTTTACCTCTTCGTATCGGAGAGTTGTCTAAAATATCATCATGCACCAGAGAAAAAGTATGAAATAACTCTATTGATAGTGCTGCAGGCAAGGCGTGTTTGTAGTGTTTTCCATACATCTCACAAGCCATTAAACAAAGAATAGGTCTGATATACTTTGCTTCTGATTTTAATATGTATTCTATGGGTTGATAAAGTTCCTGTGGGTGTTGGCTTTGTAATAACTGAATGTATTTATTTAAGTATTTATTGAAATTGATTTGATAAGGACTGATGATTTCAAACATAAAATAAAAGTATTAAAATGAAAAAACCGCCGTATAATTTAATGAAATTACACAGCGGTTTTATTCTTTATAGAAACATATAACTTGGGATTAATATCTGTACCATTCGCTTTTGAAGGGGCCTTTTTTATTAACTCCGATGTATTCTGCCTGGGTGTCGGTTAGTTCATCCAGTTCTGCTCCTAATTTATTGAGATGGAGGCGGGCAACCATTTCATCTAAATGTTTTGGTAAGGTGTACACCTTGTTTTCGTATTTTTCTCTGTTGGTCCATAGTTCAATTTGAGCTAGCGTTTGGTTAGTAAAGGAATTGCTCATTACAAAAGAGGGGTGCCCTGTTGCACAACCTAAGTTCACCAATCTTCCTTCGGCCAGTACGATTATGTCTTTTCCGTCTATGGTATACTTATCAACTTGTGGTTTAATGGTTTCTTTGGTGTGTCCATAGTTTTTATTAAGCCAGGCCATGTCAATTTCGGTATCAAAGTGTCCAATGTTGCAAACAATGGCATTGTGTTTCATTTTTTTGAAGTGTCTGTCTACTATGATGTCTCTGTTTCCGGTAGCAGTAACTATAATATCTGCAAGAGGCACCGCATTGTCCATTTTCATAACCTGATAACCGTCCATACATGCTTGTAAAGCACAGATAGGGTCAATTTCTGTAACTATGACTCTTACTCCTTGAGAGCTTAAAGATTGAGCAGAACCCTTACCTACATCTCCGTATCCTGCAACAACGGCGACTTTTCCTGCAAGCATCACATCAGTAGCTCTGCGAATGGCATCAACAAGAGATTCGCGACATCCATACTTGTTATCAAATTTTGATTTAGTTACGGAGTCGTTTACGTTGATAGCGGGAAGAGGCAAGGTGCCTTTACGCATTCTTTCATACAAACGATGAACGCCGGTAGTTGTTTCTTCACTAATTCCGCGTATTCCAGGAACCAGTTCAGGATATTTATCTAAGACCATGTTAGTAAGATCACCACCATCATCTAAAATCATGTTGAGGGGCTTTCTTTCAGGTCCAAAAAACAATGTTTGTTCTATACACCAGTAAAATTCTTCTTCTGTCATACCTTTCCATGCATATACTTGCACATCGCCACGTGCAGCAATGGCGGCGGCTGCATGGTCTTGTGTAGAAAAAATATTGCATGAGCTCCATGTAACTTCTGCACCTAATTCTATGAGTGTTTCAATAAGTACAGCGGTCTGAATGGTCATGTGCAAGCAACCGGCTATTCTTGCACCTTTTAATGGCTTTTTCGGCCCGTATATTCTGCGAAGTTCCATTAAACCGGGCATTTCATATTCTGCAAGTTTGATTTCTTTTCTACCCCATTCAGCTAATGAGATATCTTTCACTTTGTATGGGATAAATTGTTGGGATGTTTTAACTGACATAGATTATTTTTTTATATGAGGTGCAAAGATAATAAAATTCTATATGATAAGAATGAATAAGAACTGTGAGCGGTTTTTTTAATAAAATGGATGTTTTATATTGTTTGTATTCAACAGCTTAAGTCAATGAGGAAGTAGTTTTTGATAGATAAGGTAAGGGTAGAATATTATTTTGTTTAATTTGACAACAATTATCTGATAGAGTAAAAAAATAGATTATTTTTGATTCATTTATTTTTAGTCAAAGTGTAAAAAAATCTAATTCTTTTATTCATCTTGTATATTAAAAAAATTTAATCACGATATTTGTACAAAAAATAAATGAGAAAGCTTTTTTTTTCTGTGTTTCTTATATTGTTGTTTTGGAATAAAATGACTGCACAACAGCATAAGAATGAAAAATTTGTTCAAATATCAGGAGTAGTTGTAGATGCTGATAGTTTGAAGCCGGTACCTTTTGTATCTATTATCATAAAAGGCACCAAGCGTGGCACCATTACAGATTATTATGGTTTTTTTACATTGGTTGCTTCTCCTGGCGATGAATTGCAATTTTTTTCTCTTAATCACAAAAATGGCGTATATAAATTGGATGACACTTTACAATTATCTCATTATTATGTCATTCATTCTCTTGTTAAAGATACTATATTACTTCCATCGGTGGCCGTATATCCTTGGCCATCCAAAGAAGAATTCAAAAAAGCATTTTTGAATTTAGATTTATCAGAAACCGATTATGAACGAGCAGCCAAAAATTTGGATAGAAAAGAACTTAGTTACGATGAAAGAAACTTTAAAATGGATGCACAGGCCAATTATCAATATGCCTTGCAGCAACAACTAACCAAAATGTATTCTTTGGGTCAATATCCCACTATTAATTTACTGAACCCTATTGCATGGGCACAGTTTATTGATGCATGGCGAAAAGGAAAGTTCAAAAGTAAGAGCAAATAATTTTTATTGATGTTTTAACAGGTATGTACTTAACTCTTTTTTACTGACTTTCATTAAATCAATATCTAAAATTGTAAATTCTGCTTTTTTACCTTTTTCAATACTTCCTGTTTCTTTTTCCATAAAGGCAGCATAAGCTGCATCAATAGTCATTCCGCGTAATGTTTGTTCACGGGTTAATTTTTCTTGTAAATAAAATGGGGTAGTATCCTTTAAATCATAATCACATCGAAATACGGCTGCAAAAAAAGTTTTTAAAGGTGAAACATCCTCTACAGGAAAATCAGTGCCTAAAGCCAACATTCTGTTTTGTTGCCATAAGGACTGATAAGCATAAGACCATCTGATTCTTTTTTTGCCTAATCTCGCCATTGCCCAGTTTTTGTCAGATACAGCGTGTGTAGGTTGAACAGATGGTAAAATTTTATATTCTTTAAAGTACCACCAATCTGATGAATCTATCACTTGTACGTGCTCTATTCTCCAACGTCTATCATTCTTTTTTTCAAGAAATTGAGCATAGGACTGTAAAACCAACTTATTAGCTGAATCCCCAATGGCGTGTGTACATACCTGTATCCCTTTTTTATAGCAAAAATCAAGTAATCTTTTCAAACTATCTGGATTGATTAGATTTAATCCATAACTATTGTGGTCATTGTATTTATTTTTCAACAAAGCTCCTCTGGAACCAAGGGCACCATCGGCATATATTTTAATGGCTTTGACTTTAAAGTTTTCTTTATCAATCTTTCCATGTTTTTCAAAATAATCTATATTCTCTTTTTCAGGTAAAGCCATTGCATAAATTTTTGTTTTGATTATTCCCTTTTCAATTAAGGAATCCAAAAGTTTTATTTGCCAAAAATTTAATCCGGCTTCGTGTATGTATTTCAATTGATTTTTCTGACATATACTATCGGCTTTCATTAATAATTTTATCCATTCTACAGTAGAAAAACTGGGGATATGTTTTTCAATCAATGAAGTGGCATTATCAATAAAAATACCTGTGTAATTTCCATCATCATCGGTTAATATTTCTCCTCCCTTTACTTGTTGATGTTTATTTATTCCGGATTCTTCAATGGCTTTACTGTTTACCCATATAGCGTGTCCATCTATTCTTCTTAAACACACAGGAATGTCTTTAAATACACTATCCAATGCTTCTTTGGTGGGAAATTTTTTATCATCAAATAGATTTTGATCCCAACCCCTTCCAAGTAACCATCTTCTTTCAGAGTTCTTTTGATGAAATGCCTTTAATCTTTGGATAATTTCATATACTGTTTTTGCTCCATATAAATTACATTCTCCTAAATGTTCTGCCAGACCAAAAAAATGTGCATGTGCATCCATCAATGCAGGATAAACATATTTCCCTTTTAAAGAGATAATGCTATCAGATTCATAATGCATTAAAACATTTTCATTGCTCCCCACTTCAATAATTTTTCCATCATGAATGGCTACACATTCTGCG
>JAOABO010000049.1:7068-12054 GCA_026418315.1 Bacteroidia bacterium
AAATAATGATTGATTATTAAAATTTGTATGAGTAATCCATTTCTTAACAGAATAATTTCTTTATTTTTGTGCCAAAGATAAATCATAAAAGAATGATTGCAGCATCTACTTCTATCAAGTACGACCGTAAAAAATATTCTGATACTCAGTTAATTGATTTGTACAAGAAAATTCTGAAACCCCGCCTCGTTGAAGAAAAAATGCTGATTTTACTTCGTCAGGGAAAATTAGCTAAATGGTTCAGTGGTATTGGACAAGAAGCCATTGCGGTAGGGGTTGCATCGGCTATGCATTCCGATGAGTACATTCTTCCTATGCACCGGAATTTAGGTGTGTTTACTACTCGCGGTATTCCTTTGCATCGTTTGTTTTCTCAATTTACCGGAAGGCCGGGCGGATTCACTCAAGGCAGAGACCGTTCTTTTCATTTTGGTACACAGGAGTATAAAATTGTCGGAATGATTTCACACTTAGGTCCGCAAATGGGAGTAGCCGATGGTATTGCACTGGCCCATAAATTGCGGAAAGAAAACAAATGCACGGCTGTTTTTACTGGTGAGGGTGCTACCAGCGAAGGAGATTTTCATGAAAGCATCAATGTGGCTGCTGTATGGGATTTGCCCGTTATTTTTATTATTGAAAATAATGGCTATGGCTTGAGTACACCAGTTTCTGAGCAATTCAAATGTAAGCAACTTTCAGACAGAGCCGTTGGTTATGGCATAGAAGGTGTTACCATAGATGGAAACAATATTTTGAAAGTGTATGAAACCGTTCACCATTATGCCGAAGAGATTCGGAAAAATCCAAGACCTGTTCTGATAGAATGCGTAACATTCCGGATGCGTGGACATGAAGAAGCATCGGGTACAAAATATGTTCCGCAAGAACTATTTGATATGTGGGCAAAAAAAGACCCTGTAGTAAATTATGAAAAATTTTTACTGGAAGAAAGCGTTATTACTGAAAAAGAGGTAGAACAAATTCGTAATACGTTCAAGCAGGAAATAGAAGAACATTTGAAAATTACTTTTTCTGAAGAATTTCCGGAGGTCAATACAGAAAAAGAATTGAAAGATGTGTATAAACCATTTCATTTTGTAGAAACCAAGCCATCTTCTTCTAAAACGTCTAAAAAAAGATTCATTGATGCCCTGTCCGATTCTTTACATTTAGCAATGGATAAGCATTCCAATTTGGTGTTGATGGGACAAGATATTGCCGAATATGGCGGAGCATTTAAAATTACAGAGGGCTTTGTTCAGAAATATGGAAAAGAAAGAGTGCGTAATACACCGCTTTGTGAAAGTGCTATTGTTGGAACCGGTTTTGGTTTATCTATCAATGGCTATAAAGCCATGGTGGAAATGCAATTTGCAGATTTTGTGAGTGAAGCCATGACACAGATAGTGAACAACTTAGCCAAGTCCCATTACCGATGGGGGCAACATGCCGATGTGGTGGTGCGTATGCCCACCGGTGCCGGTACAGGTGCAGGACCTTTTCATTCTCAAAGTAATGAAGCATGGTTTTTTCATACGCCCGGATTAAAAATTGCTTACCCTGCTTTCCCGTATGATGCTAAAGGACTCTTATTAACTGCGTTTGAAGACCCTAATCCTGTCATGTTTTTTGAACACAAGTATCTTTACAGAACTATTGAACAAGACATTCCGGACGATTATTATACTATACCTTTTGGACAAGCATCTGTTGTAAAAGAAGGCCATAATATATCCGTCATAACTTATGGTTTGGGAGTACACTGGGCATTGGAAGTGGCGAATGAGCACCCTGAATTGAATTTGGAAATCGTAGATTTAAGAACCTTATTACCTTTAGATAAAGAAACTATTTTTAATTCTGTAAAAAAAACTGGAAAAGTTATTGTGTTAAATGAAGATACATTAACAGGAAGTATCAGTGGTGAAATTGCGGCTCTGATAAGCGAGCATTGTTTTGAGTACTTAGACGCACCTGTGATGAGAGAAGGGGCATTGGATACACCTATTCCAATGAATAAAGAGTTGGAAGATAATTTTTTACCAAAACAGAGGTTCAGACAAAAACTTTTTTTGTTGAATAATTACTAATGGTTTATCCATGGAGTTCCTTTTTTTTACTTTAATTTTTTTCATTTTGTATTCTTATGTGTTGTATGGATTGCTATTGCAAATAATGGTTTGGATAAAAAAATTTTTTTTCAGAAAGAAGAAGGTATTATCCAACCACCATTATTTGTTGCCCGATGTTACACTGGTGATACCTGCATATAACGAGTTAGATGTAATAGATAATAAAATGCAGAACACCTTTGAATTAGATTATCCCAAAGAAAAATTACGGATTATTTGGATAACTGATGGAAGTACCGATGGAAGTGAAGAATATTTAAATAAAAACTATATTGGCAAAAATGGATACAATATTCAAGTCCTTCATCAAACTGAAAGAAAGGGAAAATCAGCAGCCATCAACAGATCTCTGCAATTTGTAAATACAGAGATAGTTGCTTTTTGCGATGCGAATACCTATCTGAACAAAGAAAGTATTTTGTATATTGTAAAACACTTTGAAAATGAAAAGGTAGGCGTGGTAGCAGGTGAAAAAAGAGTGTTAGCTATTGATAATACGGCAGGAGAGGGAGAAAGTATGTATTGGAAATATGAATCTTGGTTAAAAAAAATCAGTTCAGAATTTTATACATGCATTGGTGCGGTAGGTGAGTTAATTGCTTTCCGAAAATCTTTATTTGAACCTTTGCCTGAAGATACTATTTTGGATGATTTTGTTTTATCAATGCAAATTGCAGATAAGGGATATAAAATTGTATATGAACCCAATGCCTATGCTGAAGAAGCCCCTTCTGACAATGAGAAAGAAGAAATGAAAAGAAAAATCAGGATTGCTGCGGGTGCTTTTCAATGTATGTTTCGTTATTGGAATTGGTTAAATGTATTCAAACATCCACTTTTATCTTTTCAGTATTTTTCTCATAAACTTACGCGCTGGCTACTGGTGCCCCTGTTTTTGCCACTGGTATTTATGATGAATTGTTATCTTTTTTTTGAATATCCTGAAAAAAGCATCTATGCCCAACTATTGTTTGCTCAATTGTTTTTTTATTCAATAGTATCCATACAACATTTTGCACACTTGTCTTCCAAGTGGTTTCGGATTCCTTATTACATTATCATGATGAATGCTGCTGTGTATAATGGTTTTATGCGATATATAAAAAGAAAACAATCAGCAGTGTGGGAAAAAGTAAAAAGAAGTACAATATAATTCTGTTTATATTTCTTATCTTAAAATAACCAGTTTTCCAAACTCTTTTGTGAAATAATTGTCTGCTTCCGTTTGTCTCAGTTCTACTTTTTCTCCATTTAAGCGAACATTTACTTTGTATAAATAAACACCATTTGCCAGTTTATCTCCAAAGTCATCTCTTCCGTCCCAGGCATATTCAGTAATGTTTCTGCCTATATGTATGTATCCCAATTCTTCTTTTCTGATTGTTCTGACCACTTTTCCTGTAACGGTCAAAATTTGTATATCTATGTTTTCAGGAACTTCTGAACCTGTAAGAGTAAATACAAAACGTGTAGATGTTGAGAAAGGGTTAGGATAATTTAATATTTGAGTAATACTTGGTTTGTTGATTACCTCAAAAGATATGCGGTAATCATTTAATCCGGATATATTGTTACTGCGGTCATTGGCCTGAACGCGTAAAGTATATTTTCCATCGGATAAAGTGGGTTTGTATTCTACCATACATTTGTTTTTTGTTGAGTTGGAAGCAGGTATGAAATTTAAATCCTTTGCAAAGAACAATTGCTTTTCTTGTTCATTATCTTTTTTCAGAAATACTTTTACATCGCTTGTATCATTGAGTAATAAAAATTTATTTTCGTCTATAACGGAAATTAGAATATGTGGTTTGGCTGAAACAATATCTCCGTTTAAAATTCGAACGTTATCAAAAGTTACATCTAATAAAGGGTTAATGAGGTCTTTTGAAACATTAAAATTCAAAGACAAAATGTTATTAAAGTGATATTGTTCCAATTGATATTTTGGAAAACCAGGAGGATTAACATCAATCCATAAAGTATTGTTGGATAACAAAGTCAGAGTTGGAATAGAAAGCGTATCTATGATAATGGCGGCAGGATAAAAAGGTTTGAATTTTAGTTTAATCGGCAAATTGATTTGTACGTTGTTTTTGGAAAGATAATAAGTAATCAATAAACTATCGTTAAAAGCTACGTGTCCAATGTTTTCTATGGCGTATGCAATAACCAAATTATCTCCTTGTTGAATGGTATCGTTTTTCAGAAAAAATCCTTTTTTAGGATTGATGGCACATTCTGGTACTTCATCATACAATACTTGCCACCTTTTGAGTTGAGGTGCTGTGCGGTGTATATTATCTTTCATAAAAGCAATGAGTTGTAAATTAGGATAAAGGGAAGCGTCAGCATAATTATTCAGGTTGAATATATCCAAACTGTCTTCTGTGAATGTTGCCAGTGTATCTCTTTGTCCATTTGCCTTGATGCCTATTACCTTCAATATAGTTGTATCAGTTTTTGGATTTTCTATTGATGCTACTCTCCAATGCAAACTTTTCCATTTGAATGCTGGACCAATTATTTCTGAGATTATAAAGCCATTATTCCATTTAGTAGCAATGCTATCGGTTAAATCTATTGCTGTATGGGCATTAGGAGCCATTACTTCATGAGCAGAACCTGGAGAGCTTCCTTTTTTACCAAAAATTATCATTGGCAAGGTATCATTTAAATTGATAATATTGGCACTGCCTATGCTTTGCATGGCGCTGTAAAATTGTGGAATGTAGGTATGGGTCATAACGAATTTAGGTGAATAGGTTAAAACATAGTTGCCGTTTGGAACATTGTTTAAGATAAAGTTGGATAAATCTTGTTGCCAATTGGGTAGCGAACCACAATATCCGTT
>JAOABO010000004.1:0-30230 GCA_026418315.1 Bacteroidia bacterium
ATGCAGGAGTGTTCAAAAGAAATGATGAAAAAACCATCTACAATATGATTTACAGGGATGGGGCTAAAGGAGTTTATTTTGTCAAAAGGTTTAACATAGGAGGCATAACCCGCGATAAAGAATATAATTTAACCAAAGGCACACCACAATCAAAAGTTATTTATTTATCAGTTAATCCTAATGCAGAAACTGAAAAAGTTATTATCCTCTTAAAACCCAACAGCGGAGCACGCAAAACTGAACTGGAATTTGATTTTGCTTCAATTGATGTAAAAAGCAGAAGTGCTATTGGAAATATTTTGACTAAATACCCTATTGCAAAAGTATTGGTGAAAGAAAAAACAGCAGGCCAAATACAAGCAGAAAATTGGTGGTATGATACAGCAACTAAAAAATTAAATCAAAGTGAAAATGGAACTTATTTGGGCGCATTTTACCCTGACGATAAGGTATTGGTCATTACCCAAAAAGGTTATTACAAACTCATTCAACCTGATGTACTGGCTTATTTTGATGATGATACTTTGTATGTAGAAAAATTTAACCCCGAAAATATTTATACACTTATATATTTTGACGGAGAAAATAAACAATATTACATCAAAAGATTCAAAGCAGAATCCATTTCATCAAAAACCATGATCATCAATGAGCATCCAGATTCTTATATAGAATTGATTACTTCTATTCAAAATCCAAAAATCAAATTATTGTTTGCAAAAGAAAGAGGAAAAGAGATACCCGAAGAATATGTCAATATTAACGAAATACCATTGATTAATATAAAGGCAAAAGGTAAAAAAATAAGTGCGCATAAAATTAAGAATATTACCCTTGAAGAACCTGATGAAATAAAGGAAGCAAAAAAGTTTTTAGAATCACAAAGCAATGATAGTATAGAACTATCGCCTGAAGAATTGCATAAAAAAGCATTAGAAAAACTGAATTCAAAAAACCTTCCAGGAGGGCTTGGACAAATTAATTTTGATATTTAACTATTATAAAATTTTCAAAACAGCAATAAACTTTTAAATAGTTTTTTGGTTGCCAAATGAATGCTTAAATAGTGAAAGTTATTGGTAATTTTTCAAGATATTGTAAATTAAACTTGAATTTGATAAAATTGAGTTGTAACATTCGTATGTGGTATTTACATTATGATAGTATTAAGTTTTTTAATAAATGATTACTACATTAGCCCGCATTTTTGTAAGAAAAAAATTATATTAGTAACTTAGCAAAAAAATTAATGTCAGATAGTTTAGTAATCATACCGACCTACAATGAGAGAGAAAATGTAGAACTAATGATTCGTACTGTTTTTTCATTGCCTGTAGAGTTTGACATTTTAATTGTAGATGACAACTCACCTGATGGTACTGCACAAATTGTCCAATCATTAATGCCCGAATTTCCAGATAGATTGCATTTACTATTGCGTAAAGAAAAAAATGGTTTAGGTAAGGCATATATTGCCGGCTTTCAATGGGCATTAAACAAAAACTATGAATATATATTTGAAATGGATTGCGACTTTAGCCATAACCCCAATGATTTAATTAGATTAAGAGAAGCATGTGTAAATGGTGCCGATGTAGCCATTGGTTCAAGATATTGTAAAGGCGGGCAAGTGAAAGATTGGCCTATAGGTAGAATACTAATGAGTTATTTTGCGTCCTTGTATGTTCGTTGCATTTTATGGATGCCCGTGCACGATACAACAGCAGGCTTCAAATGTTATCGCAAAAAAGTATTACAAACTATTCAATTAGATGAAATACAATTTACAGGATATGCTTTTCAAATAGAAATGAAATATGCTGCACATCAATTAGGATTTAAAATTACGGAAGTGCCTATTTTATTCAAAGACAGAGAAAAAGGCCAAAGTAAAATGAGTATCAAAATTTTCAAAGAAGCACTTTCTGGTGTACTAAAAATGCGATTTAAAAAATATCACCCAAAACTATAATTCAATGGTAAAAAGATTTTTTAGTGTTCTATTCACTACTACTGCTATTTTTTCTCAAAATGCAGATATAATATCGGAACAAGAAAAAAAACATTTCAAATCATTAACCCAAATTACTTTTGGAGGAGATAATGCAGAGGCGTACTTTGACCAATCAGGTAAAAAAATAAGCTTTCAGGCAACTAACAAAAATTGGAATATTCCCTGCGACCAAATTTTTTACTTTGATTTAAAGAATCTCAATAAAAAGTTAGATTTGTCTAAAAAAGAAAATTTTAAGCAAATAAGTACCGGAAAAGGAAGAACAACTTGCTCATATTTTATGCCCGATGGAAAACATATTTTATTTGCATCTACGCATCATAAAATGGATTCTTGTCCGCCCGTTCCACGCATAAAAGGTAAATATGTGTGGCCGCTTTATCCGGAGTACGATATTTTTGTAGCAGATTTGAACGGAAAAATTATTAAACAACTTACCGATTCACCTGGTTACGATGCAGAAGCCACAGTTTCTCCAAAAGGAGATAAAATTGTATTTACTTCTACAAGAGGTGGAGATATTGACTTATGGGTGATGAATATAGATGGAAGCAACCCTGTGCAAATTACAAAAGAATTAGGATACGATGGTGGAGCATTTTTTTCTGCCGATGGTAGTAAAATAGTTTTTCGCGCATCCAGGCCCAAAACTGAAGAAGAAATAAAAGAGTATAAAGAACTGTTGGCTCAAAACCTTGTAGCTCCCACTAATATGGAAATCTTTATTTGTGATGCAGATGGAAAAAATATACAACAAGTTACCCATCTTGGTAAAGCCAATTGGGCACCGTTTTTTCATCCATCAGGAAAAAAAATTATTTTTTCTTCTAACCATCATAGTCAGCGAGGTTTTGACTTTCAATTATATATGATAAATATAGATGGAACGGGCTTAGAGCAAATAACTACTGAAAGTGTTTTCAATGCTTTCCCTATGTTTTCGCCCGATGGAAAAAAACTGATATTTTCATCTAACCGAAATAATAAAGGAACTCGTGATACCAATCTTTTTCTGGCAGAATGGAAAGATTAAGTTCAGTGTGTGAAATATATAAAAGTTGATTTAGTACCGCTATCCCCATTTTACCCACATGGCTCCCCATGTAAAGCCACCACCAAATGTAGATAAAATTAAATTGTCTCCTTTTTTCAATAGCGGTTCGTATTCCCATATTAAAAGGGGGATAGTTCCTGCAGTGGTGTTACCGTATTTTTCTATGTTCATCATTACTTTGTCAGAAGATAATCCCATCCTTTGGGCGGTAGCATCAATGATTCTTTTGTTGGCCTGATGTGCTACTAACCAGGCAATATCTTCTGACTTTAAATTGTTTTTTTCCATGATTTGAGCAGACACTTCTGCCATGTTGTAAACCGCCTGTTTGAAAACTGCTTGTCCTTCTTGATAGACATAGTGATAGCGATTAGCCACAGTTTCATAAGATGGTGGCATAAAAGACCCGCCTGCTTTCATGTGAAGGTGTTTGCAACCATTACCATCAGAGTAGAAAATAAAATCCATTATGCCATAATTTTCTTCGGTTGGTTCTAACAAGAACATGCCGCAACCATCTCCAAAAATAATGCAGGTAGTGCGGTCGGTATAATCAATAATTCTGCTCATGACATCTGAACCCACTACCAAAACTTTTTTATATTTACCTGTTTCAATAAATTGTGCCCCTATTCCTAATGCATATAAAAAACCTGAACAGGCAGCGCTGATATCAAATCCCCAGGCATTTTTGGCTCCTAATTTAGCCGCAAAGATATTGGCTGTTGCAGGAAAAACGTGGTCAGGGGTTACTGTTGCATATATAACGCAATCTATTTCTTCTGCACTGATTTTTCTTTTTGCAAGTAATTCCTGTGCTGCTTTTAAAGCCATGTCTGAATTGGCTTGAGATATATCTCTCAAAATTCTTCTTTCTTTAATGCCCGTACGAGTTAATATCCATTCATTGGTGGTATCAACCATTTTTTCCAAATCAAAATTGGAAAGTACATCATCCGGAACATATCCTGCAACTGCAGTAATTTTTGCTTTAGTCATTATTTAATGCTTTTTTTATTTTATCGTTTAACTGTGATTTTATCATATTTTTGGCCTGCAATACCATATTTTTGAAAGCGAGAGGTGATGAAATGCCGTGTCCAATAATTACATTGCCATTCACCCCAATGACAGGCGTTCCTCCATATAATTCGTAATTAAATTGTGCAAAATACTCATCTTTAATTTTTCTCTTTAAGATGAGTGTATAAAATGCTTCGGCCATTTTTAGAATAATGTTGCCTGTAAAGCCATCTGTAACAATAACATCGGCTCTGTCAGAAAATATGTGTCTGCCTTCTACATTGCCTACAAAATGATAATTGGGATTGTTTTTCATAAGTTGATGTGCAGCTTGTACTACCAGATTACCCTTTTCGCTTTCTTCTCCAATGTTTAATAATGCTACTCTTGGGTTTTCAATTTCCATAATTTCTTTTGCATAGATATTGCCTAACAGTCCAAATTGATATAAAACATCGGATTTGGTATCTACATTGGTTCCTACATCTAAAAGTAAATTATGTTTTCCATTTGGTTTTGGAATAATAGTTCCGATAGTAGGCCTAATAACACCCGATATGGTTTTTAAAGTAAGCATAGAACCGGCCAGCATAGCGCCGCTGTTTCCGGCACTAATGAAAGCATCTATTTCTTTGTTTTTAAGCAAATGAAAACCAATATTAATACTGCTTTTTGTCTTTTTCATGTATGCTTTTGCAGGGTGTTCATGCATTTCTATCATTTCATCGGTATGAATGTATTCCAAATGATGCTTGTGGGGGTTGTTTTTAAAGTATTGTTTAGCAATATGTTGGTCTCCGATTAAAACAAGTTTAGTAGCGTGGTGTAATTCAGGTAAAACCATCTCTATTCCTTTCAGGCAATTTTCTGGGGCGTAATCGCCGCCATAAATATCTATACCTATTCTCATATTAGTTCTCAACAGAAATTACGGGCAATAATACAAATTTATAATTTATGCAAAGTAAGTAGTCGTTGAGAAGGAATACTGCTTAATTTTTCTTTAATTTGCGGATAAAAAATTGTATGATTATTGTACCTAAAGATACTCCTACCAAAGACCTTCACCAATATCTTTTAGGAGGCATTGCTCCAAGGCCTATTGCTTTTGTGAGCACAATAGATAAAAACGGACATGTTAATCTAGCTCCATTTAGTTTTTTTAATGTGTTTTCTGCTAAACCTCCAATAGTCGTTTTTTCTCCTGCTTATAGTGGTAAAACGGGTTTATCCAAAAACACATTAGATAATGTAAAAGAACATCCTGAATGCGTTATTAATGTTGTGAATTATGCCATAGTGCACAAAATGAATTTAGCCAGTAGTCCTTATCCTAAAGGAGTAAGTGAATTTGAAAAGGCGGGCTTTACGCCCATATTGTCAGATATTGTAAAACCGCCAAGAGTAAAAGAATCGCCTGTACAAATGGAATGCAAAATTCAACAAATAATTGAATTAGGGAAAGAAGGCGGGGCAGGAAATTTAGTCATTGCTGAAGTGTTACGTATTCATATTGATGATAAGGTGTTAGATGATAATAAAATGATAGACCCCAGAAAGATTGATTTGGTGAGTCGTATGAATGGTAATTGGTACTGCCGTGCTAATGGAGATGCTTTATTTGAATTAAACAAACTGGATTCAGAAGTAGTGGTGGGAATAGATGCTATTCCATCTTATGTAAAAGAGTTGAATATTTTGTCAGAAACGGAATTGGTAAAATTAGCATCCGAAAAAGAACTTCCTACCGAACAGGAAATTCAAACTTTAAGAAATGAAATTGAAAAAAAACTAAATATTTTGTCAAAAGAAAATTTTTATTCAAATTTGTGCCTCCTTGCAAAGGAAGAATTGAAAAAAAATAATGTCCGGGAAGCATGGAAATATCTTTTAATACCACAATTATTAAACAAATAATACAACTATGGAATTAGTAGGAAAAATAAAAAAAGTAATGGATACTCAAGTTGTAAGTGATAAATTCAAAAAAAGAGAATTTGTTTTATCAACAGATTTAAATACTCCTTATCCTCAACATATATTATTTCAAACTACCCAGGAAAAATGTGCTTTGTTAGATGCTTTAAAACCTAATGATGAAGTTAAAGTTACATTTAATATTCGTGGTAGAGAATGGACAAGTCCTCAAGATGGACAGGTAAAATATTTTGTTACCTTAGAAGCATGGAGAATAGATAAACTAACGCCCGTTGCACCAGGAACAACACCCGAATCGTCATCAACTCATTACACACCTTCAGAAAACATATCTACTTCTGTTAATACAGATACAAGCACTGATATAAGTACAGAAGGAGACGACTTGCCGTTTTAGAATTTAATGGAATTTTAGTTCTGATTTGGTCTAGTTCTTAATTTAAAATAAATAACCCATCATTTTTACAATCTACTCATGTAAAAATGATGGGTTTGTTTATCGGTTAATTTATTCTTTACTGAATTTTTTTACTTCTCCTGTTGGAAAGGATATAAAATAAATACCTTTTTCTAAATCATTGATATCAATTGTATTTGTACCTGCTGTTAATTCTATTTCTTTAATATTTTGTCCTAGTATATTGGTAATTTTTCCTTTAGTACTTTTCTCTACCTCTATAGTAAGTTCATTTGAAGCAGGTATAGGGTATATATTTTTTGCAATATTGTTTTGTACCTGGGATATTTGTGTAGTAACTGTATTGTATATTTGTGTAATTTCGGCAGGTGTAAGCACGCGTGAATAATATAAAACATTGTCTATTTGTCCATAAAATCCATTGCTCCCTATTCCACTAGGTATATTGCCTATTGAAAAAAAACCATTGGTATATGCAATGGGACTTGCCGGAGAAACAGATATTGTCCCCTCTAAATTACCATTTAAGTATATTCTTGCATTGCCCGTGGTTTCATCATAAGTTGCTACAACATGGTACCACACATTAGTGCTCAGTGTAGTATTTCCTGTCATAAGGGTTTCGCCTGCACCTGTAGTTGTAAAACCAAAAGCTAATTTGTAAGAAGCATAGCTTCCTGTACACAAAATCACAGAGTTGTATGGGCTAGTAGTATTATTGATACGCACGCAAGCAATGGTATTCCATTGTTGAAACCCTGTTATATAAATCCAAGCAGAAATACTCACACTTCCAGCTTGAAAGCCACTATTGGAAAAGCAGGTTTTTAGACCAGAAACCATGCTATAATAACCCGAATGATCGCCTATACCATTTGTAAATCCATTAGTTATATAAACAATAGAGTTTGGATCTATATCACATAAATCATTTCCATTTCCACTATTGTCGGAATAGAAAAGAGCGCTTGGCTGACTTGGGTGATAATCAAAATTGTACCTTGCCACTAAGCTATTAGTTGGAATTTGTGCTAATGATAGGCCTGCAGATAAAACGGCCACAACAGAATAAAGTTTTTTCATAGTTGTATGTTTTTTAATTTTGCTACAAAGGTAAAGCACTAATCTGCTTTGTCTTTTATTGATTTTGTGAACGGAACAGATGAATTTATGAAACGAACACCTAATTACTTTTTTTATTTAAAATTTCAAAAAAAAGTGATCGCCTATCACGTGCTAATTTGATTTCTTTACCACTTATCATAGTAATGATTCCTCTTTTTGATTTGCTATAAGTTTGAATACGATGTATGTTTATTAAAAAGGAACGGTGTGGCCTGAAAAACATGTCTTCATCTCTCAGAGATTCTTCAAAGTATTTGAGATTTTTTGAAACGATGATTTGTTTGTTGCTATAAAAAATGCAAGTATAAGATCCTTGTGCTTCAATGTATTCAATGTCATTAATCGGGATGTATTCATACCCTTTGAATAAGGGGACAGTAAGCATTTTATTGGTATTTGTATTGAAGTTGTATAGAAGTGTTTTTAAATGGAGTAGTTCTTTTTTTGTGGTGTAATTGTTGATTATTTTATCAATAGATTGCCTTAATTGTTGTTCATCGATGGGTTTTAGTAAATAATCGGTAGCCGAAAGACGAAATGCTCTAATCGCATATTGGCTATAAGCTGTTGTAAATACAACGTCGCATTTTATTTGCCTTTGTAATAAATCTTCTACTAATAATAGCCCAGATTTTTCGGGCATTTCTATATCTAAAAATAGTATATCAGGTTGATGTTTTTCGATTTCTATAATTGCTTCATTGGCACTTTTAGTAATAGCAACAATCTCTATTTCTGGCGCAAGTTCTTTTATCATTAAGTATAATAATCGTAAAGATTGTTCTGAATCATCTACAAGTATAGCTTTTAGATTTGGCGTCATGGGTTTAAATTTATAGAAAGAATGACCTTGGTTCCTGTAGGATGTTGTTCATCATCATACATGTCTATTATTTGCACATGAACAATATTTTGTTGTATGAAGTTAATAATTTCTAAACGTTGTTCTAAAGCTTTTGAGGCAAATGATTGGTGGTAAAATTGTTGGTTTATTTTTTCTGCTGCTACTCGGCCTATTCCGTTATCAGTTATTTCAATGATAAGCATATTCTCCTGTAATTTAAAGTTTAAGTTTAACCGTTTGTTATCTTTTTTGTGCCTTAGTCCATGTTTGAATGCATTTTCTATTAGTGGCTGAATGAGCATTGATGGGATGTATGTGAGATGGGTATCTATATTTTTATCTATAGATAATTGGTACTCAAAATTTTCATTAAACAACATGGACTCTAATTCTATATACAAATTTAATGTGTCTATTTCTTCTTGTAGTTGTATTTTTTGATAGGCGCTTTGCTCAAGTATTTTTCTAATCAAATCTGAAAATCGGCTTAAATAGAGCAATGCTTTTTTTCTATCGTTTTCATAAATGTAACTTTTAATGGAGCTGAGTACATTAAAAATAAAGTGTGGGTTCATTTGTGCTTTAATGGCTGTTTGTTGTGCTATTCTTAGTTTATTTTCTAACTTGAGCTTGTCAATTTCTTGCTGTTGTTTGTGTTTTAGGGTTTGCCATCTTACCTTAAATATAATGACGCTAATGGAAAGCATCATTAGTGTAACTATGATATTAAACCACCATGATTTCCAAAATGGTGGAATAACTGTGCCTTGTAATACAATTGTGTTTTCAGAATCTCTATTTAAATGGTCTATGGCTTTGAGTTCTATTTCAATTTTTCCATATGGTAAATTTTGAATTTCTATTTGTTCAATATTAGACGGTAAAACTACCCATTCAGCTTTATTGATACGATAAGCATATGTGAATTTTCCTATTGAAGAATAAATACTGGCTTGAGGGTGTAATGTTAGTACTTGATTGTATTTTATCTCAAAATTGTTCTGATTCGTTTTCAAAAATACCCTTGCTAATGGTTTATTTAATTTATGGTATAAATGCATTTTCTGAATTCCTTTTGAAGTGGCTATCCACAAACTGCTATCTTGTATTAATAAATCATCTACATGATTGGATACCAAGCCAGTTAATTTTGTTATAGAATCTAATTTGCCGTTTATTAAATTATAAACATAAATTCCCTTATTTGTAGAAATATAAAGATTATTTTTGAAATACCGTAATTTTGTTGGGTGTGCATCTTTAGTTATTTGGTCGTAGAGTAAGTTTCCATTGACATATAACTTTGCATCGTGCGAAACTGCAAATAATTGATTTTGATTTGTATCTAGATCAATGGATATAATTGCTGTATGACACATGGTGTGCTTATATATCCAATCTTTGTCTTTGTTTTCGAATACTTCAATGCCTTTGTTTGTGGCTGCATATATTAATTTTTTTGATCTATCAGTAAGTATTTGCTTAATCCACGAATGACTTAATTGTTTCCTAGAAGTGCCTTTTTCTATGAATAATCCCATAGATGTCCCTACAATATAATAGGGAGGTAAATATGTAATGCTTTTAATCGCTTTTGTTTGCAGAGAAAGCACATTTATTTTTTCATTTTGAGATATATAGCTATGATTGTTGGAATTGAAAACTAATGCTTTTTTGTATGAATTGTAATACAAACACTCAATATCAGCATTTTGTTTTTCTTGAATAATATCTATTGAGGTTGTTTTTAAATTTAATTTTCCTATTTCTCCATTTAAAGTTGAAAAATATATAAAGTTATTGTTTGTAACTAGATGAGTAATTTTTTGACTACTGATATTTTGGGATGTAATGCTCCATAATAAGTTATTAAGATCGGGAACAAACAATAAGCCGGCTTGCAATGATGCAAACCAATAATTCCCTTCTCTATCTTTGAAAACATCTGAAAATGAAAAATTTGGATATAAAATCTTTAAAGAATCCTTATCAATATCGTAACAAATGACACCGCTATAAGTGGTAATCCACAGTTTGTCATTTCCAATAGATTTTATGTTAGTTATTTTTTTGTTCCATAGTGCACGGTATAGTTTAAGGTTTTTAATTTTTGTGATTTTTTTCTCTTTTTCGGTAATGGTATATATTTCTGGCTTATCTCTTCTAAAAATCCATACAGCATCATGATATTTTGCTAATAAGAAATAGGAAGAAATATCCTTTGAGTTTTTTGATACTTCAAAGTGCGAAAATTTATTTGCATTGATTTCTCCGACACCTTTAGTAGTCAAAAATAAAATTTTTTTATCATCTATTATTATCGATCTGGTAAAGCCGCTACTTTCTTTAATTGATGACCATGTTTTATTTTTACAATTAAAATAAGATACTCCATTTGAATGACTGATATACAAAACATTATTTTTATCAATTGCTATGTTGGATATATGGTAAAATGGATGTTTAATTTCTTTTAATGTATCTTTTTCTAAATAAAAAATTTGATTGTGAAAGTTAGTACAAAAAATTGTTCCGAAACTTGAGATAACAAGGTTAGAAATTGGCTTGGAATTTTGTGAAGAGCATTTATATGGAAAAAAGCGAATACCATCAAATTTACACAATCCCGCATCAGATCCTATCCATATAAACCCTTCTTTATCTTGAATAATGCTATATACTTCATTGCTTGGTAGACCACTTTCGCTATCATATAAAAAGTACTGTGGATATTGCGAAAACACTCTGTTTGTGAAAAACACAATCAAAAAACATATACCAACAAACGCATTAGTAAAAGCAAATATAGTTTTCAGTTTTTTCACTTAATTATTGAGTGCTTTTAACAAATTAATTGTGCAAAAGTAATTATAATTAATCTTTTTACTTGATAACCTTGCTCTTATTGAAATTAAATTATATTTTTTATTTTATTTAGAATTAGTAACCGAATTACTAATAAAAACAAAAATAGCTAGCTGCCCCTTAAAGTATGGGGTTATTCAACATTAGCTTTTACACATCGGGAGTTTTTATTTAAACCCCATATCTAAAAATATTTTTAGATACATATACTGCATTTTCTTCTTGTTTCAATGCCTGACTTTCCTTATCTTTAAGGGCTATAAAAACAACATAAATGGAAAATACAGAAAAAGAAACCAAACATTATAGTGCAGATAATATACAGGTACTGGAAGGTTTAGAAGCAGTGCGTAAACGTCCTGCCATGTATATTGGTGATGTAAACGTTAAGGGGTTACATCATTTAGTTTATGAGGTAGTGGATAACTCTATTGATGAAGCATTGGCAGGTTATTGTAAAAATATAGAGGTAACGATTCATAAAGACAATTCTATTACCGTAAAAGATGATGGAAGAGGTATTCCTACTGATATTCATCCTAAACAGGGAGTTTCTGCACTGCAAGTAGTTATGACTGTTCTTCATGCAGGAGGTAAATTTGACAAAGATACCTATAAAGTATCAGGTGGATTACACGGAGTAGGAGTATCCTGTGTAAATGCTTTATCGGTTCATTTAAAAGCAGAAGTTCATAGAGATGGAAAAATATTTGTACAGGAATATTCCAAAGGTCAGCCACTTTACGATGTCAAAGTGATTGGAGACACCAATTACAGAGGAACCATCATCACATTCAAGCCCGATGCAGAGATTTTTAATGTTACAGAATACAATTATACCACTCTTGCCAATAGAATGAGAGAGTTGGCTTTTTTGAATAAAGGTATTCGTATTGTTTTGAAAGACGAAAGAAGAACCGATGAAAACGGACAACCTTATTCAGAAACTTTTTATTCAGAAGGCGGATTAAAAGAATTTGTGGAATATTTAGATGCGGGAAAAGAAAAATTACTCCATGAAGTAATTTATCTGAATACCGAAAAACAAGGTATCCCCGTAGAATTAGCCATGACCTATAATAATACTTTTGTGGAAACTATTCAAAGCTATGTTAATAATATCAACACTATAGAGGGGGGTACACATCTTGCCGGGTTTAGAAGAGGACTTACAAGAACACTTAAAAATTATGCCGATAAAACCGGCTTATTAGCGAAAGCAAAAGTAGAAATAACGGGCGATGACTTCAGAGAGGGGCTTACAGCTGTGGTGTCTGTAAAAGTAGCCGAGCCTCAATTTGAAGGGCAAACCAAAACAAAACTTGGTAATAATGAAGTAATGGGAGCCGTAGATATGGCTATTAGTGAAGCACTGGAACACTACCTGGAAGAACACCCTAAACAAGCAAAAATTATTGTAGATAAAGTTGTACTTGCTGCTACAGCTCGCATTGCAGCCAGAAAAGCAAGAGAACTGGTACAAAGAAAATCTGTAATGAGTGGAGGTGGCTTGCCAGGTAAATTAGCCGACTGCTCTAATTCTAACCCTGAACAATGTGAAATATTTCTGGTAGAGGGAGATTCTGCAGGCGGAACGGCAAAACAAGGCAGAAACAGAGAGTTTCAGGCCATTTTGCCATTAAGAGGAAAAATTCTGAATGTAGAAAAAGCATTAGAATCCAAAATATACGACAACGAAGAGATAAAAAACATCTATACTGCATTAGGTGTATTCAGAGGCACCAAAGAAGATGATAAAGCGTTGAATTTAGATAAACTTCGGTACCATAAAATTATCATTATGACAGATGCTGATGTAGATGGTTCTCATATTACTACTTTAATTCTTACCTTCTTTTTCAGGCACATGAGAGAATTAATTGAAAAAGGTCATGTATTTGTTGCCTCACCCCCACTTTATCTTGTTAAAAAGGGAAAAGAACAAATTTATTGCTGGAATGATGCTCAGAGAGACGAAGCAATAAAAAAATTAGGTGGTGACAAACCCGATAGTGTGAATGTGCAAAGATACAAAGGTCTTGGAGAAATGAATGCAGAACAATTATGGGAAACCACCATGAATCCACAAACCAGAACCCTAAAGCAGGTAACAATAGATAACGCAGCAGAAGCGGATAGAATATTTTCTATGCTAATGGGCGATGAAGTGGCACCTCGCAGAGAATTTATTGAGCAAAACGCCCGGTATGCTAAAATTGATGCATAAGTATTTTTCATGTGAAGCAAAGATTTACTCTCAAAAAGCATCAGATTATTAAAAATAATAAGGAAGTCACTCAATTATTTGAAAACGGCAAAACCTTTGTACAATATCCTTTAAAATCTGTATCTCTTTTATATCACTCTCATGATTTAACCATAAGCACTAAGTTTAAGGTAGTTTTTATTGTACCAAAAAAATACATCCGTAAAGCAACAAAACGAAACAAAATTAAAAGAAAAATAAAAGAAGCATTTAGATTGCTTCAACATTATTTGATAGACCCTCCTGAAAAAAAAATTTATTTAATAGGATTTATATACACCGCTAAAGAAAGTCAAGACGAACTTTTAGATACCATATATGATTGTACAAAGTATTTAATTGAACAAATAAATCAAGAATATACAAGCCACCAATCAATTTCATAAAAACCCGATTTTTTATTATTGAATAAAGAACTCCTTGCATCCAAATTCCATTTCTTTTTATTTTAGTAATTTTCAGCAAAATTTTTATATGAATACATGGATAGAGTTATTACAAATTATACTTCCATCTTTACTTACAGCAGGAGTTATACTCTTTATTGTAAGAGAGTTTTTTAAGGCAGAAGAAAAAAGAAGAGATGCAGAAATCAAAAAACAACTTTCCAGTCAAATTACCCCAATGAAAATACAGGCCTATGAAAGAATGATTATTTTTTTAGAAAGATTAAACCCTAATTCTTTGGTGCTAAGAGTCAATAAACACAATATGACCAACAGACAACTACATCATGCCTTAATTCAAACCATTAAACAAGAATATGAACACAACTTATCTCAACAATTATTTATTTCATCAGGGGCATGGGAACTAATTAAAACCGCCAAAGAAGAAACGATTAAACTAATCAACATCGCTTATTCCAAAGTACCGCCTGACAATTCAAGCAATGAACTCTCTTTGACCATCATCAATGCCGCTAATTCGCTTGATAAAAAACTGCCTCATGAAATAGCATTAGAATATTTAAAAAAAGAAGCGTCTTATTTTCTGTAAAAAAATATTATTATGAAATTATTTGAAGAATTTTCTCCAACGTCTGCGCAACAATGGGAAGAAAAAATTTTGAAAGATTTAAAGATTCATTCTATTTCTGAACTAATATGGCACACACCAGAACATATCGACATACGGCCGTTTTATAATAACGAACACCTATCGCATTGGTCTGTTCAACCTGCATTTTTTCAAAACGATTATGAAATTGTACAATATGTACCTGCTTATCAACACTCTTCAGAAGAAATTAATGAAAACATCATTAAATCCTTAAATGGTGGAGCAAGTGGAATTTATCTTGAATTTTACAAACAATACAACTTTGCAGAATGTTTTAATAACATCTCTTTACCACACATTTATTCCAACATACACCTGTCCTTTGATGCCCTTGATGCCCTATATACATTCAAAGGCACTTATCTATCAAATAATGAATATACACAAAAAAAACAATGTTACTTTAACATTGACCCCATTTTTTTATTTGAAAAATTTGGAGAGTGGCACCATAATATAGAGGCGGACTTTGAAATATTGACAGAACTCAACCATATTCCGGTAAATGCTGTGTTATATAAAGAAAGCGGAGCCAATGCAGTGCAAGAATTAGCATACACATTGGCGCATCTGAATGAATATTTACTGTATTTGGAAAAGATTAAGAAGATTTCTGAATATCAATACATTCACATTCATGTTTCTGTAGGAAATTCTTTTTTTACTGAAATAGCAAAGCTACGAGCCCTACGAATTTTAGTTAATCATCTTTTAAATGAATATCATCAATCTTCATCTGTACACATTCATGCCCAAACAACATTAGTCAATAAATCTTACTTTGACATTTATAATAATTTAATTAGAACCACCACTGAATCAATGAGTGCCATATTAGGTGGGGCAAATAGTATCAGCAGTATGCCATTTGATTTCCCATTTAAAAAAATATCTGATTTTACCTTACGAATGGCAAGGAATCAACTTATTATTATGAAATTTGAAAGTTTTTTGAATAGACCATCTGAAACAGCACTTGGTAGTTTTTATATTGAAAATTACACTCGACAATTAGTTGATGCGGCCTATCAGAAATTTTTATCAATTGAAAAAGAAGGAGGGCTATTGCAATTATTAGAAAAAAATAGTATTCAAGATGAAATACAACAATCTTTCGAATCTCAAATGAAACAATATATTGAAAATAAAGAGGTTCTCATTGGAGTTAATAAATACCTTAAAGACAATCAGGAAATTCAAAATGAATTATACTACAAAATGAATGTTGCATCTTCCCATAAAGATGTTAAACCACTCCATTATCGTCGATTTGCAGAATATTTTGAACACCAAAAACAAATTGTATGAGAAAAGTTTTTTCTGATAAAATAAAATACATAGCACCTTTGTTGCCGCCAAAAGAAAAAGTATTTGAAACAGCAGAACACATCCCGATTAATAATTTTTTTGATGAAAATGATATAAAAGAGGCGGAGCATTTGAATTTTGCTGCCGGTATTCCCCCGTTTTTAAGAGGGCCTTATTCCAGTATGTACATTACCAATCCATGGACTATCAGGCAATATGCGGGTTTTAGCACAGCAGAAGAAAGCAATGCATTTTACCGAAGAAATTTAGCTGCAGGTCAGAAAGGTTTATCGGTAGCATTTGACTTAGCCACACACCGCGGGTATGATAGTGATCATCCACGAGTAGTGGGTGATGTAGGCAAAGCAGGCGTTGCTATTGATACTGTTGAAGATATGAAAATACTGTTTGACCAGATTCCACTCAATCAAATGAGCGTATCTATGACCATGAACGGTGCGGTGTTACCTATCATGGCATTTTATATTGTAACTGCCGAGGAACAAGGTGTAAAGCAATCTGAGTTAAGCGGAACAATACAAAACGACATTCTCAAAGAATTCATGGTAAGAAATACTTATATCTATCCACCCGAACCTTCTATGAAAATTATCGGTGATATTTTTGCTTATACTGCCAAAAACATGCCCAAGTTCAATTCTATATCCATTAGTGGTTATCACATGCAGGAGGCAGGAGCAACTGCCGATATTGAAGTGGCATATACTTTAGCAGACGGTTTGGAATACATACGCACGGGACTGAAAGCAGGGCTTAGCATTGATGATTTTGCACCACGCTTGTCCTTCTTTTGGGGAATAGGAATGAATTACTTTATGGAAATTGCCAAAATGCGTGCTGCAAGAATGCTATGGTCTAAAATTGTGAAACAATTTAAACCCAAAAATGAAAAATCCATGGCCCTGAGAACACATTGTCAAACCAGTGGTTGGAGTTTAACAGCACAGGATCCTTTCAACAATGTTACTCGTACCGCTATAGAAGCCATGGCCGCTGCATTAGGGCATACCCAAAGCTTACACACCAATTCATTAGACGAAGCATTGGCACTACCTACCGATTTCAGTGCACGCATTGCCAGAAATACACAACTCATTTTACAAAATGAAATAAACATTACAAAAGTCATTGACCCTTGGGGCGGCTCTTATTATGTAGAGTATCTTACTCATCATCTTTCTCAAAGAGCATGGAAACTTATTCAGGAAGTTGAAGCAATGGGCGGCATGACGCAAGCTATAATGAATGGATTGCCCCAAAGAAAAATAGAAGAAGCATCTGCATCTAAGCAAGCCCGAATAGACAGCGGAAAAGATATTATTGTAGGTGTAAATGATTACAAAGTAGAAGAAGAGAATCCAATAGAAATTCTTGAAATAGATAATACCAAAGTTCGGGAACAACAAATTAAGCGATTACAAAAAGTGAAGCGAGAGAGAAATGAAGCAGAAGTACAAGAGGCATTAAACCAACTTACAAATGCAGCACAAACAGGGCAGGGTAACTTGCTGGAATTAGCCATTGTGGCCGCTCGTCGTAGGGCTACCTTGGGAGAAATTTCCTATGCTCTTGAAAAAGCTTATGGAAGATATCAGGCAAGGCCAACCACATTAACAGGAGTATATATGAACGCTTCCAATAACAAAAAAGAAATTGAAGAAGTCATACAACTTTCGGATAAATTTGCTCAACAAACAGGGCGGCGGCCCAGAATTATGATTGCAAAACTTGGTCAGGATGGACACGACAGAGGTGCTAAAGTAGTAGCTACAGCTTATGCGGATATGGGATTTGATGTAGATTTAGGCCCCCTATTTCAAACCCCCGAAGAAGCCGTTAAACAGGCGGTTGAAAACGATGTACATGTTTTAGCCATATCCAGCTTGGCCGCAGGCCATAAAACCCTCATTCCGCAAGCCATTCAGGAATTGAAAAAATACAAACGAGAAGACATGGTGGTAGTGGCAGGAGGCGTTATTCCGCCGCAGGACTATGAATTTTTATATAATAATGGGGTAAAATTTATATTTGGACCAGGAACCTCCAACATTGATTCTGCAAAGAAAATTCTGCAATATCTCATTCAACATTTTCAAGAATAAGTACAAGTTCTATTGTAAGTATAAACTTTATCAGACAATTACATTTTTTACTTGACCATGCAGAATGAAAATTTTTATACATCTTTGCAGCAAAACCATCCTTAAAATGGCTACAAAAAAAACTAAAAAAAAAGAACTCGTTATTGTAGAGTCGCCTGCTAAAGCAAAAACCATTCAAAAATTTTTAGGAGATAATTTTATTGTCAAATCTAGTTTCGGACACATCAGAGACCTCCCTAAAAATGATACCGGTGTGGATATAAAAAATAACTTTACTCCAACTTATGTTATTGACCCCGATAAAAAGAAAATTATAGATGAACTGAAAAAAGAAAGCAAAGAAGCTCATACTGTGTGGCTTGCATCCGACGAAGACCGTGAAGGAGAAGCGATTGCCTGGCATTTATCCGAAGCATTGAGTTTACCAAAAGAAAAAAGAAAACGTATTGTTTTTCATGAAATTACCAAAAAAGCCATTGAAGAAGCGGTTAAAAATCCACGAGATATAGATATTAATTTAGTGAATGCCCAGCAAGCCCGTCGTATTCTTGACCGGTTGGTTGGATACGAACTTTCACCTATTTTATGGAAAAAAATTAAAGCCAATTTATCAGCAGGACGTGTACAATCTGTTGCTGTACGTTTAATTGTAGAACGTGAAAGAGAAATACAAAATTTTCAAAGTAAAACTTTTTTTAAAGTTACAGGAACCTTCATGGCCGATGGACAAACTTTCAAAGCCGAATTAGATAAAAAATTTGACACCGAAAAAGAAGTCCAGAATTTTCTTGAAACATGTAAAAATGCAGTATTTACAATAGAAAGTATTGAAACAAAGCCCGCCAGGCGAAGCCCATCAGCACCGTTTACTACCTCTACCTTACAACAAGAAGCGTCCCGCAAATTAGGTTTTTCCGTAGCACAAACCATGACATTAGCTCAGAGATTATACGAAGCCGGGCACATTACCTATATGCGTACCGACTCTGTGAACCTCTCTGAACTGGCATTAGAAACTTCTGAAGAAGTCATTAAAGATTTTTATGGAAAACAATATCACCAAAAACGACAATTCACTAACAAAAGTAAAAATGCACAAGAAGCCCATGAAGCCATTCGTCCTACCTATATTAATAAATTACAAATAGAAGGAGAAAAAAATGAGCAACGATTATATGAACTTATTTGGAAAAGAACCGTTGCTTCTCAAATGGCCGACGCCATTCTTGAAAAAACAATAGCTAAAATCAACATTAGTAACAGAGAAGAAAAATTTGTAGCACAGGGCGAAGTTATTCGGTTTGACGGTTTTTTAAAGCTATACATAGAAAGTACCGACGATGAAAATGAAAATGAAGAAAATAAAACAGCACTATTACCACCACTAAAAAAAGGACAAAAAACAGAAGCCAAACAGATTACCGCTTTGCAAAGATTTACACATCATCCGCCACGTTATACCGAAGCTTCGTTAGTAAAAAAATTAGAAGAGTTAGGAATAGGCAGACCATCTACCTACGCTCCTACCATTTCTACTATTCAAAAAAGAGATTATGTGATAAAAACCGATAAAGAAGGTACGCCGCGCCCTTATGTTCAACTTACTTTAGAAAAAAACACCATCCATAAAGAAACAAAAACAGAAAACACAGGTACAGAAAAAGCCAAATTATTTCCTACAGATTTAGGTATGGTAGTTACCGATTTTTTAATGAAACATTTTCCTGAAATAATGGATTATCAATTTACAGCCCATGTTGAAGAAGAGTTTGATGAAATAGCCATTGGAAAATTAGATTGGAGAAAAATGCTTGGAAAATTTTATTTTCCTTTTCATAAGGATGTCGTTAAAACCATTGAAGAATCGGAAAGAACTACGGGTGAGAGAATTTTAGGAACAGACCCCAAAACAGGGAAAAAAGTAATTGCCCGCATTGGAAGATTTGGTCCGCTTGTACAAATTGGAGAACAAGGCGATGAAGAAAAGCCCGTTTATGCCAAAATGCCTAAAAATTTGAGTATTCATACCATTACATTAGAACAAGCATTAGAACTCTTTAAATTACCAAAAGTACTCGGGCAACATCATGGTAAAGAAGTGATAGTAAACATTGGAAGATTTGGTCCTTACGTAATGTATGACGGTACTTTTGCCTCTATACCAAAAGAAGAAGACCCCCACACCATTACCTTAGAGAGAGCCATAGAACTTATTACCTCCAAACAGGAAGCAGCACAGTCAAAAATTATTCAAAGCTTTGAAGAAGAAGGCATACAGATATTAAACGGTCGCTACGGACCTTATATTTCCTATAATAAAAAGAATTACAAAGTTCCTAAAGAAAAAGACCCTAAAACACTGACCTTGTCTGAAGTTATTAGCATCATAGGAGATGATTACAAGCCCGCAGAAATGGCTGAAGCAACAGCAAAGGAAACTAAAACAACAAAAACTAAAAAAGCTGCTTCGTCTGTAAATAAGAAGATCTCTGCAAAAAAGAAATAATTGTTTTGAAAACGGGCTATCAGTTGTTCTGAACAAATACGGATTACTGTTCGCCCTCCATTTCTCCCTGTATTTTCACTTCCAATTCGTCAGGTAAATCAGAAGTGAGTTTAATTTGACAAGATAATCGAGAGGTTGGAAAAAGATGAGGAAGTGTATCTAACATATTGAGTTCATCATTAGTAGGTTCCGGAAGTTGTTCATAATTTTTTAGTATTTCAACATGGCAGGTGGCACAAAGAGCCATTCCTCCGCAGGTAGCTAGTATGGGATAGCCACTTGCCTTCAAAAATTCCATTAAGCTTAATCCGATATTGGTAGGGGCTTCTAAAACCTGAATATTATTTTGTTTATCAATTACCTTAATACGAATCGTTTCACTCATGCCATTATAGTAATTAAAAATCAAATCTGCCTCTGTAATCCTGTATGTTTGCCTTTTCTTTCAGAGCGTTGTACACTTCATATTCTGCACGAGAGCCCAACATTTGAGAGTTTTGCTTTTGTAGCATTTTCAAATCTGTGGCAGTTTCCATTTTTTCGTTATTTTTAATAACTACAAACACACCATTTTCTCCTTTAACAGCTTGAGATAGTTTGTTTAAAGGTAAAGCATAAGCAGTACCTATAAGCGCATCTTCTCTTCCAATTCCAAATACATTGAAAGAACTAAAAGTAAGATTTTCTTGCTTTTGAGTGGATATGGATAATTTATTAGCCAAAGTAGTAATGTCGTTTGTATAGGCAGATTTAAACTCTTGTATCATCTTGTCTGCTTTCTTATCTCTTATTACTTTGGTTATTACCTCTTCTTTTACTTCATCTAATGGTAGAATACCTTTATCTTTAATATGAGTCAGTTTTGCTACAATGAATTTATTTTTAAATTCAAAAACAGGGGATACTTCTCCTTTTTTGGCTTTATATACCCATCTTGTAAATTCTTTTGAGTTTTCCAAACCCGGTAAGTAGTTATCACCTTCATGAATGTTTTCTAAAATTCTTTTAGCTAGTTTCAATTTTTCTACACCCTTGTCAAATGATTCAGATGTATTGTAATTGCCTGCAAAGGAGGATGCTTCTGAATAGTACTTATTGGTTGTTTCAGTACTAGGGGCTATTTCTCTGTATATTTGACCTACTCTGTAACTTAAATGTTTATTTTTAGAAACATCCAATACTTCAATAATATGATAGCCAAACTGAGTTTCTACCACAGAAATATCTCCTTTTTTTCCTAAAAGTCCTGCATTTTTAAATGGTTCTACAAATCCGGTGGTTTCAGTAAACCATCCATAATCTCCACCCTTATCTACAGAACCAGGATCATCAGATACAGTTTTTACTAAAGTATCAAAGCTGACCTTTTTTTCTTTAATGAGTGTAAGTAAACTATCTGCTATGGCTTTGGCTCTTTCTTTTGTTCGTTGTTTGTTGTTTTTTACATCATTCAATCCTATTAAAATGTGTCTTACTCTTGCAGAGTCAGCTACGTCCTGTTTTGCCAGTAATTTATATATTTTAAAGTAATTTCCTTCTGTAAACGGGCCATAAACATATCCTACCGGTGCGTTAAAAAAATTACTATCAGGTATAATCAGTGTGGTTTTCGTAAAATTATTAATAATCAATTCGCCTCCTTCATTATTATCCTGAATAAATGAAGAATCTTCTTTGGTTTCCTTAAACTTTTCGGCTACTTCTTTCATTTCTTTTTCAATGTTTTTGATGTCTTCTTCGGTTGGAATCACATCAAAACTTACATATTCTACAACTCGTGTTGTAACTGTATTATTAAATTCGTATTTGTGGTCTTTATAATATTTTTCAAGGTCTTCTTCTGTATATTTGATTTCACTATCCTTAATGGCGTCATATTTCTTCATTGCATAAGTAATGTTCATTTTGTTATTAGTTTCTTTATTGATGACTTCTGCCCATAGTTTAGGTGTATAAAGTGACTTTTTAATTAGATTAGAGTATTTTTCTGCTTTACGATAATCTGTAATAGCTTTTTCCATACTTTTCCAAAATCTTTCCTGGTCAGGATTCATCTGATTAACCCACATTTGAAGCTTTCGGGTATCCAAAGAACCATCAGGATTAGCAAATCCTTCATATATCTTACCAGTTTTTTGATCGGTGAGTTGCTGTAATAACATTTGATGTGGTTCTACAAGCATTAGATAAAATAATTCTTCATCGCTGATACTGATACCGGCTTTTTGATATTGCGGGTAAATAACTTTTTCATTGATAAGCTGTGTCCATACATTTTCAGTAATATTTTTTTTCATGTTTTCGTCCACATTAGCATTGGGGTTCATTTGCATGATATTATTAATTTGTTGATTCACCAAATTTTGGAAATCAATATAATCAATTTTTTCACCGTCAATTTCTCCTACAGTTCGCTCATCAGAAGAAAAAATGTTTCTGCCCGATCCTAACAATGCTTCTAAAATAAAGATGAGCAGGGCTAAACCGGTTAATCCTACCAATAATCCTGTTCTTTTTCTGATACTTTCTAATACACTCATAAGTATAATTTAAGGCGGCGAATGTAAATAAAATTTTTGAACAATAATATAAGATTAAACTAACTAAAATTAAGTTATTGGGATTTAATTTTTTATAATTTTCACAGAATATATTCCTTCACTTGTAATAACTTCTGCAAAATATAGCCCTTTTTCCATATTGGGTAGAAAAATAAAAGGATAATCATCTGTTTTTTCGAATATTATTTTCCCACTGATATCTGTTATTCTGACGTAAAGTATTTTTTCATCACTATTTTGAACTTTCAAATAAAACCATTCTGAAAAAGGATTTGGATAAATTACTATTTTCGATTTCTCTTTATTCTGACTGTAAAATTTTTTTATCGACACTGTCATTAAGCTATCAATGTTTATATTTTCATCTCCACTCTGGTACATCAATAACATAAAGCTATCAAACAACATCTCATCTGTTGTATTCTCACCCGCCAAAACTGTTTGAGGCGGATTATTTGGATTATTGGGATTAGCTGCGGTGTTATCGTATGTATGGTATGAATACCATTTATATCCTGCAGGTACCTTAATTAATTTTTTGAAAGTATAAAAACCTTGCCAATGAAAGTCCCAACGATTTATTCTGATAAGAGGTATTGTGTCATTTGGATTGAATGGATTTACAGCAAAATTTCTCAACCGAGTACAGATCAAATGGGAATGTGGGAATGCACCAAAAACACTTATATTGATAGGTAATTGACAATTGGTAAAAAGCCCAGTACTTGGACATGTATTGGTATAAGTTTGAATAGTATTAGGGGGTATATTGAGGGACCAATTTTGCAAGAGCGGTATTATATATATTTGACGAACATCTGGCTCATTTATTGGATAAAAGAAAAATCTAATTTGTGTTGAATCTACTTGACCTATGCTTCCCGCCGGAAAATGTAATTGAAAAACGATATTTGTATTGGCAGGGAGAAGTATACCAAGCTTGGCAGGATACACCGATGGAAATATTGTGGGACCTTGCCCAGGCGCATATCCTCCTATTCCAACGTCTTGTGCGGTTGTAAAGCAATTATCGTACATTCCTGGCGGGAAAGAATTAGTTGTGTCTCCAGTAACAATGGCATGGTGTACTATGGATGGATTCCCTGGAACAATCTCATACGCCTTGATCATTCTATCTTGCGTTAGACCACTTGGTACAGAAACGCATACATATTGATCTGTCGTTGTAGCAGAACTTGTAATAGGAGGTATCTTCACTACCAAATCTGGTGTACCTGGAAGTTGGTAAGGGGTTGTAAAAGTAGGTGGAGGTGGCTGTAAAGCAAGATTACCTGACGGTGCACCCGCATTAACCCAATCAATAATTTTTTGTCTCTCTGTTGCTGTTAGAATCCTTTCGCCTACCATTCTCGAGTAAGTAGTATCGGGTGGCCATGGGGGCATTCTTCCTGTTTGTACTGCATGTTGAATATTATATCTATGAGTATAAGAGGTGGTATAATCTGTAAGTGCAAAAGGTGCAATGCCTCCATTATAATGACAAGACACACATTTATTGTAAAATATAGGAGCGATATCAGTGGCAAAACTGGGTGTTTGACAATATAATTTTGTAAAACCTAACATTATTGAATGTACTAATAAACATAAAGATATTATTCTCATTTTCTCATATTTACGGGGTAAAGTTACAATTTATTTTCTTAAATTATAAATGAATTAAAAGATGTTTGTTAAAACCAAATAAACGTATTATAACATTTCTGGGTAGTTTTTTCTGATAAATGTAAGTACTCTTTCAACATCTTCCGGGTAATCTATACAATAACTATCGTGGGTTGTTTCTACACATAAAATTTTATATCCATTTTCTAACCAACGAAGTTGTTCTAATGATTCTTTTTTTTCTAACTCTGAAGGAGGAAGTTGAGTGATAGATTCCAGAATATCTGTTCTATATGCATACATTCCAACGTGACGATAATATTTATGATGCAAATGCCACTCGCTTTGCGGAACATTCTTTAAATAAGGAATTACAGAACGACTGAAATAAAGAGCATAATTGTTTTTATCCAATACAATTTTAACTTCACCTTCATTCAATAATGTTTCCGCATCATTACAAGCAATCATTAAGGTAGCAATTTCATCATGCTTTTTAAAGGAATGAATAAGCAATCCTATTTGTTCAGGAGAGATAAAGGGCTCATCGCCCTGAATATTTACTACTACATCAAATTCTTCGTTTAACAGGGTATATGCTTCAAAGCATCTATCTGTACCACTTTGATGATGTGCTGCAGTCATAACAACATGTGCGCCCAATGACTTTGCATGTTCAAAAATTAATTCATCATCTGTGGCAATGATTACCTTATCAAGCAGTGTGCATTTTTTGCTTTGCTCAAACACTCTTTGTAGCATGCTTTTACCACCAACGTTGACGAGAGGTTTGCCAGGAAA
Organism: Bacteroidia bacterium; assembly: GCA_026418315.1. Taxonomy (GTDB): domain Bacteria; phylum Bacteroidota; class Bacteroidia; order B-17B0; family Aurantibacillaceae; genus BPGX01. Next base: position 25,535 of record JAOABO010000004.1, read on the forward strand.
GCGAGTAGATTGATATCTGACAGGAATAACTCCAAGAAATCGCATAACAAATAAAAGAGGTTCCGAGCGGATTCGAACCGCTGTACAAGGTTTTGCAGACCTCTGCCTAGCCACTCGGCCACGGAACCATGATATAATAAAGTGCCTTAATTAGGTGCTGCAAATGTACATTAAAAAATTCAATTTCAACAAACTATAAAAAAAATTATCAAAATAACTATCTGTTCAATTAAAACACCAATCATTAAAAATAAAAAGTTTTTTATATTTTGAAATAGTCATTGGCTTCCAAGTATTTTTTCCTTACTTTTACGCGGCAAAAAATAAAAATGGACATTGTTCAATTGCATGATAAAAAATTCCGGTTATACATTCCAGATAGTGAGATTCAAAAAATAGTACAAAAAATTGCTCTATCTTTGGAAAAAGATTATAGCACCTTTAAAAACCCTTTGTTTTTAGTTATCTTAAATGGCTCTTTTATGTTTGCTTCCGATTTAATGAAGCACTTTAAATTGCCTTGCGAAATATCTTTTGTACGCTTTACTTCATATCAAAACACACAAAGCACCGGTATTGTAAAAGAATTAATTGGATTGAACGAAGATGTGTCTGATAGAACCGTTATTGTGATAGAAGATATTATTGATACCGGACATACTCTTCATAAAATTATACAAACCTTGCAAAAACATAATAATAAAGATTACCGCATCGCTACGGTATTTTTTAAACCTAATTCATATCAATTAAATTATCCTATACACTACGTGGGAAAACAAATTCCCAATGATTTTATAGTAGGATATGGCCTTGATTATAATGGTTTAGGAAGAAATTTATCTAATGTTTATGTATTACATCAATAATAAAACAAGTGTATGTTGAACATAATTTTAATAGGCCCCCCGGGTTCAGGTAAAGGAACACAAGCCAAACAAATAAGTACCAAATATAATTTAAAGCATTTATCTACAGGAGATATTTTAAGAAACGAAGTAAAGAATCAAACACCTTTGGGCTTACAAGCCAAATCTATTATGGACAAAGGAGAATTGGTAAGTGATGAAATAGTAATCGGAATGATAAAAAATTTTATTGATAATGCTACAGGAGCAAACGGGTTTTTATATGATGGCTTTCCCCGAACCGTAGCACAAGCAGAAGCATTAAACAAAATGTTGCAGCAAAAAGATATGTTGGTAAACGCAATTATATTCATGGATGCCCCTGAAAAGGTCTTTATAGAAAGAATGCAAAAAAGAGCAGAAATAGAAGGAAGAACGGATGATGCTGACATTAATGTTATCAGAAAAAGGCTGGTAGAATATTATGAAAAAACCTTTCCCGTTAAAGAATATTACGAAAAATATTTTACGAATGCTTTTCATACTATCAATGCCAATCAAGAGGTAGAGAATGTTTTTAATGATATTTGCAAAGTAATAAATAATCTTTGATTAAATTGTTCATAGAGTTGTGGAGACCAATTTCGTTGATTATGTAAAAATTTGCTGCAGAAGTGGCAAAGGCGGAGATGGTGCTGTTCATTTTCATAGAGATAAATTTACTACCAAAGGTGGTCCTGATGGAGGCGATGGGGGCCGGGGAGGACATATCATATTGAGGGGAAACAAGCAATTATGGACACTCTTGCATTTGAAATACCGTAAACATGTGATAGCTGAAGATGGCGAAAATGGAGGTAAAAGCAATATGACAGGCAAATCAGGAAAAGATGTGATATTAGAAGTACCCCTTGGCACCATTGCCAAAAATGCTGAAACCGGTGAAGTGGAAGGAGAAATCACAGAAGATGGACAAGAAATAATACTGGTGCGTGGCGGAAGAGGCGGGTTAGGCAACGCCCATTTTGCTACTCCATCGCGTCAGGCACCCCGTTTTGCACAAGAAGGAGAACCAGGAAAATCAGAATGGAAAATTTTAGAACTAAAAATATTGGCAGATGTGGGATTGGTAGGTTTTCCCAATGCCGGAAAATCTACATTACTTTCCGTACTTACCGCTGCCAAGCCCGAAATAGCCAATTATCCTTTTACCACCCTTGTGCCACAACTTGGTATTGTTCAATACAGGGACTTTAAAAGTTTTGTAATGGCCGATTTGCCAGGCCTTATAGAGGGTGCTAGTGAAGGTAGAGGATTGGGGCACCGTTTTTTAAGGCACGTAGAAAGAAACTCTGTTTTACTTTTTGTGATTTCTGCCGAAAATGCCAATATCTTTGAAGAGTACAAAGTGCTGCTAAACGAATTAAAACTTTACAATCCTGATTTGCTGAATAAAAAAAGATTGTTGGCTATTAGCAAAGCAGATTTGTTGGACGAAGAACTGATGAGTGAACTTTCTAAAGAACTCAATAAAAAATTAAAAGGAAAAAATAAATTGCCTTATTTATTTATCTCCTCTCACACAGGGTTTAACCTTGAAAAACTAAAAGACGAATTGTGGAAAATTTTAAATGAATAATATGAAAATACAAGCACAAACACCACAGGAATACATACAACAACTTCCGGATGATAGAAAATTGATTATGGAAAACTTGCGAAAAGTTATCAAAGAAAATCTACCAAAAGGATTTGAAGAAACAATTAGTTATGGCATGATTACCTACGTTGTACCGCATCAACTATACCCAAAAGGGTATCATTGTAATCCCAAACAAGCATTGCCATTTATCAGCATAGCGTCTCAAAAAAACTTTATAGCTATTTACCACATGGGTTTATATGCACAGCCGGAGTTATTAAAATGGTTTTCTGAACAGTATTCCAAACAATTTAAATACAAATTAGATATGGGAAAAAGCTGCCTGCGATTTAAAAAGAACGAGCAAATACCCTATGAACTGATAGGAGAATTTTGTCAAAAAATTTCTCCTGCTCAATGGATAGAACTGTATGAAAGGCAGTTTATTAAAAAATAGTACTCATTAATCAGCCCCTTATTAAATCCCCTCTTTAAGAATAAAAGACATTCTGTTTTCAAAAAAATAGATGTACTTTTGTAACAAAAAATATGCTATTGCTTCTGGTTGCTTTGACTGTGTTATTTGCCATTCTCGGTACTTTTTTTTATTTCAGATACCAACAAGTTAGTAATGAAGTAAAGGAATTACAAGAAAAATACGATGGATTACTTATTGAAAATAAAGATTTAAAGCAGAAAAATGAGGAATTATCACAAAAATACATTGAAAACAAAACACTTGTAAGTACCCTTGAAACCCAGTTACAATCAGAAGAAAATGAAAAAAACAGTAAAGAACAAGAAATAAAGAACTTACAAGAAAAAATAACAAAATTATCTTCGGACAATGCAAGCTATTTGGAAAAAATAAAAACACTAGAAACTGCCTTACAAACACAAAAACAGGAATTACTGAATTTGCAGGAACAATTCCGCAAAGAATTTGAACTGATTTCAAAAAACTTATTGGAACAAAATGCTATTAAGCTTGAAGAAAAAAACCAACAAAGCATTACACATATTCTATCTCCTGTAAAAGATGTCTTGCAACAAAATGTACAGCAAATTAAAGAAATTGAGCAGAGAATACAAAAATATTATGATAATGAAAACAAAGAAAGAGCTTCTTTAAAAACAGTAGTAGAAGAATTAACAAAACGAAGTGAAGAAGTAAAACTAACAGCCGAAAAATTAGCAAATGCCCTCACTACACAAGTAAAATATCAGGGCAACTGGGGCGAGTTTATTTTAGAAAAACTTTTAGAAATATCCGGCCTTCAGGAAGGTATTCATTTTGTAACACAACAAAAAAGTGACGACAAACAACCTGATGTTACCATACTGCTACCCAATCAAAAACATATTATTATTGACTCTAAAATGACCTTGTCTTCTTTTGTGGAGTATCAATCGGCCACAACCGAAGAAGAGAAAAACAAATTTGCAAATGAAATCATAAAATCTATAGAACAACACATAGACAATTTAAGCAATAAAGAATACGAAAAAATCTATAATCTACACTCTGTAGATTTTGTTTTAATGTTTGTACCCATTGAACCTATTATCAACATTATACATCAATACAAGCCCGAAATATATAACTTAGCTATTCGCAAAAAAGTATTGATGGTATCACCCACTTCATTGCTTGCTACGCTTAAAGCGATTTATTTTGTGTGGCAGCAGGAGCATCAAAGAAAAGAATTTGAGAACATTATTATTGAAATAGGTAAATTGTATGAAAAACTTAGAGTATTTATTGATAAGCATTTTACAAAAATAAAAGATGCTCTGCAGGCAGCTACAAACGCTTATGAGGAAGCCGAAAAATCATTGGTTACAGGCAAAGGCAATGCACTAAGTATTATAGAGAAAAAAATAAAACCATTTATTCAGCCAAAAGAAAATATTACCAAACTTTTACCCGAAAACGATGAAGAATAAAGAACTTATACTACAAGCCATACAAAGCATTAAAGCCAATTTATTGAGGTCCTCTCTTACTATGTTGATTATCGCCATAGGCATCATGGCATTAGTTGGCATTTTATCTGCCATTGATGCTATTAAAGCAAGCATTAACAACGAATTTTCAGGATTAGGAGCTAATACTTTTTTCATTACAGAAAAAACAGAAACAATAAAAAAAGGAGGTAGATTTAGACCTAAAAAAATTTCTTCTCCAATAACTTATTATCAAGCC